>NZ_JAMYLZ010000003.1:0-431205 GCF_040318315.1 Mesorhizobium sp. M1227
TCGCCGAGCGTCTCAAGCAGTTCCTTTGCCAGCGCCGGCACCGTCGCGTCGCCGGCAATGCGGGCCAGCAGTGGCTCGATGCGGGCAAGGCCTTGTGCGGCCACCAGGCCGAATTCGGCTGCGTAGCCGCGGATCGTGTTGGAAAGCTGCGTGCGCCGCCGCACCAGCTGCTCGCGCACCCCAAACAGCATCTGCGCCGCTTGCTGCTCGCCGCTCTTGATCCCAACAAAGCGTGTCCTGGGCCGGCTCATCGCCTCGCAGATCGCCTCGGCGTCAGCCGCGTCATGCTTGCCGCGCCGCACATACGGCTTCACGTGCTGCGCCGCGATCAGCACCACCTCATGACCCAGCCCCGACAGCGTGCGCGCCCAGTAATGCGAGCCACCGCACGCCTCCAGCCCGATCCTCACCGGCGCAAGCTTGGCGAAGAACGGGACTACCGCCCGCCGTTGCAATTTACGCACCAGCACCGAACGCTCCGCAGCGTCGACACCATGCAGCTGAAAAACACTCTTGGACGTATCCATGCCAATACGGATAAGGTGTTCCACGGACGGCTCCCTTGTTTGAGATCTCAATGAACTCATTCTGGCACATCCGATGCCGTCGGGCGCCGTCCACCCCATCATGCCATAACCTTAACGGAAGAGTGCAGCGGAGCAGAATCCTGCACCGCAGCAACGCTCTGAGGTCACGGCATGGATCCTGGGGTCTGCGCTGCGTCGCTCCGCTCCTTGCTGCGCCCCAGGATGACGAAGCAATGGGGGAGCCGAGCTGCCTCAGCCCTTCGGCTTCAGCCCGTCGATGAACAGTTGCTCGAGAAACCTTGCGGCATCCTCGAAGCGGCCGTCGCCGCCGCGGTCGGGGCCGAGCACGGCGCGGACCTGGACGTCGAAATCGGCATAATGCTGGGTCGTCGCCCAGATCGAGAAGATCAGGTGCCAGGGGTCGGTGCGGGCAATCTTGCCGGCGCGCATCCAGCCCTTGATGACGTTGGCTTTCTCGTCGACCAGCGTCTTCAACTCGCCTTCCAGCATCGGCATGATGCGCGGCGCGCCCTGCAGGATCTCGTTGGCGAACAGGCGGCTCTCGCGCGGGAAGTCGCGCGCCATTTCGAGCTTGCGCCTGATGTAGCTGCGCAATTCGGTCAAGGGATCGCCAATGTCGTCGAGCTCGCGCAGCGGCGCCAGCCAGGTGTCGAGAAGCCGCTGCATCAGCGTCTCGTGGATGTCCTCCTTGCGGCGGAAATAATAGAGCAGGTTCGGCTTCGACATGCCGGCGGCTTCGGCGATCTGGTCGATGGTCGAGCCGCGAAAACCGTTGGTGGAGAAGACTTCTAGCGCCGCCTCCAGGATGAGCTCGCGCTTTTCCAGCTGAATGCGGGTGCGGCGAGGAGGGGAGCTTTCGACCGCCCCCGTCACCCCGCAAAACCTTCGCCGTGAGGAGTGTCTGGACCAATTCTCTGGACCAGTTTTTCCTCGCCCTGTGGAGCGCACTTCGAAAGCCGCATTTCCGCTAGTAATCCCTTGACCGCTGATAAGGCGGTGCTAACGTTTGTCCAACCGGTCAAAAATTTGCGTAGCACGAAAACGTCGCGAAGACCAAGCGTTGGAAAGACCAAGCGTTAGCCGCACCGAAACAGGTTACAAGGGGAAGTCTTGGTCATGTCCAACCGGCTGAAAGTCACGCCGAACGATCTCAGCGCATTCTGGATGCCGTTCACGGCAAACCGGCAGTTCAAGCAGGCGCCGCGCATGATGGTGTCGGCCAAGGACATGCACTACACGACCAGCGACGGGCGCAAGGTGCTCGACGGCACCGCCGGCCTGTGGTGCGTCAATGCCGGCCACTGCCGCCCGAAGATCACCGAGGCGATCCAGAGCCAGGCGGCCGAGCTCGACTATGCGCCGGCGTTCCAGATGGGCCATCCGATCGTGTTCGAGCTGGCGAACCGGCTGGTCGACATCGCGCCGAAGGGCATGGACCATGTGTTCTTCACCAATTCCGGCTCGGAATCGGTCGAGACGGCGCTGAAGATGGCAATCGCTTATCACCGCGTAAAAGGCGAGGGCTCGCGCACCCGTCTGATCGGCCGCGAGCGCGGCTATCACGGCGTCAATTTCGGCGGCATCTCGGTCGGCGGCATCGTCACCAACCGCAAGATGTTCGGCACGCTGCTCGGCGGCGTCGATCACATGCCACACACGCATCTGCCGGAAAAGAACTCTTTCACCAAGGGCGTGCCGGAGCATGGCGCGGAACTGGCGAACGAGCTGGAGCGCATCGTCGCACTGCACGACGCCTCGACCATTGCCGCCGTCATCGTCGAGCCGGTGGCCGGTTCCACCGGCGTCATCCTGCCGCCGAAGGGCTATCTCGAGAGGCTTCGCGAGATCTGCACCAAGCATGGCATCTTGCTGATCTTCGACGAGGTCATCACCGGTTTTGGCCGCCTCGGCACGCCGTTCGCCGCCGACTATTTCGGTGTCACGCCGGATATCATGACCACGGCGAAGGGCGTCTCCAACGGCGTCATCCCGATGGGCGCGGTGTTCGTGAAGAAGGAAATCCACGACGCGTTCATGACCGGGCCCGAGCACATGATCGAGTTCTTCCACGGCTACACCTATTCGGGCAATCCGATCGCCTGCGCGGCGGCGTTGGGCACGCTCGACACCTACAAGGAAGAGGGGCTGCTGACGCGCGGCGAGGAACTGGCGCCGTACTGGGAGGACGCGCTGCACTCGCTGAAGGGCGAGCCGAACGTCATCGATATCAGAAACATCGGCCTGATCGGCGCGATCGAGCTGGCGCCGATCGCCGGCCAGCCGACGAAGCGGGCCTTCTCGGCTTTCGTCAAGGCGTTCGAGCGCGGTGCATTGATCCGCACCACCGGCGACATCATCGCGCTGTCGCCACCGCTGATCATCACCAAGGGCCAGATCAACGAATTGATCGACCACGTGCGCGAAGTGCTGAGGGCGGTGGATTGAGGAACGCGCTGCAGCTTTCCCTCCCCCTTGAGGGGAGGGTGGCCGCGAAGCGGCCGGGTGGGGTCGGCGCGGCAGCGCGCCAGCCTGACCTTCGGCCGCATAGGTGCCTGTGATGCCCCGGACCCGCGTGAGCTTCGAAATGCGCCAGAAGGCGCGCGCGCTTCGAGTTCATGCGACCAAAGGCGAATCGCTGCTTTGGTATGAACTGCGCGAATTGAAATCGGCCGGGATGAAATTCCGCCGCCAGTGTCCGATCGGGCCTTATATCGTCGACTTTGCTTGCCTTGCGGTAAAGCTGGTCGTTGAAATCGATGGTGATCTGCACGAACAGGAGAAGGGCAAACGGCACGACGCCGTCCGTGATGCCTATCTGCGATCGCTCGGGTTCGATATCTTTCGCGTCGATGAGCCCGATGTCATAAACAGCGCTTGGCATGTCGCACAGGTGGTCAAGGAGAAGGTCGCGCGCATGTCAGCCGACCCCACCCGACCGCTTCGCGGCCACCCTCCCCTCGAGGGGGAGGGGGACGCTGGCGTGCCACAACCAATGAGGTTTTAGAATATGGCCGCCCCCGGCGAGAATCTGCGAATCAATTCAGACCGTTTGTGGGATTCGATAATGGAGATGGCGAAGATCGGCCCCGGCATTGCCGGCGGCAACAATCGCCAGACCGTTACCGACGAGGACGGCGAAGGGCGGCATCTGTTCAAGCGCTGGTGCGATGAGGCGGGGCTCGAAATGGGCGTCGACGAGATGGGTACGATGTTTGCCCGTCGCGAAGGCACCGACCCCAGCCTGCCGCCGGTCTATGTCGGCAGCCATCTCGACACCCAGCCGACCGGCGGCAAGTATGACGGCGTGCTCGGGGTGCTCGGCGGCCTGGAGGTCGTGCGCTCGCTCAACGATCTCGGCATCAAGACCAAGCACCCGATCGTCGTTACCAACTGGACCAACGAGGAAGGCGCCCGCTTTGCGCCGGCGATGATGGCGTCCGGGGTGTTCGCCGGCGTGCTCGACCAGGCCGACGTCTATTCACATGTCGACAAGGACGGCAAGAAATTCGGCGAGGAGCTCGAACGGATCGGCTGGAAGGGCACCGAGAAAGTCGGTGAGCGCAAGATCCACGCCTTCTTCGAATTGCATATCGAGCAGGGCCCGATCCTCGAGGACGAGGGCATCGACATCGGTGTCGTCACCCATGGGCAAGGGTTGAAATGGCTGCAGGTGACGCTGACCGGCAAGGAGGCGCACACCGGCTCGACGCCGATGCCGAAGCGGCGCAATGCCGGGCTCGGCATGGCGCGGGTGATCGAACTGGTGCACGAGATCGCCATGGACTACCAACCCGACGCCGTCGGCGCGGTCGGCCATATGGAGGTCTATCCGAACTCGCGCAACATCATCGCCGGCCGCACCGTCTTCACCATCGACATCCGCTCGCCGGAAAAGGAAGTGCTGGACGCCATGGACGGCCGCATCCGCGAAGGCATCGACACGATCTGCGACGCGCTCGACATCAAATATCAAATCGAGCAGGTCGGCCATTTCGACCCGGTCACTTTCGACGCGGGCTGCGTCAAGGCTGTGCGGGATGCGGCGGAGCGCCTGGGATATACGCATCGCAACATCGTCTCGGGCGCCGGCCATGACGCCTGCTGGATCAACCGCGTCGCACCCACCGCAATGGTGATGTGCCCCTGTGTCGACGGGCTCAGCCACAACGAAGCCGAGGAAATCACCAAGGAATGGGCAGCGGCCGGCGCCGACGTGCTGTTCCATGCGGTGGTGGACACGGCGGTCATTGTCGAATGATGGGATAGCCTCGCAACGCCGCTCACAAGAAGCGCGAAGAGAATAAGGGAACAACAAAATGTCCAAAGTCATCAAGAACGGCACCATCGTCACCGCCGACCGGACGTGGAAGGCCGATGTGCTGTTCAAGCACGGCAAGATCATCGGCATCGGGCCGGATCTGCATGGCGACCATGAGTTCGACGCCAGCGGCTGCTATGTGATGCCGGGCGGCATCGACCCGCATACCCATCTCGAAATGCCGTTCATGGGCACCTATTCGGCCGATGACTTTGAATCCGGCACCCGCGCGGCCCTTGCCGGCGGCACGACGATGGTCGTCGATTTCTGCCTGCCAGGGCCGCAGCAGTCGCTGCTCGAGGCCCTGCAGATGTGGGACAACAAGACTTCGAAGGCGTCCTGCGACTATTCCTTCCACATGGCGATCACCTGGTGGGGCAAGCAGGTGTTCGACGAGATGGCCACCGTCGTCGACAGGGGCATTACCTCGTTCAAGCATTTCATGGCCTACAAGGGCGCGCTGATGGTCGATGACGACGAGCTCTATTCGTCGTTCCAACGCTGTGCCGATCTTGGCGCGCTGCCGCTGGTCCATGCCGAGAATGGCGACGTGGTGGCGGCGCTGTCGCAGAAGCTGCTGGCGGCGGGCAACAGCGGCCCGGAGGGACACGCCTATTCGCGCCCGCCTGAAGTCGAAGGCGAGGCGACCAACCGCGCCATCATGATCGCCGACATGGCCGGTGTGCCGCTCTATGTCGTGCATGTCTCCTGCGAGCAGGCGCACGAAGCCATCCGCCGGGCGCGCCAGAAAGGCATGCGGGTATTCGGCGAGCCGCTGATCCAGCACCTGACGCTGGACGAGAGCGAATATTTCAACAAGGACTGGGACCATGCGGCGCGGCGGGTGATGAGCCCGCCCTTCCGCAACAAACTGCACCAGGATTCGCTGTGGGCCGGCCTGCAGGCCGGGTCGCTGCAAGTGGTGGCGACCGACCATTGTGCCTTCACCACCAAACAGAAGCGCAACGGCGTCGGCGATTTCACCAAGATCCCGAACGGCACGGGCGGGCTCGAGGATCGTTTGCCGGTGCTGTGGACGACCGGCGTCAAGACCGGCCGGCTGACGATGAACGAGTTCGTCGCGGTGACCTCGACCAACATCGCCAAGATCCTCAACATGTACCCGAAGAAGGGCGCCATCGTCGAAGGCGCGGACGCCGACATCCTCGTATGGGACCCGAAGCGCAAGAAGAAGATCACGGCCAAGAAGCAGCAGTCGGTGATCGACTACAATGTCTTCGAAGGTTTTGAGGTAACCGGCCTGCCGCGCTTCGTCTTCTCGCGCGGCGAACTGTCGATCGAGGAAAACGAGGTCAAGGCGAAGCCCGGCCATGGCGAATTCGTCGCTCGCGAGCCGAACGCGGCGGTCAACCGGGCGCTGTCGACGTGGAAGGAAATTTCCGCGCCGCGCAAGGTGGAACGGACGGGCATCCCGGCGACGGGCGTTTGAGCTTGGCGAGCCACGGAGCGATTATCTCAATGGCCGCGGTGATCCTTGCCGCCGGGCCGGCGGCGGCTGACGTCCTTGCCGGCTCCTTTGGCAATGAGGTCGGTTGCGCTGGTGTACGGCTCGGTTATCAGGACAGCGACGATTATGTCGTGCTGACCGCCGACGGCGTCGAAACCTATGGCAGCGGCTGCCAGTTCGCACAGCGACTGACGGCGGCGCCTGGCACCCTGTTGTTGAGTTCCACCTGTTTCGCCGAGGGCGAGGAGGGCACGACCACGGATGTCGTCAAGGTCATCAATAGGGGAGGGGACGGTTTCTTCGTGACCATTCCCGGCCTTGAGGAGATAGGGCCGCTGAAATCATGTTCGTGACGGTGCCGATGACGACCGCCGCCTCGATGCCGGCGTCAGGCGACCAACCCGTCCAGTTCCGGCAGCAGGACGACGCTTTCCTGTTCGTTGGGATCGGTTCGGGCAATGACCGCCGAGGCGGGGCCGTCGCTCAGATTGGCCGGCAGATGCGGCACGCCGGGGGGAATATAGAAAAGATCGCCGGCCTTGACCACGATATGCTGTTCGAGCCGGTCGCCATACCAGGTATGGACTTCGCCGGAGAGCACATAGATCGCGGTTTCATGGTTTTCGTGCATATGCGCCTTGGCGCGGGCACCCGGCGGCATGGTCAGCAGATGCATGCAGATGCCGGACGAGCCGACTGTTTCGGCGGCGATACCGGCGAAATAACTCAGGCCCTGCTTGCCTTCATAAGAGCTTTCAGGGCGGATAAGATGGCAAGTCGGTTTGGGCGACATCGGGGCAACTCCGGGCGTCTATCTGATGGGACAAGGGCGCGTAGAACTGGGGCGAGTAAAACTGCGGCGAGTAGGACTGGGCGAGTGGAAAGCAACATCGGGGTAAAATCAATGGGATTCCGGCCGGCGCCGCAGTGGCCGGAAGCGACAGGCTACGGCCGATGACGGGAGTATCGCCAGCCGTTGTTTCGGCAAGCAAGCTTGGCCTGACCTTCCAGACCAATGATGGTCCGGTACAGGCGCTGTCGAATGTCGACCTGACGATCGGCAAGGGGGAATTCGTGTCTTTCATCGGGCCCTCCGGCTGCGGCAAGACGACCTTGCTGCGCGTCATCGCCGATCTGGAGAAGCCGACATCGGGAGCCATCTCCGTCAACGGCATGACGCCCGAGCAGGCGCGCCAGAGCCGCGCCTATGGCTATGTCTTCCAGGCGGCCGCACTTTATCCGTGGCGCACGATCGAGCGCAATGTGGCACTGCCGCTGGAGATCATGGGCCTGTCCAGAGCGGAGCAGGCGGCGCGCATCAAGCGAACCCTCGACCTTGTCAATCTCAGCGGCTTCGAGAAGAAATACCCCTGGCAGCTTTCGGGCGGCATGCAGCAGCGCGCCTCGATCGCGCGGGCGCTCGCCTTCGACGCCGACCTTTTGTTGATGGACGAGCCGTTCGGCGCGCTGGACGAGATCGTGCGCGATCACCTCAACGAACAGCTGCTGGAGCTTTGGGAGCGCACCAACAAGACTATCTGCTTCGTCACCCATTCGATCCCCGAGGCGGTCTATCTGTCGACGCGCATCATCGTCATGTCGCCGCGCCCGGGGCGTGTCAGCGACGTCATAGAATCGACGCTGCCGAAAAAGCGACCGCTCGATATCCGCGAGACGCCGGAGTTCCTGGCCATCGCGGCACGCGTGCGCGACGGCCTGAGGGCGGGGCACAGCTATGATGATTGAGGGCGCGCGCGACGGGCTTGCGCGTTCGACGCAGGAGGTGCCTCCGCCCCGCGAGGGAGCGGTCAACAATGCCTTCGTCATCCTAGGGCGGAGCCGCCGCGAAGCGGCGTGCGCAGACCCTAGGATCCATGCCGTGACATTAGCCGAAAGGCGCAAGCGGTTCAGAATATTCGCCGGGCAGAGCGGTGTGGAGGGAGCCATTTTCAGCACCGTTGCGGAGCGGGGAGGTTACGGCATGGATCCTAGGGTCTGCGCCGCGTCGCTTCGCTCCTTGCTTCGCCCTAGGATGACGAAAGCGTGGTGGGGCGCTCCCGATACGCACGCCGCTTCGCGGCGCTTCCGCCCTAGGATGACAAAAGCGCGGTCACCCTCACCCGGCCTCCGCTTCGCTCCAGTCACCCTCTCCCCGTTGGGGAGAGGAGGGCGCTTACCCGGCGAGGCCTGCTAGATGGACTCGTTTCGCGACAAGATCGTTCCGGTGACCTCGATCCTCCTGGGCGTTGTCGTCGTCTGGTACGTCATGGCCGTCATCCTCAACACGCCGTTCCAGCGCGATCTCGACCGCCGCGCCAATCAGACACCGGGTATTGTGGAATTCATCGGCAAGACGCTGGCGCAGCCGAAGCCGACGCTGCCGGCGCCGCATCAGGTGGCGGTGAATTTTTTCGAAAACACCTTTCTGCGCAGCATCACCTCGAACCGCAGCCTTGTCTACAATGCCTGGGTGACGCTGTCGTCGACGCTGCTCGGCTTTGCTTTCGGCACGGCGCTCGGCATCGTCATCGCCGTCGGCATCGTGCATGTGGCGACGCTCGACCGCAGTCTGATGCCGTGGATCATCGCCTCGCAGACCATTCCGATCCTGGCGGTGGCGCCGATGATCATAGTCGTGCTGGCGGCGATCGGCATCACCGGGCTTATCCCGAAGGCGCTGATCTCGACCTATCTGTCGTTCTTTCCGGTGGCAGTCGGCATGGTGAAGGGACTGCGCTCGCCCGAGCTTACCCATCTCGACCTGATGCACACCTATAATGCCAGTGCCTCGCAGACCTTCTGGAAATTGCGGGTGCCGGCTTCGGTGCCGTTCCTGTTTACCTCGATGAAGGTGGCGGTGGCCGCCAGCCTGGTCGGCGCCATCGTCGGCGAGTTGCCGACCGGCGCCGTCGCCGGCATCGGCGCCAAATTGCTCGCCGGCGCCTACTACAGCCAGACCATCGACATCTGGTCGGCTCTGGTTGCCGGGTCGGTGGTCGCGGCGCTGCTGGTGATGGTCGTCGGCATCGCCGGGCGCCTTGTCGACCGCGCCATGGGCGGGAGGCCGGCATGAGCTCCATCCTGAGCCTTTCCTCAATCACGCCTCGATCCTGGCAGGGGTATGCAGCGCTTGTCCTGCTTGCCGGCGCGCTGCTTCTTTGGCCGCTCGTCAGTGCTACGCCCGGTTACGGCATGGCAACTGCGGTTTTGATTTTCATTTTGCTGCTCGTGGCAATCGAGGCCGACAACTTTCCACCGATGATCGGGGTGGTGTTGCTGTTCCTTGGCGCGCATGGCGCAGCGTGGATGCTGCTCGCCGGCATAACCGGCAATGAGGGCAGCGCTCGCGCATCCTTCTATCTGCTGCTCGTCGCGGCGTGGTTTTTGGCCTGGCGCTGCGTAACGGTCTTGTCGTCGTTTCGCCCGACGTCGCGCTGGGCGTCAACCGCCCTGCGCCTGATCATTCCGGCCATCTTCGGCGCCTGGATCCTGATCATCTGGGAGGCGGTGACGCGTGGTGCCGGCATTCCCTTCATCCTGTTGCCGCCGCCAAGCGCCATCGGTGCACGCATCGTCGGCTCGCTGCCGGTGCTGGGGGCCGATGTCAGGCAGACCATCTTCAAGGCTGTTATCTTCGGCTATGTGGTGGGGAGCAGCGCCGGCTTCCTCGTTGCCATCGCCGCCGACCGCGTGCCGTTTCTGCGGCGCGGGCTTTTGCCGATCGGCAATATGGTGTCGGCGCTGCCGATCATCGGCGTCGCGCCGATCATGGTCATGTGGTTCGGCTTCGACTGGCAGTCGAAGGCAGCGGTGGTCATCATCATGACCTTCTTCCCGATGCTGGTGAACACCGTCGCCGGGCTTGCCGCCTCCGGCCATATGGAGCGCGACCTGATGCGCACCTATGCCTCGAGCTACTGGCAGACGCTGTTCAAGCTGCGGCTGCCGGCGGCGGCACCCTTCATCTTCAATGCGTTGAAGATCAATTCGACGCTGGCGCTGATCGGCGCCATCGTCGCCGAGTTCTTCGGCACGCCGGTGGTCGGCATGGGATTCCGCATTTCGACGGAAGTCGGGCGGATGAACATCGACATGGTGTGGGCGGAAATCGCAGTTGCAGCACTTGCGGGTTCGGTCTTTTATGGCGTGGTCGCTCTTTTCGAGAGAGCAGTCACGTTTTGGCATCCCTCTGTCCGTGGTGGATAGGGGCGGTGGGTTTAGGGCGCTAACTTCAGAGGGTAAAAACATGAAAAGACTTGTTGTTTCGATGCTGGCCGGCGCGATGTCGCTTGCCGCGTTCCAGGCGATGGCCGCGGACAAGGTGACGCTGCAGCTGAAATGGGTCACCCAGGCACAGTTCGCCGGCTATTATGTCGCCAAGGCCAAGGGCTTCTATGAAGCCGAGGGCCTCGACGTCGACATCAAGCCCGGCGGCCCGGACATTGCGCCCGAGCAGGTCATCGCCGGCGGCGGCGCCGACGTCATCGTCGATTGGATGGGCGGCGCGCTGGCTGCGCGCGAGAAGGGCGTGCCGCTGGTCAACATCGCCCAGCCGTTCAAGAAGGCCGGCATGGAGCTGGTCTGCCCGAAGGACGGTCCGGTCAAGACAGAAGCCGACTTCAAGGGCCACACGCTCGGCGTCTGGTTCTTCGGCAACGAGTATCCGTTCTATGCCTGGATGAACAAGCTTGGCCTCAAGACCGATGGCGGGCCGGACGGCGTCACCGTGCTCAAGCAGAGCTTCGATGTGCAGCCGCTGATCCAGAAGCAGGCGGATTGCATTTCGGTCATGACCTATAACGAGTACTGGCAGCTCATCGACGCCGGCTACAAGCCGGAAGAGCTGACCGTCTTCAACTATTCCGCCATGGGCAACGATCTGCTCGAAGACGGGCTCTATGCCCTGGAGGACAAGCTCAAGGATCCGGCCTTCGAGGACAAGATGGTGCGTTTCGTGCGCGCTTCGATGAAGGGTTGGAAATACGCCGTCGATAATTCCGACGAAGCGGCCGGCATCGTCATGGACAATGGCGGCCAGGACGAGAATCACCAGAAGCGCATGATGGGCGAAGTCGCCAAGCTGATCGACAATGCCGATGGCAAGCTCGATCCGGCGACCTACGAGCGCACCGCCAAGGCGCTGCTCGACCAGAAGATCATCAGCAAGGAGCCTACCGGCGCCTACACGACGGCGATCACCGACAAGGCCATCAAATAGGGCTGTCAAACTGGCTTGTAGCGGAAAAGGGGCGGGCGACCGCCCCTTTTTAGTGGGAGGTAAAATAAACGTTACCGGCGGAAACATCCGCTCGCAAAATCGTTGTGCCGGTGCATCCGCCTCAAGGGTGTCACAACGGAGGTTTCCATGCGCATCCAGTCCTTCACGCCGATGCTTTCGGCGCTGGCCATTTCTGCAGCCATCTTCTCTGCTTCACCGGCCTTGGCCGAAACCATGAAGATGACGGCGACGCTCGATGGTGCTCAGCAGAACCCGCCCGTCACCACGAAGGGCAAGGGCACCGCCACGCTCAGGTTCAACACCGCCACCAAGAAACTCAGCTGGACCGTGAGATATTCCGGCCTCAGCGGGCCGGCGAAGGCCGCACACATTCACGGCCCGGCGGCAAAGGGTCAAAACGCCGATCCGGTGGTGCCGTTCGAAGGCAAGCTGAAGAGCCCGATCAAGGGTTCGGCGACATTGACCGATGCCCAGGCCACCGATCTTGAGGCTGGCAAATATTACGTCAACATCCACACCGCGGCCCATGCGGACGGCGAGATCCGCGGCCAGATCGAGAAGGCCAAATAGGCAGATCACGACGACAAAACAGGGCAATCATCCTGTTTTGTCAGGCCTTGTCGCGAATCTGGGACATCGTGCGGGTCGGCGTGATGGCTTCAGGGTCGAGCCGGATCTCTACGATCGACGGCTTGCCGCTGGCCCGCGCTCGCTCGAAGGCCGCCGCGAAGTCGGCGGTCTTTTCCACCGTCTCGCCATGGCCGCCATAGGCACGAGCCAAAGCAGCAAAGTCGGGATTCTTCAAGTCCGTGGCGACGACACGGCCGGGATATTCGCGCTCCTGATGCATGCGGATGGTGCCGTAGATGCCATTGTTGACGACGATGACGATGATCGGCAGCCCGTATTGCACGGCGGTGGCGAATTCCTGGCCGTTCATCAGGAAACAGCCGTCGCCGGCGAAGGCGATCACGTCGCGGTCGGGGAAAAGCTGCTTGGCGGCGACCGCCGCCGGCGTGCCGTAGCCCATCGAGCCGGATGTGGGTGCTGCCTGCGTGCCGAAACGCCGGAAGCGATGGTAGCGATGCACCCAGGTGGCGTAGTTGCCGGCGCCGTTGGTGAGGATGGCGTCGTCCGGCAGCATCGTTTCGAGATAATTCATGATCGGCCCCATCTGGACGGCGCCGGGGCCGCTCTCCGGAGGCGTCGACCAGTCGAGATAGGCGGCGTGCAGCTTCGCTGCCTCAGCCGCCCAGACCGGCGTTGCGGTCGGCTTGCGTCCGGCAAAGGCTTCGACGAAAGCGGCAGGCGAGGCATTGATCGCCAGCGCCGGCCGGTAGACGCGGCCGAGTTCGCCGGCGTCGGCATGGATATGGACCAGCGTCTGGTCGGGGTAGGGGCTCTTCAGCAGCGTGTAGTCGGATGACGGCATCTCGCCCATACGGCCGCCGATCAGCAGCACGAGGTCGGCCTGCTTGATGGCGGTTGCTACCTTGGGATTGATGCCGATGCCGACATCGCCGGCATAGTTCGGGTGGAGATGGTCGAACAGCATCTGGCGGCGGAAGGAGCAGCCGACCGGCAGCGACCAGGCTTCGGCTATCGTCCGCATCCGTGCAACGGCCTGCGCGTCCCAGCGCGTACCGCCGAGGATGACGAAGGGCCGCTTTGCCTGGTTGAGCAACAGTTCCAGTGCGTCGAGCTCGACTTCGCCAGGCCGCGTCTCAACAGGGGTATAATGCCGGGCGTCCGGTGCCTCCGCGAGGCTGGTCAGCATGTCTTCGGGCAGCGAGATGACGACCGGGCCCGGGCGACCGGACGTCGCCACCGCAAAGGCGCGTGTGACGAATTCGGGTATGCGTGCGGCGTCGTCGATCTCGACCACCCATTTGGCGATATCGCCGAAGAACCTGACGTAGTCGACCTCCTGGAAGGCCTCGCGCCCCTTGGCGTGGCTGGCGACCTGGCCGATGAACAGGATGAGGGGGACTGAATCCTGCATCGCGATGTGGATGCCGGCCGAGGCATTGGTGGCGCCTGGGCCTCGGGTGACGAAGCAGATGCCGGGCCTGCCGGTCAGGCGGCCATGGCAGTCGGCCATCATTGCGGCACCGCCCTCCTGGCGGCAGACGATTGTGCGGATCGGTGAATCATGCAGCGCGTCGAGCACCGCCAGATAGGATTCGCCGGGTACGCAATAGATACGGTCCGTTCCGTTGGCTTCGAGCGCATCGACGATGAGTTGTCCGCCGGTCTTCATTTTCCTGACCTCTCCAGTTCGGCAAGGATTTCTTCGGTGTGTTCGCCGAGACGCGGTGACGGACGTTCATAGACCAGCGGCGTGCCGGACATGACCATCGGCGCCCGCACCGAGGGCAACAGATTGCCATGGCCGTCATCGAGGTCGAGCCGCATGCCGCGCGCGATGGTCTGCGGGTCGGCAAACATCTGGCCGATGTTGTTGATCGGGCTGGCCGGCACTCCGGCAGTCTCAAGTCTGGCCAGCAACGGGTCGCGATCGAAGGCTTTCAGCGCCTCGATCATATGCTCGCGCAGCTTTGCCCGGTTGGCGACGCGGGCGGGATTGGTGGCGAAGTCAGGGTTCGACGCCAGCTCGTCGAGGCCGACGGCAGCGCAGAACTTTGCGAACTGGCCGTCATTGCCGACCGCCAGGATGATGTGGCCATTCTTCACCGGCACCACTTCGTAGGGCGCGATGTTCATATGCGCATTGCCCATCTGCACCGGCGACTGTCCGGAGACGAGATAGTTGAGGTTCTGGTTGCCGAGCGTCGAGATCTGGGTATCGTAGAGCGCCATGTCGATATGCTGGCCTTCGCCGGTCTTCTCGGCATGGCGAAGCGCCGCCTGAATGGCGATGACCGAATAAAGCCCGGTGAAAACATCTGAAATGGCGACGCCCGCCTTTTGCGGTTCGCGGCCGGCTTCGCCGGTGATCGACATCATGCCGGCCATGCCCTGGATGATGAAATCATAGCCGGCACGCGGCGCATACGGTCCCGACTGGCCAAAACCGGTGATCGAGCAATAGATCAGCCGCGGGTTGATTTTCCTCAGGCTGTCATAGTCGAGGCCGTATTTCTTCAGTCCGCCGACTTTGAAGTTTTCGATCAGCACATCCGATGTCGCGACCAGCCGGCGCACCGTCTCGGCACCCTCGGGCGTCGAGAAGTCGATGGCAATGGAGCGCTTGCCGCGGTTGCAGGAATGGTAATAAGCGGCCGAAAGGTTTTCGCCGTCATGGCCGATGACGAAGGGCGGTCCCCATTTGCGGGTGTCGTCGCCGCCGTCCGGGCTCTCGACCTTGATCACGTCGGCTCCGAGGTCGGCAAGCAGCTGTCCGGCCCATGGCCCGGCGAGGATGCGTGCGAGTTCGATGACGCGGATGCCTTTGAGCGGAGGCTCAGTCATGGATCACCGTGGTTGATCGAAAGCGCAGCCTCTATCAATCCCGCGCGCCGCTGTCACGGCCCTTGCAATGGG
Organism: Mesorhizobium sp. M1227; assembly: GCF_040318315.1. NCBI lineage: Bacteria > Pseudomonadati > Pseudomonadota > Alphaproteobacteria > Hyphomicrobiales > Phyllobacteriaceae > Mesorhizobium > Mesorhizobium sp. M1227. Next base: position 15,078 of record NZ_JAMYLZ010000003.1, read on the forward strand.
CCAGTATCACTGTGCCCTCAGCACGCGGTCGGCCCAGGCGGCAAAATCCTCCATGATGATGTCTCGGTTGACCTCGTTCAGGCTTTCGTGGCGGGTTTTGGCGTAAACCTTTGAAACGAGATTCGAAAAACCCATCATGTGCATCCGGCCGGCAAGATGGCTGACCGCCTTGCCGCCGTCCGAGGCCGGATCTTGCTCGCCTCCGACCAGATTGACGAACAGGTCGCGCCGCACGCCGGAAAAATTGCGGTCGCTGCCGCAATGCAGCGTCATCATGACGATGTCCTGCCACATCGACACCGATGCGTCCCAGCCGCAAAGCGGGTCGGCGATGTATTTCTCGACTTCAACGGCATCGCGCGACAGCCAGTCGAACGGCGTCCGGTGATTGGGCACCGCCTTGCCCCAGGCCCGGAACGTCAGCCGGGGCAGCAGGCGCGACGGCACGTCTGAGCCAAGCCGGAACTTTTCCCAACCAAGCATGGCCAGCGCGATTTGGCCGAGCAGTCCGGCCGAGAAATTGCCGTTCCAGATCGCGGCGGCATGGATGCGCGCCGAGTGGCGGAGGACAAAATTCAGCGCGACCGACGCGCCCAGGGAGTGGCCGAAGACGATGATCGGCAGACCCGGCTGTTCCCTGGCGATGAGATCATGGACGGCGGCGACATCGGCGATGACCTTGGCACCGCCATCCGCATCGGCGAACCTGCCAGGTGGCGCGTCGGGCGCCTTGGTGGCGCCATGGCCACGGTGGTCGTGCGCGTAGACCTGGTAGCCGCGCTCGCCAAGGAAATCGGCGAAACGGGCATAGCGCGCCGCGTGCTCGGCCAACCCGTGATTGACCTGGACAATGGCGCGCGGTTGGCCGATGGCGTGTTTCACATAAAGGTTGAGCTCGGCGCCGGTCGGCGATGCCAGCATCCTCTGCTTGTCAAATGGCATGTCTCGCTCCCGTCGGCGACTGTTGGGCGACGCAGCGATCGACGTCAAGGGACGCAGGGTACCCACTCGACGGCGTTGACAGCATGCTGTCAATGTGATTACATGACAGCATACTGTCAAATGGTCAGCGGCAGATTGGGGGTATGACTATGAAAACCACCGGGCCATTTCGCGGCATGCAATCTTGCTGGCGGGCTTCGCCTTCACGACGGCCACCCTGTTGTCAGGGATTGCTGCGTTCAGTCAGGAAACCAGGGAGATGACCATGATGACGTCCACTGTTCCAGGCCCGCAAGGCCAGCTTGCCACTTATAGGATCAACGCCGGCAATGGCCTGCCGATCATGTTCCTGCATGGAGATTGCAGCCGCGCTTCCCACTGGGACCGGGTGATGCAGCTCTCCGTCGAAGGCCGCGAGGCGGTAGCCTTCGATTTTCGCGGTCATGGCGCCTCCGCGCCGGCGCAGGACGGTGACTATGGTTATGACGGTCGCGCAATGGATGTCGGTGCCGTGGCCGACGCGTTTGGCCTGAAGCGGTTTCTCATTGTCGCGCACAGCGGCGGTGGTGGCGTGGCGCTCGCTTATGCCGCCAGCCATGCCGACCGGGTAGCCGGTGTCTTGCTCGTCGACCCGGCGACCGATCCTCGTGCGCTGCCGCAGGCGATTCGTGACGGCTTTGTCCGCGATCTGGCCGGTCCGCAAGGCCGTGATGTCCTGAACGCCTATTACACGTCGATTGCCGGCCCTAACGCGGCTGTTCGCCAGCGTGTTCTGGCCGATGCGGCAGTGGTCGATCCGGCGGCGAGGGCAGGTGTCGGCAAGGCACTGGCCGAATGGAACCCGGAGCCGGCACTCGATGCGTATCGCGGGCCTATGTTCGTATTGGCTACCGAGGCCAGTGACACTCCAGCCGCGCTCTACCGGCTGCGCACGGACATTCCGCGCCAGATCGTGGCGGGCAGCGGCCATTGGGTGATGCTTGACAAGCCCGAGGTCGTAGCCGAAGCCGTTAATAATTTCGTCGCGACCATCGAGGCCGGCCAGAAATGACGACCAGGACCGAGGCGGCAAATGTGCTCACCGAACTGGTGCTTGCCGTGTTCAGGATGAACGGCAGTTTTCTGGATGCGGCCGACCGGCTGGCCGCTCCAACCGGGCTGACAGCAGCGCGCTGGCAGGTTTTGGGTGCAGTTTTGAAGGAGCCGAAATCTGTGGCCGACATCGCCCGCGACATGGGTCTCGCCCGTCAGAGTGTACAGCGGCTGGCCGACATACTGGCTGCGGAGGGGCTTGCCGCCTACGCCGACAACCCGGCGCATCGCCGCGCCAAGCTGTTGTCGATAACCGATGCCGGCCGGGCAGCGGTCAAGAATATCGGCACACGCCAGCATGTTTGGGCGAACCGCGTTTCGGAGGGTATGGACGCCGACGTGCTGAAAGCCTCGCTTGATCTGCTGCGCACCCTGACGAAACGGGTGGAGGCGGGCGGATCCTGATCGACCACGCGCGAGCCGTCTCAATGCGCTGGCGATTGTTTTTACGGCCGGCGAAAGAAATCGTAATTCTGACATGTCGCAAGTTTCTAGCTTGCGGCGTGAATCACGAGGAGTGCCGGAATGCGGATTTGGGCGATATGGGGGGCAGTGTTTGTTGCGTTTGCTGGCGCAAGCGCGGCGCGGGCCGATGTGAAGATGACCGGCTCTTTCGTCGCCGATGCCGCCTGTCCGGCAACGCAGGCGATCAAGAGCGGCAAGAATCCCGGCAATGTCTCGACCGCGGCTGGTCAGAATTATGATCTGCTGGCCGGCAACAAGGACGCGCCCACCCACTACCTCATTCGCGTGCCGGGCGCCGATCCGGAGCGCCGCTGGGTCAAGATCAGCTGCGGTCATGTTTCGGGCGGCAGCGTGTCGACGATGCCGGCTGCACCGGCGCCTGCCGAGCCGAACAAGCCATCGGCGTCCGGAAAGCCGGAATATGTCTTCGCGTTGAGCTGGCAGCCGGCTTTTTGTGAGACCAAATCCGGCAAAACCGAATGCCGTGCGCAGACCGCCGCCGGTTTCGATGCGACCCACTTCACCTTGCATGGGTTGTGGCCGCAGCCGAACGGAAATTTCTATTGCCAGGTCGCGGCAAGCGACAAGGCGAACGACGATCCGGCACACTGGCGGGATTTGCCGCCGGTCACCCTTGACCCGAAAACGCGAGCGGAACTCGACCAGGTGATGCCGGGCACCGCATCCGCCCTCGAAAGGCATGAATGGATCAAGCACGGCACCTGCTACGGCAAGAGCCAGCAGGAGTATTTCGCCGACGCCTTGAACCTGATGCGCGCGATGAATGCGTCGCCGGTGCGCGATCTCTTCATCAAGAACGTCGGCAAGCAACTGACATCCGATCAGATCCGCAGCACCTTCGACAGTGCCTTCGGCAAAGGCGCGGGCGACCGGGTCCGCGTGTCCTGCGTGGTCGATCCTTCGAACGGCAGGCGGCTGATCGGCGAACTGACGCTCGGCCTGACCGGCCCGATCGCTTCGAACGCTTCGCTCGGTGCCCTGCTGCTTGCCTCGGCGCCGACAGCCAAGGCCGGCTGCCCGAAGGGCGCGGTCGATGCCGTCGGGTTCCAGTAAACAGGCCGTACGCGACTGTCGCTTTGCGCCGGGGATGGTATGATCCCGGGGTTATCATTCGCAGGGGGTGGCGATGAGTGGTATGACGAGCGGCGCGCTGGCGCGGCTGGCGTTCTGGGCCAAGGGCATGACGGCGATCCGCGACGGCCATATGGAGTGGCCGGGCTTTTCCTACACCGAGGTGGAGTGGGCGCGCATGACCACGCTCGCCAAACCCGTCGGCAGCGGCACCTACCAATTGTTTACGCTGGTCAACGCGGCGATCTTCATCGCCATCGCCGCGCTCGGGATGTTCTGTGTCTTCCTGCCGCTGGCGGCGCTGCTGTTCCCGGTACCGGCCGAAACCAGTGCGCTCAAGTTTTCGCTGCTCCTGGCGGCATGCGCCTTCCTGATCATCGGCATCGGCCTGCCGATTTCGCTGCGTCTTTCGACCACGCTGGTGGCGCCGAAGGCAATGCGGGCCGCGCTTGTCGCCTTGCCCGGCGACCAGGCGCTTGCGGCAAAAGTGTCATGGCAGATCAACCGGATCACGCTCGTGCTCTGCGGCCTGCTGGTACCGGGCATTCTTCTGTTCATTGCCTACGATATCGAAGCCGGCCCGATTATTACCGCGTTGAAATGGCTGGCGATCGCGCTGATGGCGGTTTCGGTTGCGATCGGCGGATGGCAGCGGCGCAAACAATCCTGATTGAGCCAATCGCAGGCCTGGGCAGCGTTACGCGCCGGCGCTGCGCTCCGGCCTGGTCCATGTGTTGCGGGCGTCTGCTTCGTTGCCGCCCGGTTCCCCGACAACGCGATCGCGTCCCGTGGATTTGGCCTTGTAGAGACGCTGGTCGGCCAGCGCAAAGAGATCGGCAAGGCAACGGGTCGTCTCGCTGACCGTCGAGATGCCGGCGCTGACGGTAATGTCGAACCGGCTGGTGCTCGCGGACGTCTTGACCGCTTGCCTGACGGTTTCACCCAGCAGCCTGGCGAGCGGCTGCGGACGCCAGCCGAGGATGGCGAATTCCTCACCGCCGATCCTGAACAATTGATCTTCGGTCCCGACAAGTTCGCCAAGCAAAATCGCCAGGGCTTTCAGCACCTTGTCTCCCTCGGCGTGGCCGAAGCGGTCGTTGATCGATTTGAAGTGGTCGACATCGATGATCAGCAGGCTGAGCGGCCTGGCGGTCCGCAGGCTGGCGGCGACGGCGGCCTCGCCATCGCTGTCGAAGCGCCCCCTGTGCAGGAGGCCGGTGAGGCCGTCGCGACCAACATGCTCGACCAGCGCCTCATAGCGCTCGCGATAGGTCAGCGTGTCGAAAATGTCGGAAAGCCCGCGCGGCGCCGGCACCTGCCGCGCCTCGAACCACCTGATATAGGCGACCAGCATGGTGCTGTAGACCAGGGCCGCTGCCATCTTGGCGAACCAGCCGCCGAAGAACACCGCGACCGGCGCACCGGTGACGAAATGCAGCGCCGTGAAAAAGCCTGCCTGGTCGAAGGTGAGCACGCAGGCGACGGAGACCAGGATGCGGGTGAAAAGCGCCTTGCGCAGGTATTTGCCGAGCTTTTCATAGAGCAGAATGATCAGGATGGCGTCGACGAACAGCAGTGTCGTGCCCCACACCATCAGCCAGCCCATCTCGTCGATAAAGCCGATGTCGGGAAGCTTGCCGTCGGGCAGCAGTGCGATGTCGTGCAGGCGCAGGATCAGCACGAGCCCGACCATCAGGGCATTGCCGAGCAGCAGGCCGTAAATCGGCTGCCGGACAGTTGCCGCGTCCTCCTTGATGTAGAGCAGGAGAAGCATCACCAGCTTGCCGGAAAACAGCACGGCCGAACCCGGCGATACCATGCCGAACGGCAGCGCGACGTAGAAGACGCTGGCGAGATAGGTTTCCAGGAAATGCATGACGCCAAGGGCGCAAACAAAGACGCCGAGGCCGATGCGGCCCCTGAACCGGAAAAGCGTGACCATGATGCCGAAATAGAGAACCGCTTCGGCAAAAAGCAGGAAACTGTTCAACACGGCCCGATCTCTCTCCCCGAAATCGCGGCTGCCAGCGATTTCCCATCCAACATTGTTTGACGCGGAATGATTAACCGGAGCTTTCGCCTGGGCGCCGGCACGAAATGAAGCGGCTAAGCGTTTGCGGCTGCGACCAAATCCGCCTGGAGCGGGTTATCGTTTCACGGAACCGCTGAACCGCTTCATCTTTTTTGTTTTGATGCAATTCCGGACGGAAAACCGTTTCACGGTTTTTCCTGGAATTGCTTTAGGGCCAAAACTGTTTGCCGTTCGCGGCCGCATCGCTTACATAGCCCCCAACTTCCATCCAATCCGACATCAGTCGACTTTTCAGGGAAAGCGCGCGTGGCACGCCAGTTCATCTATCACATGGCCGGCCTCAACAAGGCCTACGGCACCAAGAAGGTGCTCGAGAACATTCATCTGTCCTTCTACCCGGACGCCAAGATCGGCATCCTCGGCCCCAACGGCGCCGGCAAGTCGACGATCCTCAAGATCATGGCCGGCATCGACAAGGAGTGGAGCGGCGAGGCCTGGCTGGCCGAGGGTGCTACCGTCGGTTACCTGGCGCAGGAGCCGGCGCTCGATCCGAACAAGAACGTGTTCGAAAACGTCATGGAAGGCGTCGCCGCCAAGACCGCCATCATCGAGCGCTACAACGAATTGATGATGAACTATTCCGACGAGACGGCGGACGAGTCGGCCAAGCTGCAGGACGAGATGGACCGGCTCAACCTGTGGGATCTCGAACAGCAGGTCGAGATGGCGATGGAGGCACTCGGCTGCCCGCCCAAGGAGGCCGATGTCACCAAGCTGTCGGGCGGCGAACGCCGTCGCGTCGCGCTCTGTCAGTTGCTGCTGCGCCAGCCCGACCTTCTGCTGCTCGACGAGCCGACCAACCATCTCGACGCCGAGACGACGGCGTGGCTGGAAAAGCATCTGCGGGCCTATCCGGGCGCGGTGATGATCATCACCCACGATCGCTACTTCCTCGACAATGTCACCGGCTGGATCCTCGAGCTCGATCGCGGCCGCGGTATCCCCTACGAAGGCAACTACACCAAATATCTCGAAGCCAAGGCCAAGCGGCTCAAGCAGGAAGGCCGCGAGGACGATGCGCGCCAGCGGGCGATCGGCCGCGAGCGCGAGTGGATCCAGTCCAGCCCGAAAGCCCGGCAGACCAAGTCGAAAGCCCGTATCCAGGCCTTCCAGGATCTGCTGGATGCAGCCGACAAGCGGCGTCCGAGCGATACCCAGATTGTCATTCCGCATGGCGAGCGGCTCGGCAATGTGGTGATCGAGGTCGAGGGCCTGTCGAAGGGCTTTGGCGACACGCTTTTGATCGACGATCTCGAATTCAAGCTGCCGCCCGGCGGCATCGTCGGCGTCATCGGCCCGAACGGCGCCGGCAAGACGACGCTGTTCCGCATGATCACCGGCCAGGAAAAGCCCGATGCCGGCACCATCCGCGTCGGCGAGACGGTCAAGCTCGGCTACGTCGACCAGAGCCGCGACGCACTCGACCCGACCAAGACGGTCTGGGAAGAGATCTCGGGCGGCGCCGAAGTGGTCAAGCTCGGCAAGTTCGAAGCCAACACCCGCGCCTATTGCGCGTCGTTCAATTTCCGCGGCGGCGACCAGCAGCAGAAGGTCGGCAACTTGTCCGGCGGCCAACGCAACCGCGTGCATCTGGCCAAGATGCTGAAGACCGGCGGCAATGTGCTGCTGCTCGACGAACCGACCAACGATCTCGATACCGAAACGCTGGCGGCACTCGAAGACGCGCTCGAGAGCTTCGCCGGCTGCGCCGTCATCATCTCGCACGATCGCATGTTCCTCGATCGCCTGGCGACGCACATCCTCGCCTTCGAAGGCGACAGCCATGTCGAATGGTTCGAAGGCAATTTCGAGGACTACGAGCAGGACAAAATCCGCCGGCTTGGGCCTGAGGCGGTCAATCCGCACAGGATGACGTATAAGCGGCTGACTCGGTAACAACGGATTGGTTGCAAGCGCCCCAGGCTGCTCGTAGAATTACCGGAAGGAGATAAACATGCTTAATGTCGAGCTTCCTACCGCGCTGGAAAAACGCCTCGAGATCGTCGCAAGGAAAACTGGCCGGACAAAACATGACGTAGTCGTTGAGGCCATTGTCGAGCAAATTCAGGATCTGGAAGACGGACTAATCGCCCTCGAGCGCCTTAACGATGGTGAAGGTGAATGGCTTTCTCTGGCCGAAGCTAAGGAACGACTGGGATTGGACGCAAGCGACCGCAGTGACGGTTGATCGTGTGGACAATTCGTGTCGAGAAGCGTGCACTGAAGGATATCTCCAGATTGCAAAGGTCCGATCAGCGTCGGATTGTGGACTTCCTGGAAAACAGGCTCGCCTCGCGCGATAATCCACGCGAACTTGGCGAAGCGCTACCAGGACCACTGGCAGGTCTCTGGAAATATCGTGTGGGCTCATTCCGAATTCTGACAAGGATCGATGATAGCGCTGTCGCGATTTGGGTGGTTCGATGAATACAGTCGCGAAGGTGAGACCCGACTGGTCCGCCGCCCTCTACCTGAAGTTCGAGGACGAGCGCACCCGGCCGGCGCGCGATCTCGTTGCGCAGGTGCCGGTGCCGGAACCGCGCCGGGTGGTCGACATTGGCTGCGGGCCGGGCAATTCGACCGAATTGCTGGTCGAGCGCTGGCCGCGGGCGCAGATCAGCGGCTTCGATACCTCGCCCGACATGATCGAGAAGGCCAGGGCGCGCCTGCCCGGTGTCAGCTTTGCCTTGGCGGATGCGGCGGCGTGGCAGCCGACCGAACCGGTCGACGTGATCTTTGCCAATGCGGTGTTTCAATGGCTGCCGGAGCATCCGGCGGTCTTCCAGCGGTTGATGGGATTTTTGGCGCCCGGCGGCGCGCTTGCCGTGCAGATGCCGGACAATATGGCCGAACCTTCGCACCGGCTGATGCGGGAGACCGCGGCCGAGATGCCGTTTGCCGAAAAGCTCGAGCGCGCGGCCCGCGCGCCGCTGCCGCCGGTCGCGTTCTATTACGACCTTTTGTCGCCATTCTCGGATCGGCTCGATATCTGGCACACGATCTACAACCATCCGCTGGCCGATGCCGAGGCGATCGTCGAGTGGGTGAAATCGACGGGGCTGAAGCCGTTCCTCGATCCTCTCGACGAAAACGAGCGGCAGCTTTTCCTGAAGCGCTACGCGGCCGGGATCAGCGAAGCCTATCCGAAAACGACAAGCGGCAAGGTGTTGCTGCGCTTTCCCCGTCTCTTCATCGTGGCGCGGCGTTCCGCTTAGAAACGCTTAGCTACACCCAAAAACAGCTAGCAGCGGATGCTTGACCGGCTTTCGCCGTCATGCGCATCTCGCTGGGGCACGGCCCTTTATGGGCCATGGGGGTGGATGATGACACTGAAAAAGATGGGTTTCGGCGGCAGCATTTGTGCGGCCGCTGTGCTTGCCTTGTCTCTATCGGCGGAGGCCAAGCGAGCGCGCTGCTTCACCAGCGACGACGGCTATTTCTCGTGCAGCTATCGGGCGCTGGACGATGTGGGGAGCTTTCGCATCTCGGCGCCGGGTTATCCGACCTACGTCCTGGAAATCGACGGACCGGGTTTTGCCTATGGCTATGTCAATCTCGGCCGCCGCAACGTGCCGCTGCCCGGGCAATTCGTGCGCAGCCGCGATGACGGCGCCTGCTGGAACAACCCGCAGACCAATACCAAGCTCTGCGCCTGGTAAAGACCCGTCCCAGGGACTTGATTTAAGCCGGCATAAACTGGCTAGGTGCAAAAGAGGTTGCGCCGAGCTTTTTGCGGCGTCGACATGAAGCCGCAACGCCTGCGCACGGGACGAACTGGAAATGCATCGCGTCATCATCAGCGGCATCGGCGTTGAAATCCCCGAAGCTTCGATCACCAACGAGGAGCTCGTCGCCAGCTTCAACGCCTGGGTGGACATGGAGAACGTCCGCCGCGAGGTGTCGGGCGAGCCGCTAGTACAGAAATCGGACAGTGCCTTCATCGTCCATGCCTCGGGCGTCCAGACCCGCCATGTCATCGAACGGGAAGGCATCCTCGATCCGACCCGCATGGCGCCGCGTTTCGCGGCGCGGCCCGACGATGCACTGTCGCTGGAGGCCGAGTTCGGCATCGCTTCGGCCCGCAAGGCGCTCGATCATGCCGGGCTGAAGCCTGGCGACATCGACCTGGTGATCTGCTCGGCCTCGCACCATCAGCGGCCCTATCCGGCGATCGCCATCGAAATGCAGCAGGCGCTGGGGACGAAAGGCGCCGGCTTCGATATGGGGCTTGGCTGCTCTTCGGCAGCGGCGGCGTTGCACATCGCCGTCAATCTGGTGCGGGCAGGGGCGCATAAACGCGTGCTGGTGACGACGCCGGAGATCATCACCGGGCATCTCAATTTTCGCGACCGGCAGACGCATTTCATCTTCGGCGACGCTTCCGTGTCGATGATCGTCGAAGGGCTCGCCCAGGGCGAGAAGCGGCCGGGCCGCTTCGAGGTGCTGGATACGCGCGCCTGGACGCAGATGTCGAACAGCATCCGCACCAATCTCGGTTACTATACCCGCGCCACCCAGGACGATCCGTACGTGATCGATCTGGAAGGCAATCTGATCAAGCAGATCGGCAACAAGGTGTTCAAGGAAGTCACCGTTGCCGGCCACAAATTCATCGTCGAGTTCCTGGCCGAGCACGGGCTGACGCCGCAAGCGATCCGGCGCTTCTGGCTGCATCAGGCCAATGCGCGGATGAACGCCATGATCCTGAAACTGTCGTTCGGCCATGACGTCGACCACGACCGCGCGCCGATGGTGCTGGAGCGCCTCGGCAACACCGCCGCCGCCGGCGCCATCATCGCCCTGTCGGAGAACCATGCCGACATGAAGGCCGGCGACTACGGCCTGCTCTGCGCCTTCGGCGCCGGCTACTCGATCGGCGGCGCGCTATTGCGCATGCTTTAGATTTTTTGTTTTACGCATGTCGTTGTCCCAAAACCACTGCACACCCTCGGTTCAAGCCCGAGGGCATGCTTTTGGGCGACATGCATTAGCCCGGCGCGAACGGCACCAGCATCGGAACGCGCCTGGCATAGTCGTCGTAAGCGCTACCCAGTTCACCGCGCAGAAAACGCTCCTCCAGCCTTGCCTTCATGACGATGCCGACGGTGATGAGGATGGCGCCGGCAACGCCCCAGACAGTGCCTTTCGCCGCCATGGTGGCGAGGATCGCCAGAAGCAGGCCGGTATAGATCGGGTGGCGCACCAGCCGGTAAGGGCCGGTGTCGACGACGCGATGCGCGGCCTTGGCGGTGACCGTGGCCGACCACAGGCGGCCAAGATGCAGCCGCGCCCACCAGGCAAATGCCAGACCGGCGGCAATCAGCGCCACGCAGATCCACGCTTCGGCAAGGTTCGGCGTCCAAAGCCTCAGCGGGCCGGCATAACCGTGCGCCGGGATGAAGAGCAGGATCGTGCCGAGCACCATGACGGCGCGGGATGGAAGCTCCACCCCGAAGCCGGCGCGTTTTTCGGCCCGGTCGGCCCAGAAGGCTGCCGCGGCCCATGAAACCACCCAGAGCAGCCAGAGCTGTGCGATTGCCGATGCGGGATGCATGATGAACCTCCGCGGGCTTGACCTGATCGATATTATCAACCGATGCAGCGCGGCAGCAATGCGGCACGCTTTTGCATGAGGCTGGTTCAACCATGACGCTGGTGGTGCCGACCCGTATCAGCCGTCTTGATTGGAGCATCAACGCTTTCGACTGGACCCTATGAATCGACTTCGGCTAACTGCATCCGGCAGCTAGGAGTGAAACCAATGCCGGATATGTTTCCCGAAGCCGAAACTCCGGTCGAGATCGTCCCGTCGCGAAAACTCGCCGCCAGGGTGGCGGCGCTCTATCTCGCATCATTCGATCGTTTTGAGACACGAGCGGTGGATACGCTGCAACTCGGTTTCGACGGCATCGACGGCGATTTCCATGCCGGCACGACGCGGCGCTCCGGCGGGCGGGAACCCTGGTATCCGCGCGGCACCGAGATGCGCAACGAACGGCAATTGTCGATCGTGGCTGCGGACGAACTGGCAATCGTCGCCGAACGGATGGGCATCGCCGAGATCAAGCCGGAATGGATCGGCGCCAATCTCCTGATCGACGGCCTGCCGCGCCTCTCCATGCTGCCGTCCGGCACGCTGCTGTTCTTCAAAGGCGGCGCGACCGTCAAGATCGACGCGCAGAACGGGCCTTGCCGGATCGCCGGGCGATCGGTCGCCGAAAATGCCGGGATGGCCGACCATGAGGCCGGCGCGCTGCTGTTCCCGAAGGCGGCGAAGCGGTTGCGCGGGCTCGTCGCCTGGGTCGAGAAGCCCGGCACGATCGCGGCCGGCGAGGAGATTTCGGTGCGCGTGCCGGAGCAGTGGATTTACCGGGCCTAGTCCAGGCAAGGCGACCTCTAGTCACGGCGTATTTTGTTCTTGCTTTGTGCCGGCAGCTATGCTACTAATTTGGGTATGGTGCCAATTGGGCTCCAACGACCCGCCCACCGAGGCGGGTTTTTATTTCAGGCTTTGAAAGTTCCGATGTTGCCGACCTGAGGTCGGCGGGACAGCGCCCCCCTCTGTCCTGCCGGACATCTCCCCCACTTGGGGGGAGATTGGCCGTCACCTCTCGATTTCGCTAATCACAGCAGTGAAGAGCGCAGAACTCGACGCGTGTGCCTGCCATCGCTCTACGCCTCATCCTCATCGTCGAGCAGACGGGTGGCGCGCCAGCGGGTGAGCACATTGTTGGTCTGCTCGATGACGAAGAAGCGCGCGGAATCGCGGTCATAGCCTTCGGCCAGCAGCTTTTCGTAGTCGGTGTGGGCGTGGCGAATATGCGCTATCGTCGCCAGCCACACGGCAATGCTCGGCGGCAAGGTCTTCATGTGCACGGCGCCGGCATCGGCACGGATCTTTTCCATGTCGGCATAGGGCGCCAGCGGCAGCAGCGCTGTCAGTGCCTTGGCGATGGCGCGGCGGCGGCCGGTCGGCGCGCTCATCACTCCACCGGCCCTGGCTCGTCCCGCCCGGACATGGTCGCCTCGGCGAAGGCATCGGTCGAGGCGAAATAGGGCTTGATGTCGATGACCGGCGTGCCGTCGAGCACGTCGATGGCATCGAGATCGACGCGGCCGGTGTCGATGTCGACGGCAACCAGCCTGGCGACATGCAGCCCAATTGGGTTCGGGCGGGCAGGGGAGCGCAGCGAAAAGACGCCTTTCGGCTCTGTGGCATGGCGGGGTTTCTGGACAATCAGTTGCCGCGGCGCATGGTGCAGCCAGGACAGGACGATCACGTGGCTGGCGCGTTCCAGCCCAAGCAGGCCATCCCGATAAAGCGGGTCGATGACCAAGTGCGCCGGCTGTTCCGTCTCCCGCGCCGCCTTCATGTTTTTGGGGCAAGCCTCCCGCGTGATCCAAGGCGAAGCGATGCGGCCGATGAAGACGACATGGCCATCCGGCGGCATCGTTGCCGGGTCGGTTTCCAGGAGCTTTTCGCCGCTGCGCGTCTCGAACATGGTTCTCGCCCCGATCATGCGTCCGTTTTTGCGCGATCCGCCACGCATGCGTCATTTTCTTGTCCGGAAGCGACATAGCGCTTGCAAGCCTATCCAAACCGACATAAACATATGTTTATATCTTTTCAAAGAGAATGCTCGCATGCATGTCGCTCTCGACACGATGGTAGATACATTGAAGGCGGCGGCGGAATCCAGCCGGCTGCGCATATTGGCGCTGCTGTCGCGCGGCGATCTGACCGTTTCAGATATGACAGAAATCCTCGGCCAGTCGCAGCCGCGCGTCTCGCGCCATTTGAAATTGCTGCTGGAGGCCGGGCTGATCGGCCGCTACCAGGAGGGCTCGTGGGCGTTCTTCCGGCTTTCGGATTCCGACACGTCGCGCGATTTTGTGCTCAGGCTGGTCTCCGGCATCCGCGGCGCCGATCCGCAGGTCGAGCGTGATCTCGAACGGCTGGCCGCAGTCAAGCGCAAGCGGCAGGACCGGGCTGCCGAATATTTCTCGGTAAACGCCGCAAGCTGGGACCATATCCGCTCGCTGCATGTGCCGGATCGCGCGGTCGAAGCAGCCCTCATCAAGCTCGTCGGCAAGCGGCCGTTCCAGTCGATGCTCGATCTCGGCACCGGCACCGGACGGCTGCTCGAGATCTTTTCGCCGCTCTATCGGCGCGGTGTCGGCATCGACATGTCGCGCGAAATGCTGACGGTGGCGCGCGCCAATCTCGACAAGGCCGGCGTTTCGAATGCGCAGGTGCGCCAGGGTGACATTTTCGCGCCGCCGGTCGAACGCGACGCCTTCGATCTCGTTACCATCCATCAGGTGCTGCACTATCTCGACGATCCCGCCCGCGCCATCCGCGAGGCGGCGCGTCTGCTGCGCCCGGCCGGCCGGCTGGTGATCGTCGATTTCGCGCCGCACGCGCTGGAGTTCTTGCGCGACGAGCACGCGCATATGCGTCTCGGCTTTTCCGACCGGCAGATTGGCGACTGGTTTTCCGAGGCCGGCCTCGACCTCGAGGACAGCCAGGAATTCGAGCCGCGCGGCGGCAACGAGGCCAAGCTCACCGTCAAACTCTGGCTCGGCCGCGATCGGCGCATGCTGATTGCCGAGCCTTCCAACGACAGACAACCGGCCAATGCGTATCCGATAGGGGAAACCGCCTGATGAACCAGTTCCGCTTCTCCCGCCGCCCCGACATCGGCGACAAGGTCAGGGTTTCGTTCGAGTTCTTTCCGCCGAAAAACGATGAGATGGAAGCAAGGCTGTGGGACACGGTCACCCGGCTTGAGCCGCTTAAGCCGAAATTCGTCTCGGTCACCTATGGCGCCGGTGGTTCGACCCGCGAGCGGACGGCCCGCACCGTCAAGCGCATCCTCAATGAAACGACGCTGACGCCGGCGGCGCACATGACTTGCGTCGATGCGGCGCGTCACGAGGTCGATGCGGTGATCCGGGAGTTCGCCGATATGGGCGTCAAGCGTTTCGTCGCCCTGCGCGGCGATCCGGCCGAGGGCGTCGGCGCGGCCTACCGGCCGCATCCGGAAGGCTATGCCAATGGCGCCGAACTGGTTGATGCGCTGAAGGGCGCCGGCGATTTCGACATATCGGTCTCGGCCTATCCGGAAAAGCATCCGGAAAGCCCGGATTTCGCCACCGACTTCGATATGCTGAAGCGCAAGGCCGACAACGGAGCGACGCGGGCGATCACCCAGTTCTTCTTCGACAACGATCTCTATGAGCGCTATGTCGAGCGGGCACGGCGGGCCGGCATCTACATACCCATCGTGCCGGGCATATTGCCGGTGCACAATTTCACCCAGGTCGCCAACTTCTCGGCGCGGTGCGGCGCCTTGGTGCCAGCATGGCTGGCCGAGCGTTTCGATGGGCTGCAGAACGATCCGCAAACGCATGCGCTGGTGGCATCTGCCGTGGCCGCCGAGCAGGTGCTGGACCTTGTCGAGCGCGGCGTCGGCGATTTCCACTTCTACACGATGAACCGAGCCGATCTGGTCTTCGCCATCTGCCACATGATCGGCATCAGGTCGCACGAAGTCGAGGCGGCGGGATCAGCCGCGGCGTAAGGCGGCAAGCTCCTTTTTGAAATGTCAAAGATCGGGGGAATGCAAAAGGCCGGGCAAAATGCCCGGCCTTTTCAAATGGTTTGGAGTATTCGGTGCTGGTCTTCCCCCGCTCAGCGGCCTTATGGAAGGACGCCCATAATGAGGGCGCCGATGAATGCAAACGCAGCACAAATCATCAATGCGTTGATCGGCCTCGTCAGTCCCATGTCATAGCCTCCTCTTAAAGAGCTATGGCGAGAGTCTAGGGTCATTTGTGCCACAGGCAAGCAGAAACTTTGCTGCAATGCGACGAGATTGTGGAATTTGCGACCTGCCGTTTGCCGTTAGGCATTGAAACTCTTTGTCAAAAGCCGGCCCGGGACCTGTGAATAATTTGTGGCAAAGCCGTGGCAGCAGCGAGAATGGCAGCGCTACCGCGGCGGAAAATCGGAATCGATTTTTCGGACCGACTGAAGATTCGACGCATCCTTTGCGCATCCAACCGGGTGCTGCACGCTATACGAATGCGGTGGCAACCAGCAGCGTTGTGAGATAGCCAGGACTTGAATTTTCTGCCAATTGGCAGTATATTGTCTGCCAAGTGATGGAGGCCGGAATGAGTGTCGGTTATGCGGTTCGCGATCCTGCAAATCAGGCTTTGCCGGCAAATCTGGCGGATGCCTCGGCACGGGCGCGGCTCACGCCAGCGGCTGTTGCTGGCATCGTCAGGCTCGCAGACATCTGGCATCTGACCAGCACCGAGATCTGTACCTTGATCGGCGACGTGTCGGAGAGAACCTGGTTCCGCATGAAGAAAGGCGAGTGGGAGGGCGTTCTCTCCCAGGATTCGCTGACACGCATCAGCGCCCTGATCGGCATCTTCAAGGGACTGCGGCTTCTGTTCTCCGAAGCGCTTGCCGATGAATGGGTGCGGTTGCCGAACAAAGGGCCGCTTTATGGTGGCCGGCGCCCCCTGGACGTGATGATCGAGGGCGGCATTCCGAAGCTGCTGCAGGTTCGCCAACATATCGACGCTTTGCGCGGTGGACTTTGAATGCAGATCCCGCCGCGCGCTGACATTTCCCAGCGCGACACGATCCGGCTCATTTCGACAGGCAGGCTCAAGGAACCGGTCCTGATGCCGTTGGCCAGGAATCATGGAGATTTGGAGGACCTTGCGGAGCTCGAAGGGGCCACCAGCGGCCGTCTTCAGGCGCAGCAAGGGGGATTGCCCGACCTCGATCCGCGCGAACTGGTTTTCGGGAGGCCGGGCTACACCTTCATCAATGCGGCTTTCGCTTACACCCGTCCGGGCGGCAATCGTTTCAACGATGATGCCAGGGGCGTCTGGTACTGTGGGTTCGATGCGGAAACCGCGCTCGGCGAGGTCTCTTTTCATCTGACGCGCGAGCTTGCCGCAATCGAACGGTTTGAAAACGTCACCGACTACGCGGAGCTCGTTGCCGACTTCATAGGCTCGTTTCACGATCTGCGCGGTGCTGAGTTCAGCAAGGACCCGGTGCTCGATCCGGATACTGCCTTAGCCTATCCTGCCGGTCAGGCGCTGGCGAAGCAACTCCGCAAGCAAGACGCCGCGACCGGTCTTGTGTATCCTTCCGTGAGACATGTCGGCGGGACCTGCCTTGCCGCCTTCCTTCCCGATCTCGTTCAGAATCTCAGGCAAGGCGGTATCTGGCGTCTGGAATGGCAGGGTTCATCTGTTCCCGCGATCACGCCCATATAGCGCACGATCGGGAGCGACAACTTCGCTGCGCCATCTCTAACGCCGCCCGAACAGGCGACCGTCGATGGTGACGAGGCCGAGGGCGATCAGCGCCATGCCGCCGAGTTCGAACAGTTCGAGCCGCTCGCCCAGGAACAGGAAACCGAGCAGGATGGCACTGGCCGGCACGATCAGCGTGACCAGCGAGGCGTTGGTGGCGCCGGCCGAGGCGACGAGATTGAAATAGAGGATGTAGGCGAAGGCCGTCGACAGCAGCGCCAGTGCCAGCACCGCCGCCCAGACCGGCGGCGAGGCCGAAAACAGATTGGCGGCATCATAGGTGAACAGAACGACCGGGATCATAATGATGGTCGAGCAGGTCAATTGGCCGGTGGCAATGACCGGTGACGGCACACCCTTGAAGCGGCGGGCGATCATCAGCGCAACCGCATAGGATAGCGATGCTCCGATGAGCGCGAATTTCGCCCAGACCGGACCGCCGAGCCCGGCGACAAGGCCGGGACCGATCATCACCGCAGTTCCCACGATACCGATGCCGATGCCGGCAAGCTTGTTCCACGACAGCTTCTCGTCGCTGGTCAGGGCGTTGGCGAGGATCAGCGTCCAGAACGGCGTCGTCGAATTGAGCACCGAGGCGACACCGGCGCCAAGCTCGGTCTGGCCGGCAAAGATCAGCGAGAAAGGGATGACATTGTTGGCGAGCGCCAGCAGGAAGAACAGGCCGGCATGCGGCAAGGCGAGGCGAAACGACGGGCCACGGACCGCAAGATAGAGCTGCAACGCGATCGCAGCTATGGTGACGCGGAACAGCACCAGCACCAGCGGCGGAAGTTCCGCTACCGCAATACGGGCAAAGAAGAACGAGCCGCCCCAGATGGCGCCGAGCAGCAGAAGCTGCGCCCAGTCCTTGAGCACCATCGGACCGCGCATCGTGGTGGTGGCAGCTATCGCCATTGGTCGTCCTCCCAGACGAGATGCCTTGCTCTTCAGGCGTCTGTTCACGCCATACCCGATCCGGCCGCAAGGGCCACCCGAAACCTGAGCGATGGCCTAGCTCGCTCATAACCGGCGTGCAGCACCGGCGTAGCGCCGCGAAGCCAGGGCGGCGAGACATAGAATTGTTTTCATTAGCCGCTAGCTTGGATTAATTGTGCGCAGCCTCAGTCAAGGGATTCGTCCATGCAGCGATTCGAAAATGCCCGCGAGGCAGCGCTGGCGCTTCGCCCGGACGATCCGATCTATTGCTTCCGCCCGCAGGTGCTGAAGGCGGACGCCAAACAGTTCATGGGCATGTTTCCCGGCAAGACCGCCTATGCGGTCAAGACCAATGGCGAGCAGATCGTGCTCAACGCCCTGGTCGAGGCCGGCGTCGGTGCCTTCGATGTGGCCTCGCCCGGCGAATTCGCCGCCGTGCGCGCCGTCTCGCCGGACGCCGAGATGCTCTACATGCACCCGGTCAAGGCGCAGTCGGACATCAGGCTGGCGCTGGAAAAATACGCCATCCGCGTCATTTCGCTCGACCATGAGGACGAGATCACCAAGCTGACCAGGGTGGTGCGAGCGCTCGACATCGATCCGGGCGCCATCACCGTGTTCGTGCGCATCCAGACGAAAGGCTCGGCGGCCTACGAACTGTCGAAGAAGTTCGGCGCCGGACCGGCCAATGCGGTCGAACTCGCCGAACGGCTGAACCGGACGGGCTACAAGGTCGGGCTGTGCTTTCACGTCGGCAGCCAGATCGAGGATCCCGACACCTATGAGCGGGCGCTGGCCTCCGCCGACTGGGTGCGCAACCGCGTCGGCTTCGACGTTGCCGGGCTCGATGTCGGCGGCGGGTTTCCCGCCGAATACGGTCATGATCCGAACAGCCGCAAGCCGGAAATGCCGTCGCTCGGCCAGATCATGTCGCGGCTGTCGGGCGACCTCCAGGAGTACCAGTTCGACCAGATGCCGCTGGTGGCCGAGCCCGGCCGGGTGATCGTGGCGCGCTGCCTGTCGCTGATCGTGCGCGTGCTGCTGCGCAAGGGCAAAAGGCTCTACATCAATGACGGCATCTGGGCGTCGCTGTCGGATTCATGGACCGGCAAGATCACGCTGCCGGCGCGCTTCATCCCCGATCCGGCGATCCGCTCGCGCAATGGCGAGGACAAGACCATCGTGCCGTTCAAGGTCTGCGGCGCGACCTGCGATTCCGTCGATATATTGTCGCGGCCGTTCTGGCTGCCCGAGACAGTCGATACCGGCGACTGGATCGAGATCGGCCATATCGGCGCCTATTCGCTGTCGCTCAGAACACGGTTCAACGGCTTCTATCCCGACACCTTCGTCGAGGTGGCGACGCCGTTCGACGAAGGCGATGCGCCGCAGGGGTTCGCCAGCCTGGAGACGATGGCGGATTAGTGGATGGTGGAATAGTGAATGGTGAATAGTGAATAGTGAATAGTGAATAAATGAATAGTGGTAATTCTGGTGCTCAATGCGGCTCCGGTGCTATTCTTTTCACCATTCACCATTCACCATTCACCATTCACCACCTTCACAGCCTGGCCAGCAGCTCCGGAGTCGGCCAGCCGTCGACCGGCAGGCCCAGACGCATCTGCTCCTTACGGATGGCTTCGCGGGTGTTGGTGCCCAGGATGCCGTCGACGGTGCCCACGTCATAGCCTTTCGCCTCGAGCTTGGTCTGTAGCGCCTTCATCTGGTCGACGTCGAGGCCGGGTTCGGGGTTGCGCGGATCGAATCGCGGCGCGCCCCCCAGTCGGGCGGCAAGATTTGCCGCGGTCAGGGCATAGGTGAAGGACTGGTTCCACTCGAGATAGACGTCGAAATTGTCGTAGGTCAGGAAGGCTGGCCCCTTGCGACCCATGGGCAGCGCCAGGCCGGCCTTCAGGCCGTTGTCGAGAAGCGGCGTACCGTCGGGCCTGGTAACGCCCCACTGGCTCCATTGCGTCAACGGCAGCTTGTTGGTGCGTCCCGTCTGCTCCCACGGCAAATCGTCAGGCACACGGACTTCCTCGATCCAGGGCTGGTCGCGCTTCCAGCCGCGCGACTGGATCTTGCTGGCCGTGCTCATGATCACGTCCGGCGCGCTGCCGCGCAGGTCGACCAGGCCGTCGCCGTCGCCGTCGACGCCGTGGCCGAGATAGTCGGAAGGCAACATCTGCGTCTGGCCGATCTCGCCGGCCCAGGCACCGGTCACGTCGGCCGGCACCACGCCGCGATCGATCAACATCAGCAGCGGCACGATCTGCGGCCGGAACAGCTGCGGACGGCGGCAGTCATGCGAGAGGCTCACCAGCGCGTTCAGCGTATGAAAATCGCCCTGCACGGCGCCAAAATCGGTCTCCAGGGCCCAGAAGGCGGCGATGACCGGCGCCTGCACGCCGTATTTGCGATCGGCGCGGACAAAGACCTCGGCATATTTTTGCAGATTGGCCGCACCTTGCTTCAGCCGATGGGACGAGATCATGCGGTTCGAGAATTCGATGAAGGTCTGGGTGAAGACGCCCTGGGCGCGGTCGCGTGCCAACGCCTTCTCATCGAGGGTGGCGTTTTCCAGCGCATCAAGGCCGGCAGCGCCGACGCCGGCCGCCCTGGCCTCCGCCGCCACGCCGTGCTTCCATGACTCGAAATCCCCGCCGCATTGCTGTGCCGCGGCCGGCACGGCGGTCAGGAGCAGCGCCGCGAGAAGTCCAAAGCGCAATCGCATCGCTATCCTTCCAAGAAGATTACCGGCGGTTGCAGGCATTCGTCGTTGGCTGTGTCGAAAAGCAGGCGGCAGGCCTGGTGTCAACGGGTGTTCTGCCGCAACCACTTCTTCCACGCGGCTTCGGAGCCGTTGAAGACGCTGATGTCGGCGTTTCCGGCCATGCCCGGCACGACACCCGTTCCGGTATACTGCCAGAAGGTGAAGGGATGGCTGCCGTATTTCTGGCGCGGGTGCCCGGCGACGGAGCGCAGCCAGTAGGGGTAATTGCGGAAGCCCGATAAACCGTTATCTTCGAAGAAATCGACAGACGTGTAGATGATTGGCTTCTTGCCGTAGTATTTTTCGACGATTTCGAGGAACGTGCTCATCTCGCTGCGTACCGTGGCGGGATCGGGCCGCAGCTTGCAGGTCGGCGATTTCGGGTTCCATTCCATGTCGAGAACCGGCGGCATCGCCGAGCTGTCTTTGGGCACGTTCTGGATGAACCAGCGCGCCTGGGTAGCGGCCGGCGTGCAAAAGTAGAAGAAGTGATAGGCGGCGCGGGGAATGCCCGAGGCCTTGGTGCGGCTCCAATGCTCGCTGAAAGCTTCATCGAACCGGTCTCCGCCCTCGGTTGCCTTGATGAAGGCGAAGGAAATGCCGCTGGCCCTGGCCGCCGGCCAGTCGATCGAGGTCTGGTATTTGGAAACGTCGGTGCCGTGGACGGCATAGCTCCACGGTGCGCCGCTGTCCCATTCATGCGGGTCGGAATCGGCAAAACGCGGCGCGCGTACCGCAACCATCGAGGCGCTGGACGACGACAGCGATGGCGTCAGATCCTCGACCGTCGAGCAGGCACCAAGCAGCGTCAGCGTGATGAGAACCGCGAAACGGCGCATCGCTACTTCCCGAGCCGGTTTCAGCCGGCCGCTGATGGGTCTTTCCGCGGGTGCCCCTCGACCGGGCGCAGCGTGTCTGAAACCGACTTACGCGACGCGCCTGGATCTTCGTTTCATGCATTCCCAAACCGTTACGCAGTTTTGGGACGCATGCATTCAAGCCCCGCCGGACGGTCACCCCACAGGATCGCCCGGTCTGTCCCAAGCGCCTCGCTTCGACGCGCTTAGCTCTTTTGTCTATGCATGTCGTTGTCCCAAAACCGCTGCGCACTTCTGGGCGACATGCACCTGTGATCGCCGATCATGGTTGATATTCGGTTGACGGCGCTCGACAAGAGCCGCGATTTTGCCGAAACAATGGCGGCAAATCGATGACATAGATCGCGCTCAGGGGAATTCGAAAAAATGCAGATCCTCCTGAAGTTCGTCAAATGGCTGCTCGGCCTGGCTGTGCTGGCCGCTGCGATACTGGCCGGCTGGCTGTATTTCGCGCCGCCGGAACTGATCCGCGTCGGTTCCGGCTATGCCGCCAAGATCGTCTGCTCGAACGTCTTCATCGCCGGGCGAGACGCCAACGACGTGCTCGCCGTCGATGTGCAGGCGCCGGGTCATCCGCTGCTGAAGCTGATGAGAGTGTCGGTGGACAAGGAGAAGGGAACGGTTTCGGCGGGCCTGTTCGGCGCGCTCGGCAAAAGTGTCGCGGTTGCGCGCGACGGGCTCGGCTGCGCCTCGGTTCCCGACGGCGATATTGCCGCCGCCAAGGCTGCCGCCGGAGCTGCACCGACGCCGGCGCCGCTGCCCGATCTGATCTGGCCGGAGGGCGACAAGGCCGATGCCTCGCAGGATCCCGAGGTCGCGAAAGTCCTCGACGATCCAGCCATGAATGGCGCCGGCATGCGGGCGGTCGTGGTGGTCAAGAACGGCCGCATCGTCGCTGAGCGTTATGGCGACGGCTTTTCCGAAAAGACGCCGCTATTGGGCTGGTCAATGACCAAGACGGTGAATGCGGCGATCGTCGGCACGCTGGTGAAGGAGGGCAAGCTGGCGATGACCAACCAGGGCCTGTTCGGTCCCTGGAAGGGAGATGGCCGCGCCGTGATCAGCCTCGCCGACATGATGGCGATGTCGAGCGGGCTGGAATTCAACGAGGATTATGGCGACGTCGCCGACGTAACGCGCATGCTCTATCTCGAACCGGACATGGCGGGCTTTGCCGGATCCAAGCCGCTGACCGGCGAGATCGGCAAGGTGTTTTCCTATTCGAGCGGCACGGCGGTGATGCTGTCCAGGCTGTGGCAGGACGCAATCGGCGACAAGGACAAGGCACTGGCGTGGCCGAGGACCGCGCTGTTCGATCCGCTCGGCATGCAGAGCGCTGTGCTTGAGGCCGACGAGCACGGCACCTTCGTCGGCTCGTCCTATCTCTATGCCACGGCACGCGACTGGGCGCGCTTCGGCCAGTTCCTGCTGCAGGGCGGCGTCTGGAACGGCAAGGAGATCCTGCCCGCCGGCTTCGTCGACTGGATGCGGGAACCGGCAACTGCCTCGAAAGTCTACGGCAAGGGGCAATTATGGATAGAAGGACCGGGCGACGAAGAAAACCCCGGCGCCGGCGTTGCCGCAGGTCTGCCGAAGGACACCTACTGGATGGAGGGACATGACGGGCAGACGGTCGCCATCATCCCCTCCGAGCAGCTGGTTGTGGTGCGGCTCGGGCTGACGCCGGCCAGGCTCGGCTATCGGCCGCAGGTGATGGTGGCGGCGCTGGTCAAGGCGCTGCACTGAGGAATGCGGCGGTCGCAGTCTTGTCTATGCGGCTGTCGTCAAAGGCTTGGCGCGATCAACACGCGCCCGCTCGTCGGGTGAATTCATAACCGTCCAAAGATCGTTACGGCGCTGGACGTTCAACCAGAAATCCGGGCTGTTGCCAAACACCCGCGCCAGAATGAGCGCGGTGGCCGCCGTCACGTTGCGGCGGCCGTTGCACAATTCGTTCACATGCTTGCGCTGGACGCTCATAGCTTCGGCCAAAGCCGCCTGTGTCAGGCCGAGTGGTTGCATGAATTCTTCCGTAAGAATTTCGCCAACCGTTGCTGGCTTGCGTGCGGTCATCAACATGTCTCACCTCATTTATATATAACTGTGGTCGTCGAGATAGATGTCCGACGCCTCGCCCCGGCCCCCGTCCCAGCGGAAGACCAGCCGCCATTGTTTGTTGACACGGATCGTATGGAAGCCTTCGAGATTGCCGCGCAACTTCTCGAAATGGTTGCTGGGCGGCACACGCAAATCCTGATCGATCGCCGCGTCGTCAATCATCTGGAGCTTGCGGAACAAGCGGCTTTCGAGATCGGACGGAATATTGCGGGAGTGGGTGTCGTCCACGAAGAAAGCCCGCAGCCATCCATCTCTAAAGCCGATGATCATCCCATGCTTCCGGCGAGGAGATAATGTACCACTCCTTGGGTCATATGGCAATGTGTGATTTAGCCAATTAACTGATTTCAGCCACGGCCCCCATTTAGTAGGATTGGAGCCCCAAACCTTCCACGGCCAAATTGATATTAGATGGCGATCTTGATTACGGCGAGCCAGCTGTAGCCGCGATAAAGTGTTCTGAATCGAAGGCTTGCGCCGGTTCTTGCAGATTCCGAATCCAGAACCGCGCGCAACGATTCACGCGGCTCGACGTGGAATTTTTTCAGCCAGCCGCGCAACAGCGTGCGGAACCAGCCGGGCAGGGCCTCCTGCTGGCCGAAATCGACGACGTGCAGCGAGCCGCCCGGTGACAGGGCAGCAAGAGCCGCGAACACTGTCTTCTCCCAGCCGGGAATCATCGACAGCGAATACGAGACAAAAATGCGGTCGAAACTTTTGACGCCGAACAGCGCTTTCGCGTCGAAATTCGTGGCATCGCCGCGCGCCAGCGTGATGCGGCCGGAGAGGCCTGCGCGCGCGAGGGCGGCAGTGGCCGTCTCCAGCATCTCGGCCGAAATATCGAGGCCGAAGAAGCGCGCGCCGGGATAGCGGCGGGCGGCGAGGATGATGTTGCGGCCGGTGCCGCAGCCGAGCTCGAGCACGGTGCCGCCGGCCGGCACATCCAGTCCGGCGATAAGCCGGTCGCGGCCGAGCAGATAGTATTTGCGGGTCAGGTCGTAGATATGACGCTGCCAGCGGTACACGCCGTCCATCAGCTCGGCATGGCTGGCCGGCAAGTCGGTCGTGCTCATGCGGACCGCTTCACATAGAGATGGAAGCCGCCATAGATGGCCGAGCGGTCGCGCGCCGAAAACTCGCGCGAGGCGTCGTTCTCGTAGCGCCACTGATCGAGCAGCGAATTCGAGACGCGGCCGGGCAGCAGGCTGGGTTCCGCTGCCGTGCGGAAGATGACGCGGGCGCCGGTGGAGGCGGTTCGGGTGATCTCGGCCCACAAACCATTGAGCTGGTGGTCGGTCATCCAGTCCTGTGCATCGAGCAGCACGAAGCGATCCACCGAGCCGGCATCCTTGCCGGCAAGGAACTCGATCAGATTGGCGTGGTGGATGGCAACGCGATCGACATTGTTGCGGATCGTCTTGTAGTTGCACTTTTCGAGATAGGCGGGCAGGGCGGCCTCGCCCGGATCAGGGTAGCGGCGGGCGAAAGCCTGCCAGGCGAAATAATTGGTCTTCAGCGGAAAATCGCAGGCGAGCTTTTCCAGTCGTGCCTTCAGCACGCTGGCCATGGTGCCGTCACCCGAGGTGATCAGCGAATCGTACTGGGCCGGCGGAATGCCGAGGCCGAACAGCGAGGCTTTTCGTGAGGTCGCCCATTTCAGCAGCGGTTTTTCGAAGACCGGCGCCAGCTCTTCGTCGAAGAAGCGGCGCTGATCGGCGATGCTCTTGGCGTCCATGATGCCGGCCGGGTCGACGCCGAAGAATTTTGCGGTGCGGTGGCCTATGGCGATGAACAGGCCAAGCAGGCCGGTCTGGTAGAAATTGCGGTCGAAGACAGCGATGCGGCGACGGCCGCGCCAGTTGCGGCGCTCCCAATAATGGCGGCTGACCGGGTCGAGATGCGGTGCGATGAAGCGATCGTAGGCCTGTGAATTGTGCCCGGTCTCAGCCGCGCCGAAGAAACGGAACAGGTCGCCCTGCGACGGCAGGTGACGGACGGCTTCGAGCTTCATGCGGTTCAGCGCGATATGGGCAGCGTTGAGGTCGACGGCATCGATCCTTTCCGGCGAGCGGGTGAGATAGGCAAGGATGTTACAGCCGCCTGAGGCAATGGTGACGATGCGGTGGCCCGTCCCGAGCTGCATCGCGTCCATGTCGATTTCGGGGTCTTCCCAGATCTGCGGATAGACGAGGCCGGAGAACAGGAAGGCGAACAGGCGCTCGGAGATGCCGGCTTTCGACAGCGGGCGGTTCTGGTAGACGGCCTTGCCGACTTCCTTGCCGCGGCGAAAAACCAGGTCCCCAGAAATGTCCGTCATGGCAAGGCGATTCCCCGTTTGCGTTGCCGCAAGCGGGTAGCGCAGGGTGATGACAGGCCGGTGACAGCCTGTTGACGCGAGTTCAGGCCTTGCCAAATCCACCTGGGGTCGGCGTCGTCACGATGACCGCCTCGCCAGCGTCGAGGATGGTCTGATCGCAGGCTTTCAGCGTCTCGATCGCGCCGGTCTTGCGGCGGACCTTGGTCGAACCGGCCTCGCCATCGCCGCCTCCGTCCAGTCCCCGCGGCGGGCGGTTGCGATGCGAGGACAGGATCGCGCATTCCATTTTTTCGAGGAAGCGGATAGTGCGCCTGGTGCCGTCGCCGGCATTCCATTTGCCTTCGCCGCCGGAGCCTTCGCGGATATGAAAATCCTCCAGCAATACCGGGAAACGCAGTTCCAGCACTTCCGGATCGGTCAGGCGCGAATTGGTCATATGGGTGTGGACGCCGGAGGTGCCGGCAAAACCGCGGCCGTCGTTCATCCGGCCGGCCGGCGAGCCCGAGCAGATCGTCTCGTAATACTGGTACTGCTTGTTGCCGAAGGTGAGATTGTTCATCGTGCCCTGCGCATTGGCCATCGCGCCCATGGCGCCGAATAGCGCGTTGGTGACGTGTTGCGAGGTCTCGACATTACCGGCGACGACTGCCGCGGGATAGGCGGGTTTCAGCATCGAGCCGTCGGGAATGATGATGTTGATCGGCCGCAGACATCCGGCATTCATAGGGATGTTGTCTTCGACCATGACGCGGAAGGCATAAAGCACAGCGGCTCGGGCGACCGGCTCTGGCGCATTGAAATTGTTCTTCATCACCGGCGACGTTCCGGTGAAGTCGACGGTCGCTTCGCGCTTCCGCCGGTCGACCGATATCTTCACCTTGATCATTTGGCCGGTGTCGGTCGGGTATTCGTATTCGGAACTGTCGGGCAGCCGCTCCAGAACGCGGCGCACGCTTTCGGCGGCATTGTCCTGGACATGGCCCATATAGGCTTCGACCACATCGAGGCCGAAATGGGCGACCATCTTGCGCAGCTCGGCGACGCCCTTTTCGTTCGCGGCGATCTGCGCCTTGAGGTCGGCGATGTTCTGGTGCGGATTGCGCGCCGGGTAGGGGTGGTCGGTGAGCAGCGTCTCCAGGTCCTTCTCGCGGAACCGGCCGCGATCGACGATGCGGAAATTGTCAAACAGCACGCCTTCCTCGTCGACGGTTGTGGCAAGCGGCGTCATCGAGCCGGGCGCGGTGCCGCCGATGTCGGCATGATGGCCACGCGAGGCGACGTAGAAGAGGATCTTCGGCGATTGGCCGATCTCCCCCCTTGTGGGGGAGGTGGCGGCGAAGCCGCCGGAGGGGGTCGTTGCGGCAGTGCTCGACGCACTTGTGGTGCCTTCTGCGAGGACCCCACCCGGCCGCTTCGCGGCCACCCTCCCCTCAAGGGGGAGGGAAAACACCGGCGTCACCACTGTGATATCAGGCAGATGGGTGCCGCCATTGTAAGGCGCGTTCAGCGCAAAGACGTCGCCGGGACGGATGTCGCCGGAGTTGAGCCGGATGATGGTTTCCACCGAGCGGTCCATCGAGCCGAGATGCACCGGCATATGCGGCGCGTTGGCGACCAGCGCGCCATTCCGGTCGAAAACGGCACAGGAGAAGTCGAGGCGCTCCTTGATATTGACCGAATAGGCGGTGTTCTGCAGCGTCACGCCCATCTGCTCGGCGATCGACATGAACAGGTTGTTGAAAACCTCCAGCATCACCGGATCGGCTTCGGTGCCGAGTGCGGCGTGTCGGCGCTTCTTCTCGACGCGCCGCATCAATACGTGGTTCTTGGCGGTGATCTCGGCCTGCCAGCCCGGCTCGACGACGATGGTCTGGTTAGGCTCGATGATCAAAGCGGGGCCGGCGATCTTGTTACCAGGCTTCAGCGTTTCGCGAGGGAAAATGCCGGCGTCGCGCCAGACGCCGTCGACAAAGATTTTCCGGTTCCCGGAAGGATTTGCGGCCATGTATTCAACAACTGAATCGCTTTCGTCGCGGCCGGTGCCGCCGGTATCGGTACCTTCGACGCCGATCGACTCAACGATCATCGGCTTGTCGTCATAGACGAAACCGAACTGTGCCTTGTGCGCCGATTCGAAGTCCGCCTTGGCCTGCGCAATCGAGCCGTGCCCGAAGTTCACAGGCAGCGCGGTATCGGTGCCGTCGTAGCGGATCTGCAGCACCGGTCTCGAGACGACCGCGTCTTCGCTGATGCCTTGCGCGGCGAGTTCGTCGATGACGGCTTTGCGCAGCGTTGCGATGAGTTCATCGATCGCTGGCCCGGAATTGTCCGCCAGCGGCTTCAGCAGCGCCTGCTGGCGTGACGCAAATACAGAGGATAGGCCGATGCCGTATGCCGAGAGCAGGCCTGAGAAGGGATGGATCAGCACCGCCTCCATGCCGAGCGCATCGGCGACCAGGCAAGCGTGCTGGCCGCCGGCGCCGCCGAAGCAGTTCAGGAGGTATTCGGTGACATCGTAGCCGCGCTGCACCGAAATCTTCTTGATGGCGTTGGCCATGTTTTCGACGGCGATGGTGATGAACCCTTCGGCGATGGTTTCCGGGGAGCGGCCGTCGCCGATCTCGGCGGCAAGGGCCGCGAATTTTTCGCGAACCATCTGGACGTCGAGCGGTTCGTCCTGGCCCGGTCCAAAAATAGCCGGGAAGAACTCGGGCCGCAGCTTGCCCAGCATGACATTGGCGTCAGTGACGGCCAACGGGCCGCCGCGCCTATAGGCGGCCGGGCCGGGATTGGCGCCGGCCGAATCCGGCCCGGCGCGAAAGCGGCCGGCCTCGTAATGCAGGATCGAGCCGCCGCCTGCAGCGACGGTGTGGATGCGCATCATCGGCGCGCGGATGCGCACGCCGGCGACCTCGGTGTCGAAGGCGCGCTCGTAGTCGCCATCGTAATGGGCGACATCGGTGGAGGTGCCGCCCATGTCGAAGCCTATGACCTTGCCGAAACCGGCGAGTTTTGCCGTCTCGACCATGCCGACGACGCCGCCGGCCGGGCCGGACAGCAGCGCATCCTTGCCCTGGAACATGTCGGCGGCGGTGAGGCCGCCCGACGACATCATGAACATGAGGCGAGGGCTTTCCCTCCCCCTTGAGGGGAGGGTGGCGGCGAAGCCGCCGGGTGGGGTCGGCTCGACTGGGTTCGACCTACTCTCCCCCCTTGAGGGGGAGATGGCCGCAAAGCGGCCAGAGGGGGTCCTGTCAGAAGGCACCACAGGGGCGTCGAGCACTGCCGCAACGACCCCCTCTGTCGGCTCCGCCGACATCTCCCCCTCAAGGGGGGAGAGGACGCCCAGTTCCTTTGCCACTCTTTGCACATACCTAGCCAGGATCGGCGACAGGTAGGCGTCGACCACGGTGGTGTCGCCGCGGCCGACCAGCTTGATCAGCGGCGAGACCTCGTGACTGACCGAGACCTGCGAAAATCCGAGTTTTCTGCAGACCTTCGCAACTGCCTTTTCGTGATCGGGATGTTTCCAGGCATGCATGAAGACGATCGCGACCGCATCGATGCCGTCCGCCTTGGCTTGCTCAATAGCCGGGCGTACCGAAGCAATGTCGAGCAGGCGCTCGACACTGCCGTCGGCGCGAACCCTTTCGTCGATCTCGACGACGCGCTCATAGAGCTGTTCGGGAAGTATGATCTGCTTGGCAAAGATATCTGGCCTGGCCTGATAGGCAATCCTCAGCGCATCGCGGAAGCCTTTGGTGATGAGCAGCAGCACACGGTCGCCCTTGCGCTCGAGAAGCGCATTGGTGGCAACCGTGGTGCCCATCTTGACATCGCCGATCAGAGCGGAGGGGATTGGAGCGCCGGGTTGGACGCCGAGCAAATCGCGAATGCCCTGGATGGCAGCGTCGGCATAGGCTTCGGGATTCTCGGACAGCAGCTTGCGCGGGTGCAGCGCGCCTTGCGGGTCACGGCCGATGACATCGGTGAAGGTGCCGCCGCGGTCGATCCAGAAATCCCATTTTGCAGTCACAGCGGCGCTCCCGGGATTTTTCCCTGTTCGATCTGTTAGCTCGCGAGGCCCTGACCGGCAATCGTCAAGTGATTGGAATATGTTACAGGCAGAAATGCAACGTTACGAAACTCATGCGCAGCTTACGCATTGTGTCCTCGACCGCCGCCGGTAACGGAGGCGTGATTAGAGGAGAGATATCATGAAGAAACTCATTCTTGCGTCGGTGTCGGCGCTTGCGTTGCTTGGCCTTGCCGCCTGCAGCAACAGCGGCACCGACAACACCACGACGCAGAGCACCAACCCGCCGGCATCCGACCAGACGATGAAGCCGGCTGCTCCTGACGCCAACAAGCCTGCCGAGCCGGCTCCGGCTCCGGCACCTGCGCCTGCGCCGGCTGCTCCGGCTCAGTAGTCAATGTGACAGCCAAGGAAAGGCTGGCCTCACAGGCCGGCCTTTCTGCTGCTTACGATACCAGCGCCTGGCGGCCGAGTGCGACGACGTGAGCGCTGGCGCCAGCCGCCTCAGGCATCGCGCCAAATCGATTGGGCCAGCCCCTGCGGCACTGTCTTGGCTTGATAGCGATGGGTGGTTGGTCCTATGAAGCCCCCATGTCGATTTGGGACCGCCTTGGCGACTTCGTCACACGCGTTTCATCTTCAGCGTCGTCAGGCGTCGCCGAAGTGGTCGAGGCCGTGCGCACGGTTTTCTCCGGCGATGCCGATCTGCGCCGGCGCGTCGCCTTCTCGGTGGCGATGATCGCCCTGTCGGCCAAGATGGCCAAGGCAGACGGCATCGTCACGCAAGACGAGGTGCGCGCCTTCCAGGAAATATTCGAGGTGCCGAAGGAACAGAGGCGCAATGTGGCGCGGCTCTACGATTTGGCCAAACGCGACATTGCCGGTTTCGAGACCTATGCCGAGCGGATGGCGCAGCTTTGCGGTTCGGGCCATTCGAACTGCCTGATGCTCGAGGATATACTCGACGGGCTGTTCCACATCGCCAAGGCCGACGGGCTGGTGCATGAGCGCGAGGGCGAATTCCTGCATCGCATCGCCGAGATATTCCGCATCGATGAGGCGCATTACCAGAGCATCCTGGCCCGGCATGTCGATCTGGGTGCCGCCGATCCCTATGTTGTGCTCGGCATCGAGCGCGGGAAGCCGTTCGAGGAGGTCCGCAGGCGCTACCGCAAGCTGGTCTCCGACAATCATCCGGACCGGCTGATCGCACGCGGCCTGCCGCAGGAATTCATCAAGATCGCGACGACCAGGCTGGCGGCGATCAACGCGGCCTATGAAATGATCGAGCGAGGCCTGCGGCACGCATGAGCGGCTTTCCGCCCGATGAGCCGAGCGCCGAGGTCAGGGTATCGCCGAATTTCGGACCACGGCGCGGGACGCTCGGACCCGATATGATCGTGCTGCACTACACCGGCATGGCTACCGGCGCCGGTGCCGAGGCATGGTTGTGCGATCCGGCAAGCGAGGTCTCGTCGCACTACCTGGTCCATGAGGACGGCCGCATTGTTCAGATGGTAAGGGAAAGCGACCGCGCCTGGCATGCCGGCAAGAGCTCGTGGTTCGGACAGAGCGACATCAACTCCTGTTCGATCGGCATCGAGATCGTCAATCCGGGGCATACGCTCGGCTATCGCAACTTTGCAAAACCGCAGATCGGTGCGGTGATCGGCCTGTGCGCCGGCATCATCGAGCGCCATTCCATTCCGGCGCAGCGGGTGCTTGCCCATTCCGACGTGGCACCGGGGCGCAAGGTCGATCCAGGCGAGAAATTTCCATGGAAGGCCTTGTTTGCCGTCGGTATCGGCCATGTTGTGCCGGCAGCACCGATCCGGCGCGGCGCCGTGCTGAAGCCAGGCGATACCGGCGCCGAGGTAGAGGCGCTGCAGTCGATGCTGGCGCTCTATGGTTATGGCGTCGAGATCACCGGCGCCTTCGATCGGCAGACCGAAATCGTGGTAGAGGCATTTCAGCGGCATTTCCGGCAGCGCCTGGTCGATGGCATGGCTGATGGATCGACGATCCGCACGCTGGAAAGGCTGCTCGCTTCCGTAAGGATAGCCTCTCTCAAATAATCTTTTGCAGCTTAAAAATTACAATCTGTTACTCAAAGTGACTTGCGTCGCCTTCTTTGGCGCCAATTCCGTCGTCAAAGGCGATCCGTACAGATTGTCGGACGTCTATCCCCCCAAATGTTCCGATGTTGATTGAGGGTATCTGCGCGAAGTTCTTTGTGCAGATCAAACAGAACAGGATCACATGCAGAAATTGACCGTTTTAACGGCAGCCATTGCTGCCGGCGTAATGACTTTTGCCTTCAGTGCGGCAAACAGCGCACCGCTGAGCCAGCGGGCCGATCAGGGCTTCAGTGCCGCAGCCGGCAAAACCGCCGTGCCGAAAGCCACCCGTGGTGCAAAAGTAGAGAAGACCGCCACCGCAAAAGTGGAACAAGCAACCGCGGTAAGGACGAAAAAGCCGGCCCCTGCGAAAAAGCCAACCGCTGCAAGAAAGACAATCTCAAAACACTATGTGAAGCGTAACCGCAAAAGCATCGACCACATGGCAACGGCGTCAGTCGCTCCGAAGAGCAGGCCAGCGCCTCAGGCGGTGGTAGTCGGCGCCAGCGGACAGTATTCGGCGATCATTGCGCGTTATGCCGCCAGCTATGGCGTCCCGGTGTCGCTCGCCAACGCCGTCATCAAGATCGAAAGCAACTACCAACCGAACCAGGTCGGCAGCGCCGGCGAGATCGGCCTGATGCAGATCAAGCCGGCGACGGCGCGGATGATGGGCTATAGCGGTTCGGTTCAGGGCCTCTATGATCCAGATACCAACATCAAATACGGCATGAAGTACCTCGCCATGGCGCGGGATCTCGGCGGCGGCACGACCTGCGGCACGATCCTGAAATACAATGCCGGCCATGCCGCCACACGGATGAACCCGGTGTCCGCAGCCTATTGCGGCAAGGTCAAGGTCCAGCTGGCTGCACTTGGAGCGCCCGCCTGACAAGCGACAACTTGCTTTTTCGTTTGCGTTTTCGGGCCTGAACCCCTTTATACGCCTTGCCAGCTGGCCGGGCGGCCGCACCCGCGAAGCCGAAAGGCTGCGGGTGAGGAAAGTCCGGGCTCCATGGAGACACGGTGCCGGTTAATGGCCGGCGGGGGCGACCCCAGGGAAAGTGCCACAGAAAGCAAACCGCCACGATCCAATCGTGGCAAGGGTGAAAGGGTGGGGTAAGAGCCCACCGCGCGACTGGCAACAGGAGCGGCACGGTAAACCCCACCGGGAGCAAGACCGAATAGGGGCGGTGCGAGGGGAAACCCTCGAGGGCTGTTTCCGGCTCACCGTCCGGGTAGGTTGCGTGAGGCGTATGGCAACATGCGCCCAAGATGAATGGCCGCCACGTTCTCGCCGTGTAAGCGGCGAGGGCCATACAGAACCCGGCTTACAGGCCAGCTGGCAGTTTTCCCCGATAAAAGGAAATCTCCTGATATCAGCAGGTTGCGTCTTCGGGCGCAGCCGTTGGTTCAGTTTTCGACCCGCAATTAAGCGCGGCATTCCTTGAAAATGGTGCGATTAAATCGTACCATTTGGATGACGGTATTCAGGAGCGCGTCATGGGACAGGTCGATAAACGCAGCATCACGCTGTCGCCGGAATTGGCGGCGGTGGTCGACGACGTGGTCGCCGCCGGCGAATATGCCTCGGCGAGCGAGGTGATCCGCGACGCGCTGCGGCAATGGAAGGACCGGCGCGACCTGCTCGGCTACACCGTCGAGGAATTGCGCAGACTGGTGCAGGAGGGGATCGACAGCGGGCCGGGGCTGGACGGGCCGCCAATCATGGAACGGCTGCGCGCCAAATATCTGAAAATGGCCGGAACCAAAGGCCTTGAGGAGTGAAATACCGCCTGCTTCCTCAGGCATTGATCGACCTCGAAGCCATCGGCGACTACATTGCCGAACAGAATCCAAATGCGGCGGTTCGGCTCGTGGATCTCTTGCAAAGGCGGTGGGATTTGCTGACCCTGCACCCCTTCTCAGGTGCCGCGCGAAGACATCGCGCCCGGAATCCGTCACCTGATCGTCGGCGAATACCTCACCTTGTATCGTGTCCGCGAAGAGGCGATCGAAATCATTCGCGTGCTGCACGGCCGGCGCAAGATTGATGCCGACGATCTGAATTCGTGATTGCCGATTCAGCCACCGATTGCGTCTAGCGACGCCTCGATCGCCTGCCAAAGCTCTTCCACCGGCTCGCAGCCGACCGACAGGCGAACGAAGCCGGGCGGAACGGCATCTCCCCTTTTTGATCGCCGTTCGGCCGAGGTGTGTACGCCGCCGAACGACGTCGCTGCCTGCATCAAGGCGCAATTGTTGATGAAATCCTCGGCCTTGTCCTCCGAGGCGAGCACGAAGGAGATGAGAAAGCCGAAGCGCTCCATCTGGGCGCGGGCAAGATTGTGCGATGGATCGCTCTCCAGTCCCGGAAAGCGCAAGCCGCTGATCGCGCGATGGTTTTTCAGTCGTCGCGCTATCATTTCGGCGGAAGCGCACATGCGGTCGAAGCGCACGTCCAGCGTTTCGAGGCCGCGATGCACCAGCCATGCCTCGAACGGCCCGGGGATGGCGCCCGACGTCTCGCGCCAGTCGGTCACCCTCGAGATAATGTCCGCGTCGCGGCTGGCGACATGGCCGAACAGCACATCGGAATGGCCGTTTGGTGCCTTGGTGTCGGCGGCAATGACGATATCTGCGCCGAGATCGAGCGGGCGCTGGCCGAAAGGCGTCATCGTCGTATTGTCGACCACAAGCCCCGCACCCGCTTTGTGCACGGCTTCGGCGACGGCTGCGATGTCGCATATATCCAGTCCCGGGTTGGCGGGCGTTTCGACGAAGGCAAGCCGGTATCCGTCGAAGCCGCCGTCGAGGAAGCTCGACGTCGGCCGGACATCATAAGCGACGCCGAAGGACTTCAGGAAGCGCTCTGCCAGCGCTCTCGTCGTGTGATAGCCGTCAGACGGCAGCAGGATACGGTCGCCGGCTTTGAGCAGGCCGAAAAATACCGCCGAGATGGCAGCCATCCCCGAGGGAAAGGCGACGCATGGGGCGTCTTCCAGATGCGCCAGCATGTGCTCGACCGCATCCCAGGTTGGATTGCTGAAGCGGCCATATTGATCATAGCCGGTGGCGTCGCCGGGCGCATGAAAGATGGCGGCCATGGTCAGGGGCAAGGGGATCGGGTCGCCCTTGGCCAGCCCGCCGCGGCGCAGATGGGGAAGTGCCGCGGCGCGTGACTTGGCTGTTTCGGACATGGTTTCAACCTCGTTACTGACCGGAAAAGGACATGCCGAGGCTATGCGCGGCAGCGATCCGCAGCAAGCCGGCTCCGGTTGGGCCACACGGCTTTAAACGCTTCGTTAGGCTTAATAGACGATAAAGACGGGAGTGCCGTCAAAGCTGCTCTCCCCAGTCGTGGCAGGCGCGTTTTGAAGACTGTTCCCGTTGACGCCCATAACACCCCATGATATCCCATTCCGATACTCAAGCCTTCGTTTCGTGTCAGGGTGAAGCGTACGCCAATCGGGCAGCCGCGGCGGCTGCGCGTTTGCCTGCGTTCGCCCGTTATAACGAAGTGGGTTTTGGACGCCGACCGGGCTGGGGCGGCGCGGACAGGAAGATGCAGAGGGGTGCGGCGGCGCAAGCGGCCGTAACGCGTAATGGACCGGTTTCTGTCGAATGCGGTGAACAGGATCGATGCGAAGGGACGGGTGTCCGTGCCGGCGCATTTCCGTGCCGTTGTGCAGAAACGCGGCTATTCGGAACTTTATGCGCTACGCTGCCTGGATCGCCCGGCGATGGATGTCGGTGGGCTCGACCTGCTCGATCGCTACGAGCAGCGTATCGCCCAGGAAGACCCGTTCCTGCAGACGGCGGACGACATGTCGTTCTTCTGCCATGGCGATGGAACGTTTCTGAAGCTCGACCAGGACGGCCGTATCACGATGAGCGATTTCATTCGCGAGCATACCGGCATTTCAGCGGAAGTGGCCTTCGTTGGCCGCGGCAATTTCTTTCAGATCTGGGAGCCGGGACGGCTCAGCGCCTATGGGACGGAAGCACGCGCCCGGCTTTTGCAACTTCGGCAGGGGACGAAGCCCGCGGAGCGGCCGGAATGATGGCGGGCGACGGCGATGAAGTTCATGCCGCTGGCGGACCAGCCCGTCACATTCCGGTCCTCCTTGCCGAAGTTCTGGAGGCGCTGGCGCCGACAAAAGGCGACGTGATCGTCGACGGCACGTTCGGTGCCGGCGGCTACACGAAGGCCATTCTGGCAAGCGGAGCCTCGGTCGTCGCCATCGACCGAGATCCGGATGCGATCGCGGCGGGGCGGGCCCTTGAACAGCAGTCCGGCGGCAAGCTCAGGCTTGTCCAGGCACCGTTCTCGACGCTCGACGAACAGGTTGAAAGTGCCGATGGCGTCGTGCTCGACATCGGCATCTCCTCCATGCAGATCGACCAGCCG
Organism: Mesorhizobium sp. M1227; assembly: GCF_040318315.1. NCBI lineage: Bacteria > Pseudomonadati > Pseudomonadota > Alphaproteobacteria > Hyphomicrobiales > Phyllobacteriaceae > Mesorhizobium > Mesorhizobium sp. M1227. The sequence continues at coordinate 51,693 of NZ_JAMYLZ010000003.1, forward strand.
GAGCGCGGCTTTTCGTTCCGGGCCGATGGGCCGCTCGACATGCGCATGGCGCAGGCGGGCCTGAGCGCCGCCGACGTCGTGAACACCTTCAAGGTGGGCGATCTTGCCCGCATCTTCGGTTTTCTCGGCGAGGAACGCCATGCCGGGCGCATCGCCCGCATGATCGAGAGCCGTCGCGAAAAACGCCCCTTCCAGCGCACGCTCGATCTTGCCGATGCCATCGAGACGCATATCGGTCGCGCGCCAAAGGACAAGATCCATCCGGCCACCCGCGTTTTCCAGGCGCTGCGCATCTTCGTCAATGACGAACTCGGTGAACTGGCCAAGGCACTGTTTGCCGCAGAGCGCGTGCTGAAACCGGGCGGGCGGCTTGTCGTGGTGACCTTCCATTCCCTGGAGGACCGCATCGTCAAGCGCTTCATCGCCGACAGAGCCGATTCAGCGACCGGATCGCGGCACCTGCCCGAGGCGCAGGCGCGCACCGCCACCTTCACCAAGAAGGGCGGCGGCGTAACGCCTGGCGATGCCGAGATAACGGCAAATCCGCGGGCGCGCTCGGCAAGGCTGCGCGCTGCGATCCGTACAGAGGCGCCGGCGCGCGCCGGCGATTTTTCGATTTTCGGCCTGCCAAAACTGCCTGGCCCAAAGCTTCCCGGCGCCGATCGACCGGGAGAGAGGTGAGCACGTGTTTCGTACCAGCGACATAGTCCTGATCGCCGTGATGGTTTCGGCGGCCGCCCTGACCTACAAGACCAAGCGCGAGGCCGAGGAGCAACTGGCGGCAGTGCACAAGATCCAGGCGCAGATCCGTTATGAGGAGGACACGATCGACCTGCTCAAGGCGGACTGGAGCCTGCTTACCCAGCCGTCGCGCCTGCAGAAGCTCACCGAAATCTACAAATCGCAACTCGGACTCGAGCCGGTCAATGCGCGGCAGATCGTCGGGCTGGACGATCTGCCGGCGAAACCCGTCAATATCGAGGACCTTTCATCGCAGCGGCTGGGCGGCATGGCCGATATCGGCGGCAAGGATCCCGTGGTGACCGGAGGCGTCGTCCAATGATCACCGGATTTCCAATGGCTGCCAGATTTCCAAAGATTGGCAGGCTGCTGAAGCGCGGTTCGAAGCCCGGTGCAGGCGGATCAATCGTGGTCGAAGGTGCCCGCAAGGCGACCGGTGGCAAGGGCAGGACCCGCATCGTCATGACAATGGCAGTGTTCTTCGGCATCTATTCGACCATTGCCGGGCGGCTGGTCTATCTGGGTTTCCAGAATCCCGACCTGTCGGGCGGCCCGCAGAGCCGGGTGACGGCATCGCGACCCGACATCGTCGACCGTAACGGCGAAGTGCTGGCGACCGACATCAAGACCGCGTCGCTGTTTGCCGAACCGCGCCGCATCGTCGATGCCGACGAGGCGATCGAAAAGCTGTCGACGGTGCTTCCCGAGATCGACTACGAGCAGACATACAACAAGCTGAAGAGCGGCGCCGGGTTCGTCTGGCTGCAGCGGCAACTGACGCCGAAGCAGCAGGCCGACATCATGCAACTCGGCATCCCCGGATTCGGCTTTCGCACCGAAAAGCGCCGGTTCTATCCGGCCGGCGAAACCTCGTCCTACATTGTCGGCCTCACCAACATCGACAATCAGGGCATCTCCGGCATGGAGAAATACATCGACGAACAAGGCTTGAGCGACCTTCAGGCGTCGGGTCTGGCGGTGGCCAAGGATTTGAAGCCGGTGCAGCTCTCGATCGACCTGCGCGTCCAGCATATCGTGCGCGATGAGGTCGCCACCGGCATGGAAAAGTACCACGCGATCGCGGCGGGCGCCGTCGTGCTCAACGTCAAGACCGGCGAGGTGCTGGCGATGGCGTCGGTTCCGGATTTCGATCCGAACAACCCCTATAACGCGCAGGACAAGGACAGGCTCAACCGTATGTCGGCCGGCCTCTATGAAATGGGGTCGACCTTCAAGAGCTTCACCACCGCTATGGCGCTCGATTCCGGCAAGATAACGCTGCAAAGCCGTTTCGACGCGTCGCGCCCGATCAGGATCGGCCATCAAACCATCCATGATTTCCATGGCAAGGGCCGGGTACTGTCGGTGCCGGAAGTGTTCATCTACTCCTCCAATATCGGCTCTGCCAAGGAAGCCGAAGCGGTTGGCATCGACGGACACCGCGAATTCCTGCATCGCCTGGGAATCCTCGAGAAGATGCAGACCGAACTGCCCGAAGTCGCTCGGCCGACCGAGCCCAAGGTCTGGAAGCAGGTCAATTCGATCACGATCGCCTTCGGCCACGGTGTGTCGACGACGCCGCTGCAGACAGCGGTCGGCTGCGCCGCGCTGATGAATGGCGGCTATCTGATGGACCCGACCTTCCTGCCGCGCACGCAGGAGCAGGCGATGGCGGTGGCCAAGAAAGTGGTCAGCGACAAGACGGTCGAGGGCATGCGCTATCTCTATGCACTCAATGCCGAAAAGGGATCCGGCCGCAATGCACGGGTGCCAGGATACCGGGTGGGCGGCAAGACGGGAACGGCGGAGAAGGTTGTCAACGGCCGTTACTCGAAGGAAAAGAATTTCAACGCCTTCGTTGCGGCTTTCCCGATGGACGATCCGCAATACATAGTGCTTACGATCGCCGACGAACCGAAGCCGGAAAAGCCCGGCATGGGTGGTACGGCCGCCTCGAACGCGGGCATCATGGCTGCGAACATCATCCGACGTGCGGCTTCCATGCTTGGCGTGAAGCCAGATTTCAGCCATGAAAATGGTGCAACGCTGGTTTCCTATCAGTGATTCTTGGGGCGCGCCGGCAACTGCGCGCTATTTTGTTGCGATGAACGGGGTTCGATGAAGCTGAAAAATCTAGCCGGTATCCTGCCTGTCGAGGGGACAGCTTCCTTCGACATGGAGGTTACAGGGATTTCGTCGGATTCCCGCCAGGTAACACGGGGCGTCGTCTTTTTCGCGCTCAGCGGCTCCAAGGCGGATGGCGCAGCCTACGCAGCCGATGCCGCAAGCCGCGGCGCTGCAGCGATCGTGGTCGGCAAAGGCAGTGCGGTCGCCGGGCTGCCAGTCCCGGTTCTTGTCGTAGACGATCCGCGCCTTGCACTGGCGCTGAGTGCTGCACGTTTTTTCGGCATGCAACCGCAAACCATGGTCGCGGTGACCGGAACCAGCGGCAAGACCTCGGTCGCCGCATTCACCCGGCAGATATGGGAGCAGGCGGGTTTTGCCGCCGCCTCGATCGGCACGACCGGCGTGGTGGCGCCGGGCCGCAACGAATATGGCTCGCTGACCACGCCGGATCCGGTGGCACTGCACAGGCTGCTCAAGGAGCTGGCGGAGGCCGGCGTCACCCACGCCTCGATGGAAGCGTCCAGCCATGGCCTCGACCAGCGCCGGCTCGACGGCGTCAAGCTTGCGGCCGGCGGCTTCACCAATCTCGGCCGCGACCATATGGACTATCATCCGACGGTCGAGGACTATCATTGCGCCAAGTTGCGTCTGTTCGACGCGTTGCTGCCGAAGGGCGCGCCGGCGGTCATCTTTGCCGACGACCCGTGGTCGGAGCCGACGATCAAGGCGGCGCGGGCAGCGGGACTGAATGTGCTGACGGTCGGCCGCCACGGCGATTTCCTGCGGCTGAAGCGGGTCGAGCACGAGCGCCACCGCCAGCGCGCCGAGGTCGAAGCGGACGGCGTTCTCCATGAAGTCGACTTGCCGCTGGCCGGCGACTTCCAGATTGCAAATGCGCTGGTGTCGGCCGGCCTCGCCATTTCGACTGGTACATCTGTTGCCAAGGCGTTGATGGCGCTGGAGAAATTGAAGGGCGCGCCGGGACGGCTCGACCTTGTCGGGACGGCCGCCAACGGCGCGCCGGTCTATGTCGACTACGCGCACAAGCCGGATGCGCTGGAAAACGTGCTGGCTTCGGTGCGCCCCTTTACCACCGGCCGCGTCATCGTCGTATTCGGTTGCGGCGGCGACCGGGACCGAGGCAAGCGGCCGATCATGGGCGAGATCGCCACAAGATTGGCCGACGTGGTCATCGTCACCGACGACAATCCCCGCTCGGAAGTACCCGAGACGATCCGCGCCGCGATCCTGGAAGCCGCACCTGGCGCCATCGAGATCGGCGACCGGCGCAAGGCCATCCACGAGGCGGTCGGGATGCTTCACGCTGGCGACACGCTGATCGTGGCCGGCAAGGGCCATGAGGAAGGCCAGACCATCGGCACCGAGACGCTGCATTTTTCCGATCATGAGGAAGTTCGCTCGGCGCTGCGGGAGCAAGCGGCGTGAGCTATCTGTGGACCTCCGAGGCGCTGGTTGCCGCCATGGATGGCCGGCCGCTCGGTCCGATGCCTGAAGCCATCGCCGGCATTTCCATCGACAGCCGCAGCCTGCAGCCGGGAGACGCTTTCTTCGCCATCAAGGGCGAGGCCATGGACGGCCATGATTTCGTGACCGCCGCCATCAAGGCGGGCGCCGGCGTGCTGGTCGTCGCCGAGGGCAAGCTGCCGTCGCTGGGGCGGCTGACTGCACCGATGATCGTCGTGGAGGACGTGCTTGTCGCTCTGGAAAAGCTCGGCGTTGCGGCGCGCGCACGCTCAAAGGCCAGGGTCATTGCCGTGACCGGATCGGCGGGCAAGACCACCACCAAGGAAGCGCTACGCCACGCTCTCTCCGCGGTCGGTACGGTGCATGCATCGGCCCAGTCGTTCAACAATCACTGGGGCGTGCCGCTGACGCTGGCGCGCATGCCGCAGGATTGCGACTATGCCGTCTTCGAGATCGGCATGAACCATCCCGACGAGATCCGGCCGCTGGTCAAGATGGTCCGGCCGCATGTCGCCATCGTCACGTTGATAGCGGCCGCTCACCTCGGCTTCTTCCGCAACCTGGACGAGATCGCCAAGGCCAAGGCAGAGGTTTTCGAGGGACTGGAACCCGGTGGCGCCGCCCTTCTCAACCGCGACGATGCGCGCTGGAAGCTGCTGGAGAAGATGGCCAAAGAGGCCGGCGTCGAGCATGTCTACGGGTTCGGCGAGAATGCCCGGGCGACCTTCAAACTGATCAAATGCGAGCTCAATGCCGATCACTCGGTCATCACCGCCAAGATTGGCGGGCACGAGATTGTCGCCAGGATCGGCGCGCCGGGCCGCCATATGGTGCAGAACGTGCTCGCGGTGCTTGGTGCCGCGCATCTGGTCGGCGCCGACGTTAACAGGGTTGCGCAGGCGCTGGCCGATCTTTCGCCCGAACGCGGACGCGGCAAGCGCTATGTGTTGCGTCACCCCAACGGGCCGATCACGCTGATCGACGAGAGCTACAACGCCAATCCCGCGTCGATGAGCGCTGCAATGGCGCTGCTCAACACGACGCCGGTGTCGGGCGATGGCAGGCGCATTGCCGTGCTCGGCGATATGCTCGAGCTCGGCAGCCATTCGGCGAAATTGCATGCCGCGCTTGCCGGTCTGATCGTCGGCACCGACACGCGCACGGTCTTTCTCGGCGGCCCGGAAATGCGGGCGCTGGCCGACGTTTTGCCCGGCGAGATCAGGACTGAGTACCGCGCCGGTGCGGAAGATCTGAAACCGGTTCTTCTATCGGAATTGAAGCCCGGCGACGTGGTCATGATCAAATCGTCGAAGGGCATAGGCTTTTCAAAGCTGGTCGAGGCGTTGCTCGGCAAGTTTCCGGCGGAAGCCACAACCAGCAGACAGACCTAGGATCGGTCCGGGGGACGCAAGCGCATGCTAACACTGCTCGTCGAATTTGCGGACAAGATCTCGGTCTTCAACGTCTTCCGCTACATAACCTTCCGCACCGGCGGAGCGCTGATCACAGCGGCGCTGATCGTGTTCATCTTCGGACCGACCATCATCAATTCGCTGCGGCTGCGGCAAGGCAAGGGCCAGCCGATCCGGGCCGACGGGCCGCAGACGCATTTCAAAAAGGCGGGTACGCCGACAATGGGCGGACTGATGATCCTGTCCGGCATCGTCGGTTCGTCGCTGCTGTGGGCGAACCTGTCGAGCATCTACGTCTGGGTGGTCCTGCTGGTGACGCTGGGATTCGGCTCGATCGGCTTTTACGACGATTATCTCAAAGTAACCAAGCAATCGCATCTCGGCTTTTCCGGCAAGGCGCGGCTGGGGCTCGAATTCGTCATCGCCGGCATCGCCGCCTGGGTGATCATGCATAACGGCCAGGCGCCGTTCTCGTCATCGTTGACATTCCCTTTCGCCAAGGAGTTTCTCGTCAATCTCGGCTGGTTCTTCATCCCGTTCTCGTGCTTCGTCATCGTCGGCGCCGGCAATGCGGTGAACCTGACCGACGGTCTCGACGGGCTGGCGATCGTGCCGATCATGATCGCGGCCGCATCCTTCGGCGTCATCGCCTATCTCTCTGGCAACGCGGTGTTCGCCGAATATCTGCAGATCCATTTCGTGCCCGGCACCGGCGAACTTGCGGTGGTCCTTGGAGCGGTGATCGGCGCCGGTCTCGGCTTCCTCTGGTTCAATGCGCCGCCGGCGGCGATCTTCATGGGCGACACCGGCTCGCTGGCGCTGGGTGGGCTGATCGGCACGGTCGCGGTGGCGACCAAGCACGAGATCGTGCTGGTCATCGTCGGCGGCCTGTTCGTCGTCGAGATATTCTCGGTCATCATCCAGGTCGGCTACTTCAAGATGACCGGCAAGCGCGTCTTCCTGATGGCGCCGATCCACCATCATTTCGAAAAGCTCGGCTGGACCGAAAGCCAGGTGGTGATCCGCTTCTGGATCATCGCCGTCATCCTGGCGCTGGTCGGCCTGTCGACCCTGAAGCTCAGATAGGAGGCCGCTTGATCCCCGCCGCATCCTTTTCAGGCAAGCGCGTTTCGCTCTTCGGGCTCGGTGGCTCGGGGATTGCCACGGCGCGCGCGCTGATCGAGGGCGGCGCGGATGTGCTGGCCTGGGACGACAATCCCGATAGCGTCGCCAAGGCCGGCGCGGTCGGCATCACGACAGCGGACCTGCGCGGTGCGGACTGGGCGAGGTTTTCCGCCTTCGTGCTGTCGCCCGGCGTGCCGCTGACGCATCCCAAGCCGCACTGGACCGTCGAGCTGGCGCGGGGCTCAGGCGTGGAGATCATCGGCGACATCGAGCTTTTCTGCCGCGAGCGGATGCTGCTGGCACCGGCAGCACCTTTCATTGCCATTACCGGCACCAACGGCAAGTCGACGACCACGGCACTGACGGCGCACATCCTAAAATCGGCTGGGCGCGACACGCAGATGGGCGGCAATATCGGCCGCGCGGTGATGACGCTCGATCCGCCGCAGCCTGAACGGCACTATGTGGTTGAGTGCTCTTCCTACCAGATCGATCTTGCCCCTTCGATCAATCCGACGGCCGGTGTGCTGCTCAACCTGACGCCGGACCATCTCGACCGCCATGGCACGATGCAACACTACGCCTCGATCAAGGAGCGGCTGGTGGCCGGCAGCGAGACGGCAATCATCGGTGTCGACGATTCCTGGTGCGCCCAGATCGCCGATCGGCTGGAGCGGGCCGGCCGGCAGGTCATCCGCGTCTCCAAGCGCCTGCCGCTGACCGACGGTTATTTCGCTGACGGTACCAACTTAATGGAAGCCGTGCACGGCCGCTACAGCCGTGTCGCCTTCCTCGAAGACATCGGCTCGTTGCGCGGCCAGCACAATGCGCAGAACGCGCTGGCCGCCGCCGCCGCCTGCCTCAAGGTCGGGCTCGAGCTCGGCGAGATCCAATCCGGACTGGAGAGTTTCCCTGGGCTGGCGCACCGCATGGAGCAAGTCGGCCGCAAAGGGCATGTGCTGTTCGTCAACGATTCCAAGGCGACCAATGCCGATGCCGCTGCACCGGCGCTGTCGAGCTTTGCGCGTATCTACTGGATTGCCGGCGGCCTGCCGAAAGAGGGCGGCATCGAGCCGTTACGCGGCTTCTTCCCGCGCATCGCCAAGGCCTATCTGATCGGCGAAGCCGCACCGGCCTTTTCGGCGACGCTGGGCGAAGCGGTGCGCTACGAGATATCAGGCACGTTGGCGGCGGCAGTCGAACACGCCGCCCGCGATGCGGCCAGGGATAGTAGCGGCGAGGCAGTGGTGCTGCTGTCGCCGGCCTGCGCCAGTTTCGACCAGTTCAAGAATTTCGAAGTCCGCGGCGAGGCGTTCAGGCAAGCCGCAACCGCCATTGATGGCGTGAAGCCCATCGGAGGGACACGATAATGCAAAGCCGTCTCGACAAAAGCCCTGTGGCGACCTGGTGGTGGACGATCGATCGCTGGTTCCTGGCGGCGTTCCTGTCGCTGATGGGGCTCGGCATCGTTTTGTCCTTCGCCGCAAGCCCGGCGGTGGCCGAGCGCATCGGGCTCGACAGTTTCCACTTCGCGACACGCCAGATTATCTTCACCATTCCGGCGCTTGGGGTAATGCTGGCCGTCTCGTTCCTTGAATCCAGGCAGATCCGGCGCATGGCGCTGGTCATGTTGTGCATCATGCTGTTTCTGATGGTGGCGGTGCTCTATATCGGCGTCGAGGTGAAGGGCGCGCGGCGCTGGGTGTCGCTAGCCGGCCTGTCGATCCAGCCGTCCGAGTTCCTGAAACCGGCCTTCGTCATCATCTGCGCCTGGCTGTTCGCCGAGCACAAGCGCCAGCCCGACATTCCGGGCAATTTGTTCGCCATGTTGCTGCTTGCACTGGTCATCTCGCTGCTGGTGGCGCAGCCTGACCTTGGGCAGACCATGCTGGTGCTCGGCACCTGGGGGGTGATGTTCTTCATGGCCGGATTGCCGTGGCTGTGGATCGTCGCGCTGGGTGCTGCAGGCGTCGGCGGCGTGTTCGCCGCCTATGCAGTGTTCCCGCACGTTGCCGGCCGTATCGACCGCTTCATGACCGGCGAGGGCGACACGTTCCAGGTCGACATGGGCCGCGAGGCGCTGATCAATGGCGGCTGGTTCGGCGTCGGGCCGGGCGAGGGCACCGTCAAACGGGTCATCCCCGACAGCCATGCCGACTTCGTCTTCTCGGTCGCCGGCGAGGAATTCGGGCTGATCATGTGCTTCTTCATCATGTCCATCTTCGGGTTCATCGTGCTGCGCGGCCTCAACACGGCACTCAAGGAGCAGGACGATTTCACACGCTATGCGGTTGGCGGCTTGGTCACGGTCTTCGGCCTGCAGTCGGTCATCAACATGGCCGTCAATCTGCAGCTGATGCCCGCCAAGGGCATGACGCTGCCGTTCATTTCCTACGGCGGTTCCTCGCAGATCGCGATCGCCATCTCGATGGGCATGGTGCTGGCGCTGACGCGCAAGCGCCCGGAAAAGCGCAAGCAGCTGGGCTTCATGCCGTCGCCGCGTGCGATGCCGGCGGAGTGAGATGGCCAAGGGGGTCATCCTTCTGGCGGCGGGCGGAACGGGCGGACATCTGTTCCCGGCCGAGGCACTGGCGCACGAACTGACCGGGCGCGGCTGGGCGGTGCACCTGGCGACGGACGAACGCGCCGAGCGCTTTGCCGGGCAGTTCCCGGCGGCCGCCATCCATCCGATCCAGTCGGCGACGATGGGGTCGAAAAATCCTTTTGCCGTGCTCGCCGCATTTTGGAAAATCTGGCGCGGGGTGCGGCAGGCATCGGCCGTCATCGCCAGCGTCAAGCCCGCCATCGTAGTCGGCTTCGGCGGCTATCCGACGCTGCCGCCGCTCTATGCCGCGACCCGGCGCAAGGTGCCGACGCTGATCCACGAGCAGAACGCGGTGATGGGCCGTGCCAACCGGGCGCTCGCCGGCCGCGTCGACGCTATTGCCGGTGGTTTCCTACCGGAAGACACAAGTGCTACAGGCGTCAAGACGGTGACCACCGGCAATCCGGTCAGGCCGCAAGTGCTGGAAGCGGCGAAGACGCCTTATGCCGCATCGGCCGGTGAAGAGCCGTTCCGATTTCTGGTGTTTGGCGGCAGCCAGGGCGCGCAGTTCTTTTCCGATGCGGTGCCGGCGGCGATCGCCCGGCTTTCCGATGCACAGCGCAGGCGGCTGGCGATCACCCAGCAGGCGCGCGCCGACGATGTGCCGCGGGTGAAAGCGGCCTATGCCACGCTTGACATCGAGGCCGAGGTGTCGCCCTTCTTCACCGACATGGCGGCGCGGCTGGCGGCGGCGCATCTGGTGATGTCGCGCTCCGGCGCATCGACCGTATCGGAAATCGCGGTGATCGGCCGGCCGGCGCTGCTGGTGCCTTATCCGCACGCGCTCGACCACGACCAGGCGGCGAATGCGGCGGCCCTTGCGGCAGCGGGCGGCGCCGAGGTGCATCCGCAATCCACGCTTTCGGCGGAGCGGATCGCCGTGCTTGTCGGTGGGCTGATGGATGATCCAGGCAAGGCGGCGACAATGGCCGCGGCGGCGAAATCGTCCGGAAAACCGGATGCCGCGCGGTTGCTCGCCGATCTGACAGAGGCTATTGCGTCCAGGAAAACCGTTTCGGAATTCAGGAAGGAGACGCACGCATGAAGATGCCGCAGACGATCGGCCTCGTGCATTTCATCGGCATTGGCGGCATCGGCATGAGCGGCATCGCCGAGGTGCTGCACAATCTCGGCTACAAGGTACAAGGGTCCGACCAGGCCGAAAGCGCCAATGTGCAGCGGCTGCGCGACAAGGGCATCGAATGCTTCGTCGGCCATCAGGCCGAGAACCTAGGCGAGGCCGAAGTGGTCGTCGTCTCCACCGCAATCAAGAAATCCAATCCGGAACTGAAGGCCGCGCGGGAAAAATTGCTTCCCATTGTCCGCCGCGCGGAGATGCTGGCAGAGCTGATGCGTTTCCGCCAAGCGGTGGCGATCGGCGGCACGCATGGCAAGACGACGACGACTTCGATGGTGGCGACGCTACTCGAAGCCGGCGGGCTCGACCCGACGGTAATCAATGGCGGCATCATCAATGCCTATGGCACCAATGCCCGCATGGGAGACGGCGAATGGATGGTGGTCGAGGCCGACGAGAGCGACGGTACCTTCCTCAAGCTGCCGGCCGAGATTGCCGTCGTCACCAATATCGACCCCGAGCACCTCGACCATTACGGCTCCTTCGACAAAGTGCGCGAAGCGTTTCGTCAGTTCGTCGAGAATGTGCCGTTCTACGGCTTTGGTGTGATGTGCACCGACCATCCCGAGGTGCAGGCGCTGGTCGCCCGCATCGAGGACCGGCGCGTCATCACCTATGGCGAAAATGCGCAGGCCGACGTGCGCTTCACCAATCACCGCATGGACGGCCCGACCTCGGAATTCGACGTGGTGATCCGCGACCGCAAGACGCACGGCCAGATAACGATATCAGGCCTGCGGCTGCCCATGCCCGGGCGCCACAATGTCTCCAATGCGACGGCGGCGATTGCCGTCGCGCATGAGCTCGGCCTTTCGGCTGAGGCAATCAAGAAGGGCCTGTCGTCTTTCGCCGGCGTCAAGCGGCGCTTCACCCATACCGGTTCGTGGAACGGTGTCGATGTGTTCGACGATTACGGTCATCATCCGGTCGAGATCACGGCGGTACTGAAGGCTGCGCGCAGCGCCACCAAGGGTCGCATCATCGCCGTTACCCAACCGCATCGCTTCACCCGGCTGCGCGATCTGTTCGACGAGTTTTCCGTCTGCTTCAACGACGCCGATACGGTAATGGTGGCGCCCGTCTATGCAGCCGGCGAGGAACCGATCGACGGCGTCACGTCCGACGCACTGGTGTCGCGCATCCGCTCCGGCGGCCATCGCGACGCACGCTACATCGAAGGTCCGGCGGCGATTGCGCCGATCGTGCGCGAGGTGGCGAAGCCGGGCGATTTCGTCGTCTTCCTCGGCGCCGGCAACATCACCCAATGGGCCTATGCGCTGCCCAAGGAACTCGGCGGGACCATCTCATGATGCGCGGCCAGGCGTTGATCGAGAAGCTTGGCGACCGGCTTGCCGGACTGCGCGGCCGCATCACGCCCAATGCCGAGATGGACAAGATCACCTGGTTTCGAGCCGGCGGGCTGGCGGACGCATTGTTCCAGCCGGCCGACGAGGACGATCTTGCCACGTTCCTGAAGGCGGTGCCGGAGGAAATTCCGCTGACCATCGTCGGCGTCGGCTCGAACTTGCTTGTCCGTGACGGCGGCATTGCGGGCTTTGTCATCCGGCTTTCGGCCAAAGGCTTTGGCGAGACCGAAGTGATTGCGCCGACCACGATCAAGGCGGGTGCCGCGACACCCGACAAGCGCCTTGCGGCCGTTGCCTACGAGGCCGGCATCGGTGGCTTTCATTTCTACCACGGCATTCCCGGCGCCATTGGCGGAGCGCTGAGGATGAACGCCGGCGCCAATGGCGTCGAGACGCGCGAGCGCGTGGTCGAGGTGCGGGCACTCGACCGCAAGGGCAATGTTCATACGCTGAGCAATGCCGATATGGGCTATGCCTATCGCCATTCAGCGGCGCCGTCCGGGCTGATCTTCACGTCGGCGCTGCTCGAAGGCATTCCTGAGGACAAGGCGGCGATCAAGGCCGCGATGGATGCTGTCCAGAACCATCGCGAGACCGTGCAGCCGATCCGCGAAAAGACCGGTGGCTCTACCTTCAAGAATCCTGATGGCACCTCGGCCTGGAAGGAGATCGACAAGGCCGGCTGCCGCGGCCTGATGGTCGGCGGGGCGCAGATGTCGCCGATGCATTGCAACTTCATGATCAATACCGGAACCGCCACAGGCTACGAGCTTGAATATCTCGCTGAGACGGTGCGTGCGCGCGTGCTTGAAAGATCGGGCATCCGGCTGCAGTGGGAGATCAAGCGCATCGGTAATTTTCGGCCGGGCCATGCCGTCCAGGAATTTCTCGGACAGTTGCTTTAGGCAAGCTGACCGCCGTTGCCTTTTGGACTCATGAATTCACATTTTGCTGCCGTTTTTGCGGAAAGTGAATCCATCGGAATCGTAAGCACTTGCCAGCGAATCAACTCTCTGATTCTCTGCCCTGAAGCGTTTCCTGATTTGAGTCGTTTCGACGCGTTACTCGCGTTTCCGTCTGGGGGGGCAACCTGCCGGGAGACTCGGACTCAATGTTGCGGAAACACGGGAGCGAAGTTGCTCGGGCGCATTTGAGCGCGCGCGATGCTTTTCGGGGCATGCACGATGGTGCAGGCCTGCTGTGAGAGGAAATGACGGGGAATGACAAGCAAGCATGTGGCCGTCCTTCTGGGGGGATTCTCGTCCGAGCGGCCCGTGTCCCTGTCGTCGGGTAAGGCCTGCGCCGATGCGCTCGAGGGAGAGGGCTACCAGGTCACCCGCGTCGACGTCTCGCGCGATATCGGCTCGGTGCTCAGCGCGCTCAAGCCTGACGTCGTCTTCAATGCGCTGCACGGCCCCTTCGGCGAGGACGGCACCATCCAGGGTATCCTCGAGTACCTCGCCATTCCGTACACCCATTCCGGCGTGCTTGCCTCGGCGCTCGCGATGAACAAGGAACAAGCCAAGAAGGTCGCCAAGTCGGGAGGCATTCCGGTGGCGGAATCGAAGGTGGCCAATCGCTTCGCCATCCAGAACAAGCACCCGATGAAGCCGCCCTATGTCGTCAAGCCGGTCAACGAAGGGTCGAGCTTCGGTGTCGTCATCGTCCATGAAGGCCAGTCGCATCCGCCGCAGATCATCGGCTCGTCCGAGTGGAGATATGGCGATACGGTGATGGTCGAGCGTTATGTGCATGGGCGGGAATTGACCTGCGCGGTGATGGGCGATGTGGCGCTCGGGGTCTGCGAGATCATCCCGACCGGCCATTCCTTCTACGACTATGATTCAAAATACGTCGCGGGAGGATCAAAACACGAATGCCCGGCAAAACTTTCACCGAATATTTACCAAAAAATACAGACACTGACGCTCAAGGCTCACCAAGCTATCGGCTGTCGGGGCGTTTCCCGGTCGGACTTCCGTTATGACGATCGTCACTCCGAAAACGGCGAAATTGTCTGGCTCGAGGTCAACACCCAGCCGGGCATGACGCCGACGTCTTTGGTGCCGGAAATCGCCGCGCAAGCGGGACACTCGTTCGGCGATTTGTTGAGTTGGATGGTGGAGGACGCTTCGTGTCTGCGTTGAAATGGGGACAGGGCAAGGGGAAGGGCGCGGCCGGGCCGGCGCTGTTCGGCATGCCGTTGTCGTTCGACCATTTCGTGCTGCCGCGCCTGCTCCGCCGGCCGGTGCGCGTGCTGGCGCGCCTCGGCGAAGGCGACTTCGAAGCGCCGCCCTATTGCGCTGCCATGCTGTCGGCGGCACTGCTTGTTTCGAGCAGTGCCTATGGCGCCTATCTCGGCGGATATTCCGACGCCATCGTCCAGAGTGTCACCGCCCGCACCGGCTTTGCGGTCGACCAGGTCAAGGTCGTCGGCAACCGCGAAACGTCCGAGATCGATATTCTCGACAGGCTGGAACTCGACGGCTGGACCTCGCTGATCGGCTTCGATGCCGAAGCCGCGCGCGAACGCATCACCACGCTACCCTGGGTCGAAGCCGCGGCAGTGCGCAAGGTCTACCCGCATACGCTGGAAGTGCGCGTCGAGGAGCGCGAGCCGTTCGCGTTGTGGCAGCAAGGCAGCGCGCTTTCGGTCATCGAGAAATCCGGCACCGTCATTGCGCCGTTCTCCGGCGGCAAGCAGATATTGCTACCGCTGATCATCGGCACCGGCGCACCGGCCAAGGCGCCGGATTTCCTGGCCAAGATCAAGAATTATCCGGAGCTCGCCGCGCGGATCAAGGGCTATATCCGCATCGGCGAACGGCGCTGGGATCTCAAGCTTGAAAACGGCATCACGATCAAGCTTCCCGAAGACGGTGAGGATCAGGCGATTGCCGACCTGGTCAGGATGGATCACGAGAACGGGCTTTTGACGCGCGACATCGCCGCCGTCGACATGCGCCTTTCCGATCGTCTGGTCGTCCAGTTGACGCTGGAAGCGGCGACACAGCGCCAAGCCGCGCTCGACGAAAAGCCCAAGATGCTGAAGCGCAAGCCGGAGACGAAGATATGAGCTGGCTTGGCGGCAATAGCGATGCCTCGTCGCGCCGGTCCGGCATCCTGACGGTGCTGGATGTCGGCTCCAGCAAGGTCTGCTGCGTGGTGGCCAAACTCAAGCCGCGCGAGGATGGCAAGCTGCTGCGCGGACGCTCGCATCGCGTCCAGGTGATCGGCATCGGCCACCAGAAATCGCAAGGCGTGAAATCCGGCGTCGTCATCGATCTCGACCGTGCCGAGCACGCCATCCGTCTTGCCGTCGACGCCGCCGAACGCATGGCGGGACTGACGGTCGATTCGCTGATCGTCAACATGACTGCCGGCCGGCTGAAGAGCGAGGCTTTTTCGGCCACCATCAATCTCGGCGGCCATGAGGCCGACGAGGCCGACATCAAGCGCGTGCTTGCCGCCGGCGCCAAGCAGGCGTTGCGGGCCGAGCGCGAGGTGATCCATTCGCTTCCCGTAGCCTTTTCGCTGGATGCCGAGCGCGGTGTGCGCGATCCGCGCGGCATGGTTGGCGACCAGCTTGGCGTCGACATGCACGTGCTGACAGGCGACGCAGCGCCCTTGCGCAATCTGGAGCTCTGCATCAACCGCTCGCATCTGTCGGTTGAACGCATGGTGGCGACGCCCTATGCCAGTGGGCTTGCTGCGCTCGTCGACGACGAGCTCGAAATGGGCGCGGCCTGCATCGACATGGGCGGCGGCACGACGACGATCTCGGTGTTTTCGGAAGGCAAGTTCGTCCATGGCGATGCCATCGCGATCGGCGGCAACCACGTCACGCTGGATATGGCCAAGGGCCTGTCGACCTCGCTCGATGCCGCCGAAAGGCTGAAAGTGATGCATGGCTCGGCGCTGCCTGGCAGTGCCGACGACCGCGACCTGGTTTCCATCCATCCGATCGGCGAGGACGGCGAGGTGCCGTTGCAGATACCGCGCTCGGTGATGACGCGCATCATCCGCGCCCGCATCGACGAGACGCTGGAATTGTTGCGCGACCGGCTGAACAAATCCGGCTACGGCAACGCCGTCGGCAAGCGTGTGGTGCTGACCGGCGGTGCCAGCCAGCTTGCCGGCCTGCCAGAAGCAGCACGCCGCATTCTCGGCCGCAATGTGCGCATCGGACGCCCGCTTGGCGTGGCAGGCTTGCCCGAGGCGGCCAAGGGGCCGGCTTTCTCGACCCCGGTCGGACTTCTGATCTATCCACAGATGGCGAGCTTCGAGAGCCGGCCGGCGAAGGGAATTTCCGGTCTTCGGATGACCGGAACAGGCGGAAAACTGCATCGAATGAGTCAGTGGTTGAGAGACAGTTTTTAATTTTGACGGGGACAGCCCCATAGGCGGCCGCGGCGGCGAAGCGGCGGGAAAGGCAAAGGACGGAGACAATGACCATCAATCTGCAGAAGCCGGACATCACCGAGCTCAAGCCGCGCATCACCGTGTTCGGTGTCGGCGGCGGCGGCGGCAATGCCGTCAACAACATGATCACCGCCGGCTTGCGCGGCGTCGAGTTCGTGGTGGCCAACACCGACGCGCAGGCACTGACGATGTCGAAGGCCGAGCGGCTGATCCAGCTCGGCGCGCATGTCACCGAAGGTCTCGGCGCCGGATCGCAGCCTGAAGTCGGGCGCGCGGCGGCGGAGGAATGCATCGACGAGATCATCGATCATCTCTCCAACACGCATATGTGCTTCGTCACTGCCGGCATGGGCGGCGGCACCGGCACCGGGGCGGCTCCCGTCGTTGCCCGCGCTGCCCGCGAAAAGGGTATCCTCACCGTCGGCGTCGTCACCAAGCCGTTCCACTTCGAAGGCCAGCGCCGCATGAAGACGGCCGACATGGGTATCGAGGAACTGCAGAAATGCGTCGATACCCTGATCGTCATTCCCAACCAGAACCTGTTCCGGCTGGCCAATGACAAGACCACCTTCGCCGATGCCTTCGCGATGGCCGACCAGGTGCTCTATTCGGGCGTTGCCTGCATTACCGACCTGATGGTCAAGGAAGGCCTGATCAATCTCGACTTCGCCGACGTCCGCTCGGTCATGCGCGAAATGGGCAAGGCGATGATGGGAACCGGCGAGGCTTCGGGCGAGGGCCGCGCAATGGCCGCGGCGGAAGCCGCCATCGCCAACCCGCTGCTCGACGAGACCTCGATGAAGGGCGCCAAGGGCCTGCTGATCTCGATCACCGGCGGCCGTGACCTGACCCTGTTCGAAGTCGATGAGGCTGCAACCCGCATTCGCGAAGAGGTCGACCAGGACGCCAACATCATTCTGGGCGCCACCTTCGACGAGGAACTCGAAGGCGTCATCCGCGTGTCGGTGGTCGCCACCGGCATCGACAAATCGGCGGCCGAAATCGCTGCCGCGCCGATCGCCATCCGCGCGGCTCCGCCGAAGCCGGTCAGCCGCCCGGCGGCCCAGGTCACGGAAATGCGCCCGGCGCCTGTCCAGCAACCAATCTATGAACCACGTGCTGCCGACCCGGTCGCCGAGGCCATTCAGCTCGCCGAAGCGAATGCGGCAGCGATGGCGCAGGCCCGCCCGGCACCGGTCGCCCATGCGGAAGACTTCCGTCCGCAGAGCAAGATCTTCCAGGCGCCTCCGGCTCAGCCGCAGCCGATGATGCAGCCAGCGGTTCAGCAAGCGATGCAGCCTGCTCCGCATCGTGAAATGCCGCAGCCGGTTGCCGCAGCACCCCAGCGCATGCCGCGGGTCGAGGATTTCCCGCCGCAGGTGAAGGCCGAAGTGGAAGCCAAGGCGCGCCCGGCCGACCACGAAAACAGCGGCCCGATGGGCTTGCTCAAGCGCCTGACCAACGGCTTGACCCGCCGCGAAGAGGAGCCTGCAAGGCTGCAGCCGGCGCAGCCGCGCGAACCGAAACTGCGCCAGGCGCCGGCGGAAGTGCGCCGCCTTGCCAGCCAGGATCCGCAGCTTTACGCGCCGCGCCGCGGCCAGCTGGACGAGCAGGGCCGACTGACGCCGCAGAGCCGGGCTGTCCAGGAAGACGATCAGTTGGAGATTCCCGCCTTCCTGCGCCGACAGGCCAATTGATCTGTTAACGGTTCGTAACAGTTATTAACAGGCGAGCAGGAAACTGTTCGCCTGTTAACCTTAAAGTGATTGTAAAACAAGGACTTATGGGGCAATCCCGCGCTGGACCGCAGTTACAAAGAGTAAGAAACCGTGATTTGGAGTCTCCCCGCGGGACCATTATCTTCGCCACCGACCAAAGTCGGTTTGCTGGGAGTCTCGGGGAAGTGGCCCTGCCTGCCGATCAATCAAGAGCCGCGCCCTCAGGGCAGAAGCGGACCTAGGCAGCATGGGCTATGGGGATTGTTTTGCACGACTATCAGACGACACTTAAATCGCGCGCGACGCTGACTGGCATCGGCGTTCACAGTGGCAATCCGGTCACCGTCCATTTCCTGCCGGCGGATGCCGATACGGGTGTCGTCTTCCAGCTCTCGAATGCAAGCGGAAGCCACGAATTTCGCGCGCTCGTCTCCGAGGTCGGCGCCACCGATCTCTGCACCATGCTTGGCGATCCGCAAGGCGAGCACATTGCCACGGTCGAGCATCTGATGGCGACGCTTTTCGGGCTTGGAATCGACAATCTCGTCATCGAAATCGACGGCCATGAGGTGCCTATCCTCGACGGCAGCGCAGTGATGTTCATCGAGGCCATTGACCAGGCAGGCGTCGAAACGCTGCCGGTCAAGCGTCGCTACATCAGGGTGGTCAAGCCGGTTCGCATCGAGAACGGCGCCTGCTGGGCGGAGTTCCGGCCCTATGACGGCACGCGCTTCGAGATCGAGATCGATTTCGAAAGCCCGGCGATCGGGCGCCAGCTTTTTGCATCCGACATGAACGCCGAAATTTTCCGGCGTGACGTCGCGCGGGCCCGCACTTTCGGTTTCATGAAGGACGTCGAGCGGCTGTGGGCGGCCGGCTATGCGCTCGGCTCCTCGTTGGAAAACTCCCTGGTGATCGGCGACGACAACCGCGTGATCAATATGGGAGGCCTGCGCTATCCCAACGAGTTCGCGCGCCACAAGACGATGGATGCGATGGGCGACCTGGCGCTCGCCGGTGCCCGGTTCATCGGCTGCTTCCGCTCCTATCGTGGCGGCCACAGGCTGAACGCAGCTGCGCTGCGCCGTCTCTTGTCCGACCGTTCGGCTTTCGAGATCGTTGAGACGACGCGCCGCGAGCGCGGGCGTACCGCGGAGATGAGCGCCGTCAACGCACCCCTCTATGCGCCCTGGATGATCTGATTCTTAAGGTCTTGCGGCTCCCGTTGCGGTCAAGCTGTGTTGCATGGATGCATCACCGGCCTGCCAAATTACACAGCTTTCCAGGTAGCGCCAAAGCGCCACAAAAATGTGCGATTGGCCGGGGATAGCGTTGCCGGGCAAGGCAATTATGGTTTATGGCTGCTGCCGTCGACTGAAATGACGCCGAAAGGGCGGAATCCAAACATGTTTTTCAAGCGAGTTGGTCAATCGAAGGCGCCGCGGCGGGCTGTTTTCCTGGCGCTTTCGGTGGTCGTTCCATCGCTGTTTCTGTCGGCCTGCATGTCGTCCGAGAAGGACGTCGATCTGTCGACCTATGTCGATCAGACCGAGCCGGCCGACGTGCTCTACAATCAGGGTCTCGCCAATCTGAATGCCGGGCGACTGCAGGAGGCAAGCCGCAAGTTCGATGCCGTCGACCGCCAGCATCCATATTCCGAATTCGCCCGCAAATCGATGGTGATGGGTGCCTTTGCCGACTACCGTCAGGGCAATTACGATGAGGCGATCGGTTCGGCCAAGCGCTACCTGACCCTCTACCCGTCGACCGACGATGCAGCCTATGCCCAGTATATTATCGGGCTGAGCTACTACCGCCAGATCAAGGACGTCACCCAGGACCAGAAGGAAGCGCGTCTTACCGCGCAGACGATGCAGGATCTGGTAACGCGCTGGCCGACTTCCGAATATGTTGATGATGCCAAGGAGAAGATCCGCTTCGCCAATGATCAGCTCGCCGGCAAGGAGATGCAGATCGGCCGCTACTATCTCGAGCGCCGCGAATACATCGCGGCCGTCAAACGGTTCCGCAACGTCGTGGAGAACTATTCCAACACACGTCATGTCGAGGAGGCGCTGGCGCGTCTGACCGAGAGCTACTATGCGATGGGGCTGACGTCGGAAGCGCAGACCGCTGCGGCCGTGCTCGGCACCAACTATCCCGACAGCCAGTGGTACAAGGACTCCTACAAGCTCCTGCAGAGTGGTGGGCTCGAGCCGCGCGAGAATGCCGGATCGTGGATCTCCAAGGCCGGGAAGCTGATCACCGGCGCCTGAGCGGCGCGTCACCATGCTCTCCAGACTGTCGATCCGCGATATCGTTCTGATCGAGAAGCTGGACATCGACTTCTCGTCCGGCCTTTCGGTCCTTACAGGCGAAACCGGCGCCGGAAAATCCATCCTGCTCGACGCATTGTCGCTGGCGCTTGGCGCCCGCGGCGACGCTTCGCTGGTGCGGCATGGCGCGGCACAAGGCCAGATCATCGCCGTGTTCGACGTGCCGCGCAACCACGCGGCTCGCATGTTGCTTGCCGAGAATGCCATCGAGGACGACGGCGACATCATCCTGCGCCGCGTCCAGACGGCTGACGGCCGCACGCGCGTGTTCGTCAACGACCAGCCGTCCAGCGTGACGCTGATGCGCGACATCGGCCGTGCGCTGGTCGAGATCCACGGCCAGCATGACGAGCGCGCTTTGGTCGATCCCGGCGCCCATCGCGAGTTGCTCGACAGTTTCGGCGGCCATCTCGGCGCTGCTCGGGCAACCGGCGAGGCGTGGCGGCATTGGCGTACCTGCGAGCAGGAATTTTCACGGCACCGGGCCAAAGTCGAAGCAGCTGCCCGTGAGGCCGATTATCTGCGTGCAGCGGTCGCCGAATTGACCAGGCTCGATCCGCAACCTGGCGAAGAGACCGAGCTGGCCGAATTGCGCGCCTTGATGATGCGTGCCGAAAAGATCGCCTCGGAAATCCATGATGCGCAGGATGTGCTCTCGGGTCCGTCCTCGCCCTTGCCGCAACTGGCCAGCCTGCTCAGGCGGCTGCAGCGCAAGGTCACCGAAGCGCCCGGGCTGCTCGAGGATGTCGTCAAGTCGCTCGACGAGGCGATGCTGTCGCTCGACGCGGCGCAGTCGGGCGTCGAAGCAGCACTTCGCGCCACCGAATATGATCCGCAGCGGCTGGAGAAGGCTGAGGAGCGGCTGTTTTCGCTGCGTGCCGCCTCGCGCAAGCACAGCGTCGCCGTCGATGACCTGGCGCAATTGCGTGACACCATGGCTGCCGACCTTGCCGATCTCGACGCCGGCGAAGAGCGCCTGCAGGCGCTGGAGAAACAGGCTGCGGCGGCGCGCCAGGCCTATGACATTGCAGCGGCCCAGCTGTCGTCGCTTCGCCATGCGGCGGCTGTCGGGCTGAGCAAGGCGGTGATGGCCGAACTGCCGGCGCTGAAGCTCGAACGCGCCGAGTTCATCGTCGAGATCGCTAGCGATGCCGAGAGCCGCATGGAAGAAGGCATCGACCAGGTCGAGTTCTGGGTGCGGACCAATCCCGGCAGCAGGCCCGGCCCTATGATGAAGGTCGCTTCCGGCGGCGAGCTTTCGCGTTTCCTGCTGGCGCTCAAAGTCGCGCTGGCTGATCGCGGGTCGGCGCCGACCTTGGTCTTCGACGAAATTGACACCGGCGTCGGCGGCGCGGTTGCCGACGCCATCGGCCAGCGGCTGGCGCGGCTGGCAAAACGCGTGCAGGTGCTTTCGGTCACGCATGCACCGCAAGTGGCGGCGCGCGCGGCGACGCATTTCCTGATCTCCAAATCGGGCGGTGCCGACCGGGTCTCGACCGGCATCGCCGAGATGGACCGGGCGGCGCGGCAGGAAGAGATCGCACGCATGCTCGCCGGTGCCACCATCACCGACGAGGCGCGTGCGGCGGCCGAGCGGCTGCTGCGGGAGAACACCGCGGCAGCGTAGAGCTGTTCATCGTTTCACCGAAACGCCGAACCGCTCTACCTCTTTGTTTCTGCGCAGTTCCGGACGGAAAACCGTTTCACACTTTTCCTGGAATTGCTCCAGGCGAGTTCGTTTCCGGCGCTCGTGACCTGAGTCAGGGTATGGCGCCATCCTGCTGTTCAGGAATGATTTTCTGTGTCTGGTCTCTCCCTCATGAGAAAATCCTGTTCTATTGTGTCGCGCCACCGTGGAGGGAGCAGTGCATGGACGAAAAACCAATCGATTCGCTCAGCGAAAGCGAGGCGGCAAGCGAGTTGAAGCGGTTGGCGCAGGAGATCGCCGAGCACGACCGGCGCTACCATGGCGAGGACGCGCCTATAATCACGGATGCGGAATATGACGCGCTGACCCGGCGCAACCTCGCCATCGAGCAGCAGTTCCCGCATCTTGTGCGCGAGGATTCGCCCTCACGCAGGGTCGGCGCGCCGCCGGCGGAAGGTTTTGCAAAGGTGCGCCACGCGGTGCCGATGCTCAGCCTCGCCAAGGCCTATACCGACCAGGACGTCGCGGACTTCATAGAACGGGGCCGGCGATTCTTTGATCGCGACAAGGAGCTGAACATCGCCTTCACGGCTGAGCCGAAGATCGATGGGCTATCGGCTTCCCTGCGGTATGAAGGCGGTGTGTTCGTGCAGGGGGCAACGCGCGGCGACGGCGTCGTCGGCGAGGACATCACCGCCAATCTCAAGACCATCGCCGATATTCCCAAGACCTTGAAGGGATCGGACTGGCCCGAGGTCATCGAAATACGCGGTGAGGTCTATATGACCTACGCGGAATTCGAGGCGCTGAAGCAGCGTTCGGCGGCGATAGGCGGCCAGGATTACGTCAATCCGCGTAACACGGCGGCCGGATCGCTGCGCCAGAAGGACCCGTCCGTTACCGCCAGCCGCAACCTCAAATTCTTTGCCTACGCCTGGGGCTATACTTCAAAGGATCCAGCTCCGACCCAATACGATTCCGTGCAAAAATTCGCGGAGTGGGGGTTCAAGGTTAGTCCGCTGATGGTCCGGGCAAAGTCGGTCGACGAACTGATCGCGCATTATCACCTTATCGAGGCCCAGCGCTCATCGCTCGGCTACGACATCGACGGCGTCGTCTACAAGGTCGACCAATTGGAGTTGCAGCGCAGATGGGGCTTCGTCACCGGCGAACCACGCTGGGCGATCGCTCATAAATTTCCGGCCGAACAGGCGATGACGACCGTGCTCAGGATCGACATTCAGGTCGGCCGTACCGGTACGCTGGCGCCCGTTGCCCGGCTTGCGCCCGTCACGGTCGGCGGCGTCGTGGTCGAAAATGTCACGCTTCACAACGAAGATTACATCAAGGGTCTGGACAGCAACGGCCAGCCGATCCGCGACGGCAACGACATCCGTATCGGCGACACGGTGGTCATCCAGCGGGCGGGGGACGTCATTCCGCAGATCGTCAGCGTCGTCGCCGACAAGCGGCCGACTGATGCCGTGCCCTACGAATTCCCGCACAAATGTCCGATCTGCGGCTCACCCGCAACGCGCGAGATCAACGAGAAGACCGGCAAGGAGGATTCCCGCCGACGGTGCACCGGCGAGCTGATCTGCCCCGCGCAGGCCGTGGAAGGATTACGCCACTTTGTGTCGCGCGGCGCCATGGATATCGAAGGCCTGGGCGCTGAAAACATAGACCTGTTCTTCAATGCCGGGTTGGTCAAGACAGCCGCCGATATCTTCACCCTCCGGGACCGCCGTCCCGCCGTCACCAAGGCGCTGGCGGAGCGACGGGAGGAGCAGGCCAGGCAGCGCGAGGCCGCATCGGGCAAAACGCGCAAGAATGTACGCAGCGTCGAGGAACGCAACTATGACGGCCTCGACAAGCTCTTCGCTGCCATCGACGCCCGCCGCGAACCCGAACTCGATCGCTTCATCTTTGCGCTGGGCATCCGCCATATCGGCGAAACGACGGCCGCTGTGCTCGCCCGAACCTTCTCGACGATCGAGGAGTTGATCCGCATTGGCAAGGAGACAGCAGCAGCAGCC
This sequence comes from Mesorhizobium sp. M1227, assembly GCF_040318315.1. Classification (NCBI taxonomy): domain Bacteria; kingdom Pseudomonadati; phylum Pseudomonadota; class Alphaproteobacteria; order Hyphomicrobiales; family Phyllobacteriaceae; genus Mesorhizobium; species Mesorhizobium sp. M1227. The sequence continues at coordinate 75,853 of NZ_JAMYLZ010000003.1, forward strand.
GATCCACACACCGTTTTTCCTTCGATCAATGGCATCGGCGATACCGTGATAGGCGCGCTTCGCGATTTCTTCGGCAATGAACGCAACGACGCCGTGCTTGAAGCGCTGCTCACACAGATCCACCCGAAGCCGTACATTGTGAACGTCTCAGCCGATAGTGCGGTCGCCGGCAAGACAATCGTGTTTACAGGCACGCTGGAAAAGATGACGCGCCCGGAGGCCAAGGCGATGGCCGAACGTCTCGGCGCGAAGGTCGCCGGCTCGGTTTCCGCGAAGACCGATCTCCTGGTGGCAGGCCCGGGCGCCGGTTCCAAGCTGAAGGACGCGACCAAATTCGGCATCGAGGTGATCGACGAGGACACCTGGTTGCAGCGGATCGGCAAGGGCGCGTGATGGCTGCTGCGTTCAATGGTTTTGGGCAAAAGGCCATTCCCTTCCTCAAGGCGCTGGATTTTCATCAGAGCCGGGAGTGGTTTTTGGAAAACCGCGATCTTTTCGAGCGCGACCTGCGCGATCCCTTCGGCGATCTGGTCGAGACGCTCTCCGAGCGCTTCACAGCATTGGGGCTCGGCCTGCGCGGCGACCGCAAGAAATCGCTGTTCCGGATTAATCGCGACGTGCGTTTTGCCAAAGACAAACGGCCTTACAACCAGCATCTGTCGGCGATCCTTTCGCCCGACGGCACCAAGATGGAACAGGGCGTGTTTTACGTCCATATCGGGCTCGATCGCTGCTTTGCCGCCGTCGCCTGGTGGCAGCCCGGACCGGAGCTGTTGCTGGCGCTGCGCAACGCGATCGCGAAGCGGCCCGCTGAATTCCGCAGCCTCGTCGCGGCGCTGAAGAAGAACGGCCTTGAGCTCGACCCGGACGGCTGCATGAAGCGCACGCCCCGCGGCTTCGAGCATATCGCCGAGCCCGATCTCGCTGCCGCGATCCGCAACCGGCATTTTGCCGTCCGGCACGCGATCGAGCCGGCGGATATCTACGGAGCTGGATTGGTCGACGACCTTGTCGACTTCGCCATGCGGGCAAAACCGCTGCTCGACTGGGGCAGGGCGATCGAAGGCAAGGCTTCGCCGCGCTAGGCACGGAAGCGTGCTTGCCGCGACGCTTCAGCTGTCATTTCCGCTGATCGTTTGCCTCAAGCGAATTGGTGTGACAAGCCGCGCCGCCCTCCCTACATAGGCGCTTCCCGAGGAGCGGTCGATGTCGGCGGAAGCAATCTCCGAAAACAGTGCGAAAAGCGATTTCTGGGACGGCGTGCGGCTCAGCATGCCCGTCGTGGTGGCGTCGGCGCCGTTTGCGTTGCTGTTCGGGGCGCTCGCAGTCGACAACGGGTTTTCCGTGCTCGAAGCGTTCCTGATGAGCGCAACGGTGTTCGGCGGCGCCAGCCAGATGGTCGGCATCGAGCTGTTCGGCCAGCATGTCGCGCCGTGGCTGATCGTGCTGTCGATCTTCGCCGTGAATTTTCGCCACGTGCTCTATTCGGCTGGCATCGGCCGGCGCATTGCGCATTGGCCGCTGGTGCAGCAGGCGATAGGCTATTTTGTATTGACCGATCCGCAGTTCGCGGTGGCCGAGCGCAAGGCGGAGGCCGGCGAGACCGTCGGGTTCACCTGGTATATGGGCCTTGGGCTGCCGGTCTATGTGTTCTGGGTCATCGAAAGCGCGCTCGGCGCGATGTTCGGCAAGCTTATTCCCGACACCCATGCGTTGGGCATCGATTTCCTGCTGCCGATCTATTTTCTCGGCCTGGTCATGAGCTTCCGCAAGCGGCCGCTGTGGCTGCCGGTGGTCGTCGCCAGCGCTGCCGCCTCCATTATTGCATACAAAACGGTCGGCTCGCCCTGGCATGTCTCCATAGGTGCGCTGGCGGGCGTGCTGCTCGCCGTCATCCTGCCGCCCCGCCACAGCGGCGTGGAGGCACGGCGATGAGCACGACCTTGTGGATCATCATCGCCGGTTCCATCGCGACCTATCTGACCCGCATCGGCGGTCATCTGGTGATCTCCCGCTTCGAGCATATCCATCCGCGCGTCGAGGCCGGGCTGAACGCCGTGCCAGCGGCGGTGCTGACCACCCTGGTGGCGCCGGCGGCGCTCAGCGCCGGGCCGGCGGAATGGGCAGCCCTGATCGTCGCCGGCCTTGTCTCACTGCGCGGCGGCCTGATGGCGATGTTCCTGGCGGGTGCTGCCGTGCTGATCCTCTCGCGGCAGCTCGTCGGCTGATCGACTTTTGCCTTGACGGCGAGAGCACACATGCGCCTTACCGCAGCGACTATTGCCGCGCCGACCCGCGAAAGGCTCAGCCGGATCGCCTCCGCTCTCTCCTGGTGGGTGCCCGCTGACGAAGACAATGCCGTCACAGTGTTGTTCTGGCGCAAGGGAGCCGGTTCTCCCAACGTCACCGCTTTGCAGGGACTGCTTGCGGAGCAAAGCCTGTCAACCGGCGTTGCCGCCGCGGCTATTGCTTGAAGTCGTGCGGCAGCGGCGCGGTTGCCTTTTCCAGCCAGGCCAGCGTTTCGCCGTCGAGCATCGGTCCGATCTCGGCCAGTACGCGCGCATGGTATTCGTCAAGCCAATGCAACTCGTCGCGGGTTAAAAGGTCCGATCGGACCAGCCGCTTATCGATCGGCGCCAGCGTCAGTGTCTCGAAGCCGTGCATGGCGATGTCGCCGCCCTCGATTGCCTCGGCCGGTGTCACCAGAATCAAGTTCTCGATGCGGATGCCGTAGGACCCTTCCTTGTAATAGCCGGGCTCGTTGGAGACGATCATGCCGGCCAGCAGCTTTTCGGTACCGGTCTTGGCGATACGCTGCGGGCCCTCATGCACGGCAAGATAGGAGCCGACACCGTGCCCGGTGCCATGGGCGAAATCGCAGCCGTGTCTCCATAGCGCCAGGCGCGCCACCGCATCGATTTCGGAGCCGCGCGTGCCCTGGGGGAAGCGCAGCATGGAGATGCCGATCATGCCTTTCAGCACCAGCGTGAAGCGCTCGCGCATCTCCTCGGTTGGCGCGCCAATCGGAACCGTGCGGGTGATGTCGGTGGTGCCGTCCTGGTACTGCCCGCCGGAATCGAGCAGGAACAGCTCGCCATCCCCCAGCTTGCGATTGGTGGCGCGGGAGACGCGGTAGTGCATGATGGCGCCGTTAGGACCAGCGCCGGAGATGGTATCGAACGATACGTCGCGCAGCGCCATTTGCGTTTCTTCGCCGGTCTGACGGCGCGTCTCCTCAAGCCTGGTGACGACGGCGATTTCGTCGAGCGTGCCGGGCTTCTGGCGGTCGAGCCAGCACAGCAGCTTGGCGACCGCGGCGCCGTCGCGGCGATGTGCGGCGCGTGCGCCGGCGATCTCAGCTTTGTTCTTTGTCGCGCGTGGAATGCGGGCCGGATCGGCCGTGGCAATGACGGTGCCGCCATTATCCTCGACCAGCATCCTGAGCTTGTCCGCCGCTAGAACCGGGTCCAGGGCGATTTTTGCGCCGCCCTTGGCCCGGGTGACGATTGCCGATTCGAATTCACCTGGTTCGTGCAATTCGGCGAGCTGCGTCAGGTAGGCCGCGACGGTGCGCGAAAACTTGCGCTGGTCCATGAAAAGCAGATGCGAGCCGTCGGCGGCGAGCACGGCAAAGCCGAGCGCCAGCGGTGTGTGCGGTACGTCGCCGCCACGAATGTCGAAGGCCCAGGCAATGGAGGAGGGGTCGGTCAGTACGGCATGGGTGGCGCCGTCCTTCTCGATGGCCGCCGCCAGCCGCACCAGCTTGTCCTTGGCCAGTTCGCCGGCAAAGCCGATCGGGTGGATCTCGACCGGCGCCAGTGGCGGCCCGGGCTGGTCCTGCCAGATGGCGTCGATTGGATTCTCTTCGAGCGGCACCAGTATCGCGCCTGATTTCTCGGCCGAGGCCTTCAGCGCCTTGACGTCACTGATCGTATGGAGCCACGGATCGAAGCCCAACCGCACGCCCTTGCCGAGATTGTCCTTGATCCAGTGGGCCGGCGGGTTGTCGACAAGGCTCTCGATCGAAAAGATGTCGAGATCGACCTCCTGGCGCACCTGCAGCGTGTAGCGCCCGTCGACAAACATGACGGCGCGCTCGCCAAGCACAATGGCGACACCGGCCGAGCCGCTGAAGCCGGTCAGCCATTTCAGCCGTGCCGAGCGGTCGGCGACATATTCGCCCTGGTGCTCGTCGGCACGGGGCACGATGAAGCCATCCAGCCCGTTCGCCGCCAACCATTGGCGCAGCATTGCTACGCGCGGCTTGCTAACGGCCGGATCGCCGGCGGAATCGAAGGTCTGGAACATGTCGGCTCTCCTCGAATGCTGGCGCGACCGTAGCGCATGACTTCGAAAATCGGAATCGATTTTCGGACCGATCATTCCCGGTTGCTGCGTGTCTCTTGCGCATGGACGCCATGCAGAATCGACGATTTCAAAAAGCGTCAGCGGAGCTTACCTTCTTAATGTGGAGGAAAAGTCCTGTTGCCCTGCAAAGGAGACCGTCATGTCCACGATTTCACCTAGACGCGGATTTTTCAAAAACGCTGTGAAAGCGCTGATCGAAGCTCGCCAGCGCGAAGCGAGCCGGTATGTAAGCGGCGTTCTGCTTGGCTTTGACGACGAAACGCTGAAAGCTCACGGCTACGATCGCGAACAGCTGAAGAAAGCGGCGAACTCGCGCTAAGTCCGAGCGGATTCCGGCTTGCGTTGAAGGCGTCGCGCCTCAGCGCTTGAGGTGAATCGTCACCCAGCCCTCGCGGTGCAAGGTGCGGATGTGCCGGAATTTCTGGCCGACATAGGCCGCGATTACCGCATCGCGCTGGCGCTCCAGGATGCCCGACAAAACAATCGAGCCACCGAGCGCGATATACTCCGCCATTTGCGGCGCCAGGCGCATCAGAGGCCGCGCCAATATGTTGGCGACGATCAAGTCGAAGGGCGCGCGCGCGGCAAAGATCGGGTGGTGGAATCCGGGCGCCGTCACTGTTTCGACGAGCCCCTTGACGTGGTTCAGCCGCGCATTGGCGGCGGCCACCTTGACGGCGACCGGGTCGATGTCGGTCGCCAGCACCGGTATATGCGCGAGCCTGGCCACTGCGATCGCGAGCACCGCGCTGCCGGTGCCAAGGTCGAGCGCGTTGCGCGGATGCTCGCGCCGTACGACCTGCTCCAGCATTTCGAGGCAGCCGGCGGTGGTGCCGTGATGGCCGGTGCCGAAAGCAAGGCCGGCCTCGATCTCTATGGCGATTTCGCCGCTGTGGCGCTTCCTGCGGTCATGCGCGCCATGGACGAAGAAGCGCCCGGCCCGCACCGGCTTCAATCCCTCCAGCGAGCGCGCCACCCAGTCGATGTCGGGCAGCGTTTCGCGCGCTATAGGCTTCGACAGCGACAGTCCGGCAAGTACATCCCTGAGCCGCGCCTCGACCGCATCGACGTCGTCGCCGGCATAGAGCGATACTTCGTGGATGTCGCGGTCCTCGTCGACCTCGAGCACTGCAATCGGCAGGCCCTCATCGTCGAACGCCGCACCAAGCGCCGCGAAGATGTGATCAGCCTCGATCTTGCCCGCGGTGAAATACAAACGCGTCTGCGTCATTACCGGATGTGTCAACCTTCCGCCGCCAGCCGTTTGAGCTTGGCGATGGCGGCGTCCGGGCTTTCGCCATAGGCAATAGTGCCGGCGAAATCGCCCTTGGCATTGAGCAGCAGCACCGAAGCGGTGTGGTCCATCGTGTAGTCGCCGTCGTTCGTGTCGACTTTCTTCCAGTAGATGCCGAAGGACTTGGCCATGGCGTGGACCTTATCCGGATCGCCTGATATGCCGAGGATGCGATCGGAGAAATTGCTGACATAGGTGTTCATGATTTCCGGCGTATCGCGCTCCGGGTCGACCGTAACGAAATAGGCACGCAGGTTCTTGCCGTCGTCGCCCATCGTCTTCAGCCAGCCGGCCAACTCGAAAAGCGTGGTCGGGCAGACTTCCGGACAATGCGTGAAGCCGAAGAAGACGACGCTGGGGTGGCCGCGAAACGCGGCTTCGGTGACCGGCGCGCCCTTCTGGTCGACCAGCGTGAACGGTGCTCCGAACGGCTCGCCGCCATAATGTCCGCGGTACCAGTCGAAGGTGAGCCAGCCGATGCCAGCGGCCATCAGGACGAGAATACCGACCAGAATTGAACGCATCATCAGTGAAGTCCGTCGTTATTTCCATCGGGCGCCGGGTTGGCGCCGTGAAGGCCCTGGCTTGGCGAACACTCTTAGCGGTTCGGTCGCGCCGACGCAAAGATGTCGCGTTGCCGCAACCGGCAATCCTGTGGGAGGCGATCTGCTTGCAAAGCGCTGCCGTTCGTCCCACCTGAGGTCGGCAAAATTCGAACCGCAGGAGGCCTCTTTGCGAAAACTGATTGGCGGTGCGTTAGCCGCATGCCTGGTCATTGGCGCCGGCGCGGCCGCCACCGAGGAAGTCGGCAAGGTCGGCGTCGATTGGCTCGGCAACGATATCATCGTCGAGGCGATCAAGGATCCGAAGGTCGAGGGCGTGACCTGCCACGTCTCGTATTTCGACCGTGGCATGATCGACCGCCTGCAGAAAGGCAACTGGTTCGAGGACCCGTCCGATTCCTCGATCTCCTGCCGCCAGACCGGGCCGATCACCATTGGCGACATCGACATGAGCGAGGCCGGCGAGGAGGTGTTCAAGCAAGGCATCAGCCTGATCTGGAAAAAGCAGGTGGTGAACCGCATCTACGACAAGGCCAACGAGACGCTGATCTACCTGTCGCATTCGCGCCAGGTGCAGGATGGCTCGGCAAAAATGTCGGTCACCACCGTGCCGCTCTACGGCCAGAACGTGGTGTGGACCAGCGGCAAGCCGAAATAGAGACTGAAGGTGCTACGGGGTCCTTGGCGCGTCCAAACGGATGCGCGGCGCTGCACTCGGCTTGCGAGACTATGCGCGCGGGCGTAAAGCGCCCGCATGGACCGTCCTGAACACCTTGTCCTGAAAGATCCCGAGCCGCGCATCCATCCGACGGCGGAGCTGAAGGCGTGCAAGCTTGGACGTTATGCGTCGATCGGCGAGCGCGTCATCTTACGTGAAGTCATGGTTGGCGACTTCTCCTACTTCGAGCGCCACGCCGAGGCGATCTATACGACGATCGGCAAATTCTGCTCGATCGCCGCCAACAGCCGCATCAATGCGCTGGAGCATCCGGTCGAGCGGCTGACGCAGCACAAAATCAGCTATCGGCCCAACGAGTACTTCCGCTGGCTGGGTGTCGATCAGGCATTCCGCGACCGGCGGCGGGCGAGAGCCGTCAGCATCGGCCACGATGTCTGGATCGGCCATGGCGCCGTGATCATGCCGGGCGTGGCGATCGGCAATGGCGCGATCGTCGGTGCCAACTCGGTGGTGACGCGCGACCTGCCGGCCTATGCAATCGTCGCCGGCGTTCCGGCCAGGCCATTGCGGCAGCGCTTCAGCGCGGAAACCGCAGCCCGGATCGAACGTCTTGCCTGGTGGGACTGGCCGCTCGAGAAACTGGCCAGGGCAGTCCCCGACATGCAGGCCTTGCCCATCGAGGCTTTCCTCGACCGCTGGGAAAACGGCGCCCCCTGACTTCGGGCGTATCTGCAAGCGGTCCGACGGCCTTCGCGATCTGCTCCTCCAACAATGTACCCGCGATCTTCCGCCACGAGGGAACCAGGAGCGGCTGCCAACTGTTTCTGCAGACACAATGAACTCGGCTTCCGTCCGGGTTCGTCGCCCAGCTGTTGAGGGAGTTTGAATGATTGAGAAGCTTTTCACCAGGATCGCCAACAACGTCGCCCATTTTGCCGGCCTGCCGCCGACGTTTGCCGTCTGTTTCCTGATCATCGTCGTCTGGGCGGCAAGCGGGCCGATGTTCGGCTTTTCGGACACCTGGCAGCTCGTCATCAACACCGGCACGACGGTCGTCACCTTCCTGATGGTGTTTCTCATCCAGAACACCCAGAACCGCGATGGCGCCGCGATCCAGGCGAAGCTCGACGAATTGATCCGGGTCAGCACAGCCCAGAACACCTTCATCGGTATCGAACACCTGACTGAGACCGAGGTCGAAGAGATCCGCAAGAAATGCGAACAGGCAGCGAAGCGGCATGATCAGAAGCTTGCCGAGTTGGCAGCCGAGAAAGCCATGGCGAAGAAGCGGAACACAAAGAAGCACGCAGCGGCGTGATATAAAGGTCCGGCGCATACCTGCGAAGATCGGATCCGATTCTTTGCTACGGTGATCTTCGGTTCGGGATCATGCGCTGCGTGTCATGAATGCCGCGAAAGCATCCTTGTAGTCCGGATGCCAGCGCGACAGAGCAGGACGGTTCTCAATGATATCGCCAATTGCCCAGGCCATGCGCTTTTCGTCCATGGGCCGGGTCGCCTCGTTATCGGGACACAGGATGTAGAAATCGCCACGCAGCAGCGAGGCCAGCATGAAGTCGATGACCTGCTCGCCGGTCCAGGCGCCGGCCGGCTTTTCGGTGGCGCCTTCGGTCAGGCCGGTAAAAGTGAACCCGGGGATAAGCAGATGCGCCGCGACACTGGCGCCCGGCTCGTTGCGCAGCGCGTGTGCAAGGCCCTCGGTATAGGTCTTCACGCCAGCCTTGGAGACGTTGTAGGCGAGGTTGCCGGGCGGCGTGGTAATGCCTTGCTTGGAGCCGGTGTTGACGATCAGGCCGGGCTTTCCCGCCGCCAGCATGCGTGGCGCGAACGCCTCTACGCCATGCACGACACCCCAGAAATTGATGTCCAGCAGTCGCTTCCAGGCGTCACGGTTCTCCCAGGGCTTGCCGGGGTTGTTGCCGACGCCGGCATTGTTCATCAGCAGCGACACGTCGCCGAAAGTGCCGGATGTCCTTTCGGCGAGGCGGTCGAGCTCGTCGGCCTTCGAGACATCGGTGGCGACGGCAAGTACGGCGCTGTCGCCGGCGATGGCGACGACGGCGTGTCGGGCCTCATCGAGGCGTGCGCCGCCGATATCGGCCAGCACGATCTTCATGCCCATCGCCGCCAGCCGTTTGGCGGCGGCAAGGCCGATGCCGCTGGCCGCGCCGGTAATGACGGCGACATTGCCGGAGGCAAGTGCGGGCAGCGCGGTCTGGATCTCGGCGTCGGTGGTCATGATTTTCTCCTGTTCTGGCCGCGGCGAACTTAGCGCGGAAAGAGGCTCGCGCAAGCCGGTGCGGCATCTTCGGGTTGACCGCGTCGGCGGGCGCTGCGCATGCTGATATCGAAAAAGGAGACTGACGATTGACCGACTGGATCGAGATCCTGAAAGAACAGACCGCCACTGGCGACCAGATGAGCCGCGAGGTGCCACAAATGCTCGCCAATCCCGACATCAGCGAAGCGCAAGTGAAAACGCTGTTTTCGGCGCTCGAAAAACAGGCCGAATTCGTCGAAAAGCTGCGCATGGCGCTGGAAAAATTCGGCCATGATTTTTCAGTGATCAAGGCGGCCGAGCGGCTGGAGGAGCGCTACGCCGACCTTGCCGCTTCGGTAGCGGAAAAGCTGAAAGCAATGCGAGCCTAGACGGGGCCTATTTCTCGATCAGCCGCTCGAAGCGTCTGTCCGGCACGAACCAGATCATCGCCACCAGGACATAGATCGAGACACCGATCCAGTGATTGACGAAGGTCAGCGCGATGGCGGAAAGATAGAGGACCAGCGAGATCTTTCCCTTGAGGTCATTGCCCAACGCCCTGGCGAAAAGGGTCTCGTTGCCGTGCAGTCGATGCAGGGCCATGGTGAGGATGTTGAAGCCGATGGCGCAGAGCGCCAGGTCGACGCCATAGACGGCAACCGGCACCGGCGCGAAATGGTTCTCACCCATGAAGGCTGTCGTCGCCGGCATCAGCGATAGCCAGAACAGCAGGTTGAGGTTCGCCCACAGCACGCGGCCGTCGACCCGCTGCACGGTATGGAACATGTTGTGCAAATTGTTCCAGTAGATGCCGACATTGATAAAGGACAGCACATAGCTGAGGAATATCGGCCAGAGTGGCGCCAGCGCGGAAAAATCCTCGCCATGCGGCACCTTCAATTCCAGCACCATGATTGTGATGATGATGGCGACCACGCCATCGGTGAATGCCTCGACTCGTCCCTTGCCCATGAATCTCCCCTGACAATCCGCTGAAGTTAAAAGAGGATCTCGCTCAGCGCCATCGGCAAAGCTGCCAAACTTGTCAGGAGCAAGCCGGGGAGGGGGAACGGCTGACGCGAAAAAGGCGTTAGGATGTCAGATCCCGAACAGCAAAAGGTCGAAAAAATGACCGCTCACGCTCAAGTCATGACGCGAGATTACGAACTCGGCGGCCGCGCTGCAGCGGCCGCCGTGGCCGCCATGATTGCGGCTCTTTTCGCCGGCAGCACGGCGCTGACGCCGCTTTACATCATCTACATGCAGGTCTTCGGCTTCTCGCAGATCACTTTGACGCTGGTCTACGCCGTCTATGTCATCGGCAATCTGGCGGCGCTGCTGATGTTGGGGCGTGTGTCCGATGTCATCGGGCGCCGTCCAATGGCATTGGCCGGGATGGCGGTGGCCGTGGTCAGCGCGGTGGTTTTCCTGTTCGCCGAAAATGTCGCATGGCTCGACATCGCCCGAATTCTGAGCGGACTGGGAATCGGCGTCGGCGCGGGCACCGGCACCGCCTGGCTCGCCGAATTGCTCCCGACCGACGACAAGTCACAGGCGGCGACGATTGCCACCAGCACCAATTTTCTCGGCCTCGGCCTTGGTGCGCTGGGGGCCGGGTTGCTCGCCGAATACGCGCCTTGGCCGCTCAGGCTGACATTCGTCGTCTACCTGGCGATGCTCGCGACTGTAACCCTGCTGGTCTGGCGCACGCGGGAAACCGTTTCGCGGCCGGGGAAACTGGCTGACGTTTCGATGCGGCCGCGGCTTTCCGTACCCGATGACATCCGCGCAAGTTTCGTTGCGCCGGCGGTGACCGGCTTTGGCGCAATGGCGCTGGTCGGCTTTTATGCAGCACTCGCACCGAGCATTTTGGCGCAGCAGCTGCAGGTAACCAACCATGCCGAAGCCGGCGCTCTGTTCTTTGAATTGGCAATCGTGACGGCCGCCACCATTGTAGCGACGGCACGTCTTTCGAGCCGAGCCGCGATGTTCGCGGCGCTTGCGCTGATGATCCCAACCGTCGCGCTGATTGTTGCGGCGCAGGTCTTCGCCTCGATGGCCATAATGATTGCCGGGACCGCCTTGTGCGGCGTGGCGGCAGCGCTCGGCTATCGCGGCGGCTTGCAAGTGGTGAACGAGATCGCGCCGGCGGACCGGCGCGCCGAAGTCGTCTCGGCCTTCTTCATCTGCTGTTTTTGCGGCAACGCGCTGCCGGTCATCGGCATCGGCGTTCTGTCGACGGTGGCAGGTGCGACCGCGGCAAGCCTGGCCTTTGCCGGCATGATTGTCGTCTTTTCCCTGGTCGCTCTCGGGTTTGGCGCGAAATACGCGCGCTGAGCCGACCTTTCAGCCGTTCGGTGTCTCGGGCGAAAGGTGCGCGCGCTGGCGCGGTACGCCGAGGCCGGTATCCGGCGGTTCGCCGGCAGCCGGCCGGCTCTCGATCATGTGCAGGCTGCGCCAGCGGCCGAAGCGATAATAGGCCGCGGCCAGCACGAGCGAGGTTATAGAGCCAGCCGGAAAGCTCCACCACAGAGCTTCCTCGCCGATCACGCTTCGGAAGAAATAGGCGAAGCTGGTGCGCACCAGCAGCACCGAGATCACCAGGATGATCAGCGGGGGCATCACCGCGCCGGTGGCACGCACGGTGGCGAAGAGCACGATGGTGATGCCGAACAGGATGAAGGACCACGACGCGATCTTGTTGATGTGAGTGGCGATGTCGATTGCTGCACTGTCGCTGCCAAGGAAGAGGCTGAGCACCGCGCGATCGAATACGAACAGCAGCGCGACGAGCATCCCGGTGAGCACAAGGTTGAAGCCGACGCCGGAGGTGGCGATGCGTCCAATCCGGTCCCAGCGCCTGGCGCCGACATTTTGCGCCGCCATGGACGACACCGCGGCGCCGATGGCGAGCGCCGGCATCTGGATATAGGTCCAGAGCTGTGCGGCTATGCCGTAGGCAGCCGCGACCTGCGAGCCGTACGAGTTGACCATGCCCATCACCGTCAGCGCCGCGGCCGAAACGACGATCATCTGCAGGCCCATCGGCACGCCCTTGAAGACGACGATGCGCAGCAGCGCCGGGTCCGGCCGCAGCAGAGCGAGATTAGGGCCGGCCAGCCGCAGCGGGTGCTTGCGCGCATAAAGCACGATCAGGATGGCAACCACGCTTACCGTCTGGCCGATCAGCGTCGAGGTGGCCGAGCCGGCGATGCCGAGTTCGGGGAACGGGCCGATGCCGAGGATGAGCAACGGGTTCAAAACGACGTCGAGCACGACGGCCAGCGCCATGAACAGGAAAGGCGTGCGCGAATCGCCGGCGCCGCGCAGCACCGTCATGACGAAGGACAGCAGGTTCATCATCGGCACGGCGAGGAAGATGATGCGCAGATAGGAGCGCGCCAGCGGCAACGCGTCGGCCGGCGTGCCGAGCGCATCGAGGATCGCATCGACCCAGATCCAGCCGCAGACCGCGAACACCACCGAGACGAGGAAGAAGAAGGTGGCGCTGGTTCCGACGATGCGCCGGGCTTCGGGCAGGTCACGAGCGCCGACGGATTGTGCGACCAGGATGGTCGCCGCCATGCCGATGCCGAAGACGGTGCCGAGGATGAGAAACAGCACGAGGTTGGCATTGGACGTGGCGGTCAGCGCCGCTTCACCGAGGAAACGGCCGACCCACACGGCATTTATCGAGCCGTTGAGCGACTGCAGCACATTGGAGCCGAGCACCGGCAGGGCAAACAGCAACAGGGTGCGCGGGATAGGCCCACTGGTGAGGTCGCCGGTCTGCCGGCGCGGGGGCATGTTGTCGTCCATGGCAGGCAACTCGGCGAAGGCTTGTCTGAGTCCGCAATGATTGCCGATTTAACGGGAGAGGTCGATGCGGCGCTGTAAATTCCGCCTGGCGTGCCTTGATCTAAGCATTTCTCAACCTTCCGGAATCGTATATTGATCCCGCACGCGTGGGGCCGCATTTTCCTGGATCTCATGGGTAGGCCGGGGGGCTCATGTCCGATATTCCGTTGTTTTTTGAGCGCCTGAACCGGCGCGCCTTTCTTGGTGCATCCGCTCTGGGCGCGGCCTCCGTGGCTCTTTCGTCGTGCACTACGACGGACGTGGCGGCGCCGGTGCCCGCGGCACCAAGCGATCCGGCTTTCGGCGATGCCGCAAGCATGTATGGCGCGCGCATCGACGAGGGCTATCAACTGCCGGCAATCCCGGTAGCCAAGGTCGATCCGAAATTCGTGCGTCAAATCGTGGCCGACCCGACTGGAGAAAAACCCGGCACGATCGTCGTCGATACTTCCGAGCACTTCCTCTATTTGGTGCGCGACGGCGGCAAGGCAATTCGCTATGGCGTCAGCCTCGGCAAGGCCGGTTTCGGATGGACCGGCAGCGCCGTGGTTCAGGCGAGGAAGAAGTGGCCGGTCTGGACGCCGCCGCCGGAAATGATCCAACGCCGGCCGGAACTGGCGAAATACAAGGACGGCATGCCGCCCGGCCCGCAGAGCCCGCTTGGTGCCCGCGCGCTGTATCTCTTCCGTGACGGCAAGGACACGATGTATAGGCTGCACGGCACGCCGGAGTGGGATTCCATTGGGAAGAACGCTTCCTCCGGCTGTGTGCGCTTCATGAATCAGGACATTATCGACCTCTACAGCCGCGTCGACGGCGTCGCGCCGGTCTTCGTGCGCCCGAACCTGTCGGCCGCCGGGAAGATCGCCGCCGTGTCGAACAGGACGGCCGAGCGGATCGATGCCGGCGTGCCAAAGGACGCGGAGATGTTGAGGTAAGTGCCTTCGACTGGATCGTCAGTCGCAGGTTTTGCAACGCACCAGGACACCGTCCTTGCGCGGGCGAGCCGCAACTGAAGGGCACGACCGCTCAATCGCGCCAGCTCAGGCGGACGCGTTCCGCGCGTCCGCCTGTATGGGTGCCGCTACTTCTTGGCGAGGCCTGGGAGCGTGACCTGATAGACCAGGAACATGGTGTCGACATCGGCGCCATCCTCGGCCTTGTAGGCCGCGCCTACCTGGAAGCCGTCCTGCGTGAGGAAGTCATTGTCATTGGCGACGAACAGGAAATAGTCGTCGGGCAGTGTCGGATCGAGGACGCTCACCACCGACATCGCCTCCCACTTCTCCGAAAGGTTGTTGCGGTCGTTGGGCGCGCCATTGTGCAGCCCGAAGCGGCCGAGCTCGGTCTTGTCGTTGATGTCAATGAGCGGCGTCAGCTTGGCCGGCGTCACCGATGGATCGAGCTCACCCTTGGGCGCCAGCGGCTTGTCCTTGTCGAATTCTGTGCCGGCGACATCGGTTGCCGCAGACAGATCGACGACGCTGATCTCGCGGTGGAGCGAGGTGTCGCCCTTCAGCCCCTGGCCATTGCCGCTGTCGCGCGCCAGCATCAGGAAGGTCTTGTCCGACAGCGCCACGATTTCGCTCTGCGCGGCGATCTTGGTTTTGCCCTTGGCATCGGTGAACACCGGCAGCGGCACGACATATTCATGCGCGAGCTTGAGCTGGCCGGGATCCGAGGCATCGTAGACCAGCGCGCGCGTGTTCTGACGCGTCGAGGCGGAATCGCCGCCATCCTGCCTTGGGGCCGACTGCAGCACGGCAATCAGGAACTTCCCGTCCGGCGTCAGCGCCATGCCTTCGAGGCCCTGGTTGTTCTGACGGCCGGTTTCGGGATCCTTCGGATCCGGGTCTGCCGCGCCAAGTCCCGGATTGTTGGAAGCAAAGTTTGGCGTCCCGTGACGCATCGGGACAAGCGCCGCCGGCGGCTGCGTTGCCGACATCAGACGCCCATCGGCGGAGAAGCGGTAGATGTTCGGACCGTATTCGTCCGAGATGAACATCGTGCCGTCGGGCAGCCGTGCGATCGCTTCGTTATCGAGCGCGAGCTTGCCGTTGGCTTCGGGCAGGATCGGCATGTCGTCGGTCGCGGCACGCACGCCGTTGAGCGGATCGAGGCCGGTTGCGTCGGCGCCCTTGTCGTCGGTCAAAAGCATGGTGTCGGCAAGCGTCGCCTTGAGGCCCGATTGTTCCTGGCCGGTGGCCGGCACTGCACCCGGCGCGATCGGGGCGAACTCGAGGGCGATCGTGTTGAGGCGCGGGCGGTAATCGGTGGTACCGACGACATTGTAGCCGCGGTCCGGCAACAGCCATAACGAGCCCTTATAGCCATCGGCGCCATGTGTCCAGCCGGCAGCGTCGATCGACATGCCCGAGCCGGAGCCAAACGTCTCGCCGAACTTGTCCTTCTGGCTGGCCGGGATGCGGCCGACACCGACCAGGCCCTTGTTGACGAAGCCGACGCCGCCGACGGTCGCGGCGTTTTCTGCCAAGGCCGGGGTCAAGGCGGTGAACATCGCCAGCGCGACGGCGAGGGACGCGGTTCGGAGCAGGTTTTTCATGGATATCCTCTTTTGAGACAAAGCTGCCGGGATCTGAAAAAGCGCCGCGTGGCATCGAGGATGCCGCGAAAGCCTTCGGAGAAGCGATCTAGGACGCGAACATGATACTTGCGTGACAGTGCCGCGCTTGCTTGTCCCCCGTGGTCGCAACTGGCCTGGGTATGGCGAATTCGTCGTCGCCGAGCGAGCAATTAACAACTTTACAAATAATCGTTCTAATGTAAAGTTATGACAATGGAAGGTCCCCGATGACTGCCTATCGTTTCGCCACCCGCCTCAATTCCTTTGCCTCGCGGCCACAGTCCGAGTGGCCCGATCTTGTCGGCAAACCGTCCATGCTGCAAATGGCGGCACGTGCGGCGAAGGTTGCGGAGTTGACCGATCTCGACCTCAACTTCCCCGACCATGTCGATGAAAAGCCTCCGGAAATAGCGCGCAAACTCGGCGATATCGGGCTTTCCATCAATGGTTTCGCCATGCGCTACTATTCCAATCCGGCTTTCAAGCTCGGCGCCTTCACCAACCCGGATCCTGCCATTCGCCGCGAAGCCATCGACCTGACCAAGGCCGGCATCGACGCCACCCGCGAGGCGGGCGCCAGCCTGATGACCTTGTGGCTCGGGCAGGATGGCTTCGACTATGCCTTCCAGGTGGACTACGCAGCGCTCTGGCAACACGAAATCGATGGCATTCGTGAAGTTGCGGCGCATGATCCGGGCTGCCAAATCAGCCTTGAATACAAACCCAACGAGCCGCGCTCCTACAGCCTGATGCCAGATGCGGCGACTACATTGCTGGCGATCCGCGAGATCGGCCTGCCCAATCTCGGCGTGACGCTCGATTTCGCCCATGTGCTCTATGCCGACGAGCAGCCGGCCTTTGCCGCAGCACTCGTGGCGCGCCATAGCAAGCTGCTCGGCGTGCATCTCAACGACGGCTACGCCAAGCGCGACGACGGCCTGATGGTCGGCGCCGTGCACACGCTGCAAACGATCGAGCTGCTCAGGCAGATCCGTCGAGACGGCTATGCCGGCGCCATCTACTTCGACACGTTTCCCGATATGACCGGGCTCGACCCGATCCACGAATGCGAAGTCAACATCGCGACCGTCAAGCGCATGCTGCGCGTCGTCGATCGGCTGGACGGGGACAACCGCCTGTCAGCCGCCGTCGGCCGTCAGGACGCGATCGCCTCGCAGGCCATCATCCAGGAAGCCATGCTCGGGCCGGACAGCTGAAGCTCCGGCGCCATCACCGTTTTCAACCAGGGAGGAAAGACCATGAAATTTCTGCTTGCCACCGCTGCCGCTGCCCTGATGGCGCTGTCCATCGGCTCGGCTTTTTCCGCGGACCTCGCGCCGCTCAATTCCGACACCGAGAAGGATCGCATCGACTGGTCGCAGCTCGAGGCCAGGTTCGGTGCGTTCCCCAAGCTGCCCGAGGGTACCAAGGCGGGTGCGGTCTCAAAGACGCTGACCAATGAATACTGGCGCTCGCTGGGAGAGGGCTACAAGTCGTTCGGCGACCGCATCGGCGTGCCCGTCGTCTACCAGGCGGCGCAGAGCGAGGGCGACCAGCTCGGTCAGCTCACCATCGCCGAAGGCCTGGTCACACAGGGCTACAACGTGCTGCTCGTCTCGCCGCAGACCGACTCCAACCTGCAGCCGATCATGGAACAGGCCAAGGCGGCCAACGTGCCGGTGGTCAACGTCAATGATGCTGTTATTCCGCAGGCCGAGCATTATGTCGGTAATGTCCAGCGCGACAATGGCGTGCGCGTCGCCAAATGGTTCATCAAGAACCGGCCGGACGGCGGCAAGGTCGCCATCGTCGAAGGCCAGGCCGGCGTCTACGCCGCCGTCCAGCGTACCGACGGTTTCAAGACCACGATCACCGAGGCCGGCAAGTTCGACGTCGTCGCCAGCGTCCCCGGTAACTGGGATCGCCAGACCTCCTACGACGCGGCCACCAACATCCTGCAACAGCACCCCGACCTGATCGGCTTCTATGCCAACAATGACGGCATGGCGCTGGGCATCGTCGAGGCGGTCAAGGCTGCCGGGCTGCAGGACAAGGTTGCGGTCTTCGGCACCGACGGCATCTCCGACGCCTATGCCTCGATCCGCGCCGGCGAGCTGACCGGCACCGTCGATTCATTCCCGGTGCTGACCGGCGAGGTGGCGCTGGAATCTGCGCTGCGGCTGGTGGCCGGGCAGAAGCTGCCGCGCGTCGTTGCCACGCCGCAGGCGCTGATCACCAAGGACAATGCCGACCGTTACTCCGGCGGCGGCGATGCCGTGCGCAAGGCGCTGCTCGAGGACGCGGCAGCGGGCCAGTAGAGCAGGGCCGGCAGGTGCCGGCCTTGGGTCGGCACCTTGCCTGGAGAACCGAAGCAATGTCAGCGCGGCTGCAATTCGAGGGCATTTCCAAAGAGTTTCCGGCTGTGCGGGCGCTGAGCGAAGTGTCGTTTTCGGTCGGCGCCGGCGAGATCCATGGCCTGCTCGGTGAAAACGGCGCCGGCAAATCGACGCTGCTGCGCATACTGTCAGGCGTCTACCGACCGACGGCGGGAAGCGTGCTGATCGACGGCAAGCCGGTGATGCTGAACAATCCGGTCGCCGCACGCGCAGCCGGCGTGGCGATGATCCATCAGGAATTACAGCAGGTGCCACGCCTCAGCGTCGCCCAGAACATGTTCCTCGGCCATCCGTTGACGCGCGGCGGCGTCTTCGTCGCACGGCGCGAGCAGGAGAGCCGCGCTGCGGAAGCGCTGGCCGCCATCGACCCGACCATCGATCCGGCAGCCCCGCTTGGCAGCCTGAAGGTGGCGCAGCGGCAGATCGTCGAGATCGCGCGGGCGCTGCTCGACCGCGCCAGGATCGTGGCGATGGACGAGCCGACGTCGAGCCTCACGCCGAGCGAGTTCGAACGGCTGGCGGAAGTTATTGCCGGTCTGGCACGCGACGGTGTCGCCGTCGTCTATGTCTCGCACAAGCTGGACGAGGTGTTCGGCATCTGCCAGCGCGCAACCATCATGCGCGACGGCGTTGTGGTCGAAACCGTCGATCTCGCGCAGGTGTCGGAAAAGGCCGTCGTTTCGATGATGGTCGGCCGCGAGCTTGCCCAGGAACAACACCGCTCGCATGCTTCTCCCGAGATCAGGCTGAGCGTGCGTGGCCTCGCCTCGGCAACCAAGGTCCGTGACGTTTCGTTCGACCTGCATCGCGGCGAGGTGCTGGGCGTTGCCGGCCTGGTCGGCTCGGGCCGCACCGAACTGCTGCGGCTGCTGGCCGGCGCCGACCGGGCCTCATCAGGCGCAATAGAGATCGACGGCGCGGCGGTAAAGCTTTCCAGTCCGCGCGACGCGATCGCGGCCGGCATCGGTCTGGTGCCGGAGGAGCGCAAGCGCGAAGGCATCGTGCCGTTGCGGTCGATCTCCAGCAACATGGCGCTGGCCTCGATGGGCGTGTTCGCGCCGCGCGGCGTCATCGATCACAAAAAGCTGAAACGGGCCGCGGCCGAGAAGATGAAGCGGGTCAATCTCAGGCCGTTCCTGCTCGACCGGCCGATCCGCCTGTTCAGCGGCGGCAACCAGCAGAAAGCGATCATCGGCCGCTGGCTGGCGGCGGGAACGCGGATCCTTCTGTTCGACGAGCCGACGCGCGGCATCGATGTCGGCGCCAAGGCGGAGATCTACCACCTGATCGAGGAGCTCGCCGCCGAAGGCCATTCGGTAATCGTCGTGTCGTCCGAACTCCCCGAGGTGATCCGGCTCGCCGACCGCGTGCTGGTCATGCGCGACGGCACGGTCGCCGCCGAACTGGGCCGCGCAAGTCTCAGCGAACAGGCGATCGCCGCGCACGCCATACCCCAAACGGAGATTGAGGCCGGCAAGGCGCAAGGCCATCGGGCCGGTGCATAACGGACAGGACCAGCGGATGACCGATATAACTCAACACACAGCAGCGCGCCCAAGGGCAGATTTCCTGCACCGGTTTTCCGTGCGCGACGCCGGCACGCTGATCGGCCTGGTGGTGATCCTTGCCGTCTTCGGGGCGCTGGTCCCCGGCTTCTTTGCCGAGCGCAACCTGATCAACATCCTGCAGCAATCGAGCATCAATGCGTGCCTGGCGTTGGGCATGACGCTGGTCATCATCTCGGGCGGCATCGACCTGTCCGTCGGGCCGACGGCAGCCCTTTCGGCGGTCATCTCGGCCTCGATGCTGGTTGCCGGTGTGCCGTTTCCGCTGGCCATCGCCGCCGGCTTCGCCATCGGCCTCGCCTGCGGACTGCTCAACGGCGTGCTGGTTGCCTATGTCGGGCTGCAGCCCTTCATCGTCACGCTGGGAACGCTCAGCACCTACCGGGCGCTGGCGCTGATCTATACCGGCGGCAATCCGGTGCTCGGCCTGCCTGCCGGCTTCCGTGCCATCTTCAACGGCTCGCTGTTCGGATTGCCGTTGGCGGTCATCATCGTGGCCGTGGTCGCGCTGATTGCCTGGATCATCCTCAAGAAGACGCCGTTTGGCGAATATCTGCTCGCCGTCGGCGGCAATGAGGAGGCGGCCTACATAGCCGGCGTGCCGATCGCCCGCACCAAGATCGCCGCCTATATGATCTCGGGCCTGCTGGCAGCGCTTGCAGCGCAGATCCTGATCGGCCGGCTGGGTGCGGCCGAACCCATTCTGGGCAATCTCTGGGAGCTCGACGCCATAGCAGCGGCGGCGATTGGCGGTGCCTCGCTGATGGGCGGCAAGGGCAGCGTCGTCGGCACCATCCTGGGTGCCGTCATCCTTGGCAGCATGCGCAACGGCCTGACGCTGATGAACGTGCAGTCCTTCTATCAGCTCCTGGCAACTGGCCTTATAATCCTCGCCGCGATGCTTATCGATCGCGTGACGAGGGGACGTGGATGACCTTGACCGGGCTGGACCTGAAAGCAGTAGGACCGCGCATTCGCATGATGATGCCGCATCTGACGCCGCTCGAGGCGAAGGTGGTTGAAACCGTCTTCGGACGGCGCGGCTTCGACGAGACCATACCGCTCAAGCAGATCGCCGAGGAGGCCGGTGTGTCGGAGGCGATGGTGGTCAAGATCGCCAAGAAGCTGGGTTTTTCCGGCTATCGCGACTTTCGCACGGCGGTCTATGAATACAGCCGCCTGCCGACCGCCGAGATGCATCAGGAGCTGTCGGTGGACGACAGTTCGGCCGAGATCGTGCAGAAGGTGTTCCGCACCTCCATCCAGGCGCTGGAGGAGACGCTGGCCATCCTCGACATCGACGATTTCGACCGTGCCGCCGATCTGCTTTACCGCGCCAGGAACCGCGATTTCTACGGCGTCGGCGGCTCGGCGCAGATCGCACGCGACGTTTCGCACAAATTCCTGCGCATCGGCATCCGCACCTCTGTCTACGACGATTCGCACCTGATGCTGATGTCGGCCTCGCTGCTCGGCGCCGACGACATCGCCGTCGGCTTCTCGCATTCCGGCAACACGAGCGCCGTCATCGACGCCATCCAACTTGCGCGCAAAAGCGGCGCGCGCACGCTGGCTATCACCAACTATGACAACTCGCCATTGGCAGCCGTCGCCGACATCGTGCTCTGCTCGACCGCGCAAGGCTCGCCGTTGATGGGTGAGAACGCGGCGGCGCGCATTGCCCAGCTCAACATTCTCGACGCGCTGTTCGTGGCGGTCGCGCAACGCGACTACCAGGCGGCGGAGCGCAATCTCGGCCGCACCATGTCTGCGGTGACGTCGAAACGGAAAGACAAGAACTCATGAAAGGCAAGCGGCTCATGAAGGTCTGGGGCACATGACGGCTCCCCCGCCGCTGGTGACCGTATTCGGCAGCCTGCATTACGACATCATGGTCGAAGCCCCCGATCGCCCACGCAAGGGCGAAACGGTCACCGGCCATGCCTGGCATCCGAAATGCGGCGGCAAGGGCGGCAACCAGGCGGTGTCGGCAGCGCGGGCCGGCGTGCGTGCGGCGATGATCGGAGCTGTCGGCGACGATGATTTCGGCCGCGCGCTTCTCGACAATCTTGATCGCAACGGCGTCGACCAGCGCTTCGTGGGAGTGGCTTCGGGCGCCGGCTCGGGCATGAGCGTAGCGATTTTCGACGACAGCGGCGACTATGGCGCGGTGATCGTCTCGGGCAGCAATCTCACTCTCGGCGAAAAGGACATTATTGAGGCGGCCGAGTTGATCGCGCAAACGGCGGTTCTGCTGCTGCAAAACGAGGTACCGGAAGCCGCCAACATTGCCGCGGCGCGAGCGGTGAAGGCGCATGGCGGCCGGGTCGTTCTCAATGCGGCGCCGGCGCGAAAGCTGACAGCCGAACTGATCGCGCTGACCGACATCGTCATCGTCAACGCCATCGAGGCGGAGTTCCTGGCCGGCGTTCCGGTCGTCGACACGCTCGAGGGTGCTGCGAAGGCGGCCGGCATACTCGTCGGTTCCTATCCGGCTGCAATCGTCACGGCCGGCGGCGAGGGCGTTGCCTATCGCGACCGCGACGGCCAGGCATTCGCCTTGCCGGCGATGCCGGTGGAGGTGGTCAGCACCCACGGTGCCGGTGATGAATTCGTCGGCGCCTTTGCGGCGTGGCTTGCGCGTGGAGAGCCCGTCGAGGCGGCACTTGGCGCCGCCAACGCCGCCGCTGCCTCGCTGGTCGCAACGCCGGAGCGCGAGCGCGGGGGTCTTGATCAATCTGAGCCTGCTCAGTGAGCGCCGCGATTCAATCGCTGTCGCGCGCGATCAGTTCCAGCGGCCAGACTTCACGGATGATGCGTGCGCCTTCGGCGCCGGCGTAAGCCGGGATCGATGCCAGCAGCATTTCGGCCAACCGCTCGCCCATCGGCTCGAGCGCCGGGCGGAAGCCGGTCAGCGCCGGCGAAAAATAGCGGCAGAGCGGGGTGTCGACGATGACGATCACCGCAACGTCGTGGCCGGGCCTGATGCCCGCCTCGGCCAGAGCCTTGCAGCCGCCAAGCGCCATCGCGTCGTTGTTGAAGATGATGGCCGTCGGCGGGTCCTTGGAGTGCATGACCTTCGGCATCACCGCGTAGCCGCCGGCCTCGTTGATGAAGCCGTCGGCGATCAACTCGGGGTCGAATTCGATGCCGTGCCGCCGCAACGCCTTGCGATAGCCGGCGAGGAACAGATAGCCGAAATTGAGGTCGAGCGACGGGCGGATGGCGGCGATGCGGCGGTGACCGCGCGCGACGAGACGATCGACCGCGTCAGCCCCGGCTTTTTCGAAATCGAGGTCGAGCGAGGGATAGGCATCGCCGCCGGAGCGGCTGCGGCCGAGCGTCGCGAACGGGAAACCGGCCTGGGTCAAATAGTCGATGCGCTCGTCCTCGCGCCGCGTCCAGGCCAGCACCACGGCATCGGCCCGCCGCGTCTCGACGACACGGCGCAGGCGCTCCTGCTGGTAGTCGCCCGGCGCGCCCATCACTACGATCAGGTCGAGGCCGCTTTCGGCGAGCTTGGCCTGCAACCCGGTCAGGAACGGAATGAAGAACGGCTCGCCATATTCCTGGTCGCCCGGATGAGGCTGCAGCATGAAGGCGATCGAATGGGTGGCGCCGCGCCGCAGGCTGCGGCCGGACTGGTTCGGCGAATAATTCAGCTTCTTGGCCGCATCGAGCACGCGCTGGCGTGTGTCGGCATTGACGTCGGCGCGGCCGTTGAGCGCGCGCGACACCGTGCCGATCGAAATATTCAGGTGACGCGCAAGGTCGTGAATGCTGGACGCCAAAGGACAGTTCTCCCCCTTGCTTGGCTAGCACCGGCTGCTCTCCGGGCCAAGCCGACGCCACGATTTTTCACAGCCGGCCAATTGACATTCTACGCCATCGGGTGTGTTCTCGTAAACGTTTACGGAAGAACGTTTGCGGCTCTGCCGTGAACGCCGTGACGATCGGTCTGGAGGGGCCGAGAGGGAGGAGTGCTGGATGATCAATGTCGTCCTGGTCGGCTGCGGCGCGATGAGCAAGGCCTGGCTCGATGCGGCCAAGCAGATCGACGGGCTCGCCATTGTCGGCCTGGTTGATCTCGACGCCGAAAGGGCGCGGGCAAGGGCGCGCGAATACGAGCTTTCCGGCGCCGTCATCGGAACTGAGCTCGACGCCGTGCTCGACCAGACC
Source organism: Mesorhizobium sp. M1227 (assembly GCF_040318315.1). Lineage (NCBI taxonomy): Bacteria > Pseudomonadati > Pseudomonadota > Alphaproteobacteria > Hyphomicrobiales > Phyllobacteriaceae > Mesorhizobium > Mesorhizobium sp. M1227. Next base: position 99,620 of record NZ_JAMYLZ010000003.1, read on the forward strand.
AGGCCCGACGCGGTATTCGACGTCGTGGTTCCCGCCGCCCGCCGCGAGGTCGCGCTTTCCGCCTTTGCCCACCATTGCCATCTCTTGACCGAAAAGCCGCTGGCCGACAGCCCGGACAATGCGCGTGCCATTGTCGAGGCGGCCCGCAGCGCCGGCCGCATCCATGCCGTCGTGCAGAACCGCCGCTATGTCGCCAATGTCAGGCGCATCCGGCGCTTTCTCGATTCCGGCGCCATTGGTGCGCCAACCAGCATCCACGCCGATTTCTTCGTTGCGCCGCATTTCGGCGGTTTTCGCGAAGAGATGCGCCATGTGCTGCTGCTCGATATGGCGATCCACACATTCGATGCAGCCCGCTACATGGTGGCCGGCGAACCGGCCGGCGTCTATTGCCAGGAGTGGGAGCCGGCCAACTCCTGGTATCGGCAAGGGTCGTCGGCAGCCGCAAGCTTCAACCTCGGCGGCGGCAAGCTGTTCACCTATGCCGGCAGTTGGTGCGCGGCCGGCTTCCGTACAAGCTGGGACAGTACATGGCGGATCGTCGCCGAGCGCGGCAGCATTGTCTGGGACGGCGCGGACGGATTGAAGGCGGAAGTCGTGCGGCCGGTCCGTGAAGGCCTGTTCGACCGCACCGAACCGATAGCCGTGCCGCCGCTCGACCCGGCAGATCGCGTCGGCGGCCATCTCGGCATCATCCAGGATTTCGTCCGCGCCGTCGAAACCGGCACCGAGCCGGAGACGCGCGGCGCCGACAACATCAAGAGCCTGGCCATGGTTTTCGCTGCGATCGAGAGCGCCGAAACCGGGCGCCGGGTCGCTATCGCTCAACAGGAGGGGTCATGATGCCAAACCCGCTGCTCGACATCAGGATCGGCACCATGGTGCGTGCGAACCTCGACGACCCGGCCGCCTATGTCAGGCAGATCCTGCCGCTCGGCTTCGAGAGCATCCAGCCGTTCTTCTGGCAGACGCTGGGCGGCAAGGACATTCCGCGGCTGGCGGGCGAGATCCGCGAGGCGATCGGCGATGCCGATGTCATCGTCTCGTCGATCGGCGTGTTCGGCAATCCGCTGGAGAGCGGCGAGATCGATCGCGGCGTGCTCGAGGCGTGGGAAACGATCATCGACAACGCGCATCGGTTCGGCACCAACATGGTCAGCGGCTTCACCGGCCGCATCCGCGGCAAGCCGCTGCCCGACAGCCTGCCGCGCTTCCGCGAGGTCTGGGGGCCGCTCGCCAAGCGGGCCGCCGACAAGGGCGTGCGCATCGCCTTCGAGAACTGCGCCATGGACGGCAACTGGGCCAGCGGCGACTGGAACATCGCCCACAATCCGGACGCCTGGGAGCTGATATTCAACGAATTGCCAAACGACAATCTCGGCCTGGAGTGGGAGCCCTGCCACCAGCTGGTCTATCTGATCGATCCGATCCCGCAGATCCGCAAATGGGCGCAGCGTATCTTCCACGTCCACGGCAAGGACGCGACGGTGCGCTGGGACGTGATCCGCGAACATGGCGTGTTCGGCCGCCTGCCGTTCGTGCAGATGCGCACCCCTGGCTTCGGCGACAGCGACTGGACGCGGGTGATCAGCGAGCTGCGGCTGGCCGGCTACAAGGGCGCCATCGACATCGAGGGCTGGCACGACCCGGTCTATCGCGGCGATCTCGAGATCACCGGCCAGGCGCGGGCACTGGATTATCTCCAACAATGCCGGGGAGGCGCGAGCTACCTGCCGAACCCGGTGTGAGGCTAATGCATGTCGCGCAAAAGTGCCCAGCGGTTTTGCGATAACGACATGCATAAAAACAGGACAAGCCGGCGGGAGGTGCCGGCCAGCGAAAGATTGCGGCGCAATGCCGAAGCGATCGTCAAAACCCCTCGGCTAGCGAGGGAACAAAGGGAGGATAAGTGCATGAGCATTACGATGAGAAGGACAGTTCTGCGCTCGACCGTCGCGGCGGCCGCGATGGCGCTCGCCGCCGCACTCTCGACCTTGCCGGCGCAGGCGCTCGATGCCCAGTGGTGTAAGGATGTCCATATCCGTTTCTTCGTCGGCGGCGCCGAGGGCGATGCCTTCGGCACGATCGTCTATAATGGCGCGAAGCAGGCGGCGGCCGATCTCGGGCCGAAGGTCGACTACATCTTTTCCCAGTGGGATGTCGAGAAGATGGTGCAGCAATTGCGCGAGGCTGTCGCGGTCAAGCCCCAAGGCATCGCCATGATGGGCCACCCGGGCGACGCCGCGATCATGCCGCTGGCCGAACAGGCGCACAAGGACGGCATCAAGATGATGTACCAGAACGTGCCGGTGCCGACGGTCACGGCGGCGTTCGGCGGCGGCTATGTCGGTGCCCAGCAGGAGCAGCAGGGCCGCGCGCTTGGTGCCGAGGCGGTCAAGCTGGCCGGGCTCAAGGCCGGCGACAAGGCAATCATGATCGGCCCGTTCGAGAACGAGAGCCGCGGCGCGCGCGAACGCGGCACTGTCGCTGCCCTCAAGGAAGCGGGCGTCGAGGTCATACAGCTCTCCTCGCCGCCAAGCGGCGAATGGGCTTCCGACCCCAATCTGGCCCTTCCGGTGATCACCGCGGCACTGCTCAACAATCCCGACGTCAAGGCGGTTGGCTATCCCGGCGGACAGATGCTGGGCAACGTCCCGACTTACATGCAGGCGGCGGGCAGGAAGCCGGGCGATATCTTCAACTTCGGCTTCGACACCAGCCCGCAGATCGTCGAGGGCTTCAAGGGCGGCTGGGTGCAGCTGACGGCCGACCAGCAGCCGTTCCTGCAGGGCTATCTGCCGATCCTCAGCCTCTGCCAGCAGGTTGTGCTGGGTCTCGCACCGATGAATGTCGATACCGGCGCCGGCTTCGTCACGCCGCAGAATTACGAGATCGTCGCCGAGCTCGCCAAGCAGGCGCTGCGCTGACCTCCCAAGCCGTCGGCCGGGATCGAGCCCGGCCGGCGGGACCGCCGGCGAAAAGGCCGGCACGCGACAATCAAGCGAGGATCGCCATGGCCGAACGCATCATCGAACTGCGCGACATCACCAAGTCCTACGGCCAGGTCTATGCGCTGGGCGGGGTCAATCTCAGCGTCGATCGCGGCGAGGTGGTCGGCCTGATCGGCGACAATGGCGCCGGCAAGTCGACGCTGATCAAGATCCTGTCCGGCGTGGTCAAACCGACCAGCGGCGAGATTCTCGTCCGCGGCAAGCCGGTGACCGGATGGAGCCCTGCGCGCTCGCGCGACGCCGGTATCGAAACGGTGTTCCAGGACCGGGCGCTCGCCGTGCAGCAGACGATCGTACGCAATATCTTCATGGGCCGCGAACTCACCGGCTGGCTTGGCTGGCTGAAGGTCAACAAGGAGATCGCGGAGGCGAGCCGGCTGATGCGCGAGATCGGCTTCACCTCGAAAGTGTTCACGCCACAGTCGATCGTCGGCCAGCTCTCGGGCGGCGAACGGCAGGGCGTGGCGATCGCGCGGGCCATCTATAAGAAGGCGGAGCTGATAGTCCTCGACGAACCGACGACCGCGCTATCGCTGACCGAGACCGCCAAGGTCTTCCACTTCGTGCGCCAGGTGCGGGCGAGCGGTCGCTCGATCCTGTTCATCGGCCACAACATCCACCACGTCTTCGATATCGCCGATCGCTTCGTGGTGCTGGACCGCGGCAAGGTCGCGCTCACCGCCGACCGCAGCGAGGTCAAATCGGCCGAGGATCTGATCAATTTCATGGAAGACGTCGCCCACCCCAGCGGATTGCCGGGGTTGCACGACGCGGGCGATGCAGGGAGGGCGGCACGATGAGCAAGACCATGGAACCCGATCTGCAGAGCCCCCTCGGCGGCACGCATAATGAGGCCGCCGGGAAAGAGTGGAGACACCCGTCCGACAATTGGCTGCGCGGGTTCATCCTCGACAACCGCGCCGCGCTCGGCACGCTTGCCGTGTTCATCGTCATGATGGCGGTGTTCATGATCGCCAACCCGATCGTGTTCACCAACTGGAATCTCTACAGTTCCGTGCTGACCACGCTGCCGGTGGCGTTGTTCGTGGTGGTGCCGCTGGTCTTCGTCGTCACTTGCGGCGAGATCGACCTGTCGTTTCCGGCGACAATGGGCTTTGCCTCATGGGTCTTCGCGCTGGTCGTGCAGGCCGGCTACGACCCGTTCCTCGGCATCGCCGCCGCAATCGTCACCGGCATGCTGCTCGGCTTCCTGGTCGGCTCGCTGGTCGTCTATGGCGGGCTGTCGTCGCTGATCGCCACGCTCGGCATGAATTTCCTGCTGCGCGGCCTGATCCAGATCATCAACGAGGGCAGGTCGACGGCGCTGACCGGCCTTGCCGACAGCTGGGCCTACAAGATCTTCTCCAGCCAGCTTTACGGCATTCCGGTGCAGATCTTCTGGGCCATCGGCTTCGTCGTGCTGTCGGCTCTGCTTTACAACCGCCATCGCTTCGGCGCGCAGGTCAAGGTGGTCGGCGACAATCCCGACAGCGCCCAGCAGATGGGTATCGACGTCAAGCGCGTGCGGGTAAAAGTGTTCGTCTTCGTCGGCATCGGGGCTGCGATCGCCGGCACCTTCTCGGTGATGATCAACTTCACCTGGTGGCCGACGGCGGGGGACGGATACCTGCTGCCGGTGCTGGCATCGGTGTTCGTTGGCGGCACCCCGACCTGGGGCGGCATCGGCACTGTTGTCGGCGGCGCGATCGGCGCGGTCACCGTCTCGTTCATCCAGACCGGCGTGGTGGCGGCAGGCCTGAGCGGCTTCTATGTCCAGTTCTTCAACGGCCTGATCATCATCCTGTCGCTGCTCGGCCACAAGTGGAACCAGGCGCGGTATCGCTAGCGCCCGGCGGCCTCACACCCCCGTCACAAACCCGTCCAGCACGCGTTTCTGGCCGGCTTTGTCGAAGTCGATGGTCAGCTTGTTGCCTTCGATGGCCGAGATGTTGCCGTTGCCGAATTTCTGGTGGAAGACGCGGTCGCCGACGCTGAAGGGGGACGGCGTGTGGGCGACGGATTTGGCGACCAGCTCGCCGTCGATGGTGCGCCCCTTGACCGAGGTGCGACCGGCGCCGTAGCCGGAGTCGGTTTCGCCATAGCCGATGCGGTCGACCTGGTGACCGGAGCGCGTGCCCCAATTGCGGTCGGTCGCCTCGGTGCGGTTGGCTTGGGCGCGCTGCCAGCCCGGTGTCGCATAGGTGCTGGAGAAAGCGCCGGATTTTTCAGCGCCGTTATTGCCGCCAATGTTGTCGAAGCGCGATGCCCCATAAGGGTTCTGCCTGCCTGCACTTTGGCCTCCACGACCGGAGGCGAACGAGCCGCCGCCATAGGCATTGCCGTAGCCGCCGTAGGAGTTGCCGCTCTCGGAAACTTCGACATGGGCTTCCGGCAGCTCGTCGATGAAGCGTGACGAGATGGTCGATTGCCAGAGGCCGTGGATGCGGCGGTTGGAGACGAACCAGATGTGCAGGTTCTTCTTGGCGCGGGTCAGCCCGACATAGGCGAGGCGGCGTTCCTCCTCCAGCCCTGAGCGGCCGCCCTCGTCGAGGGAACGCTGGTGCGGGAACAGCCCTTCTTCCCAGCCGGGCAGGAACACGGTTTCGAATTCGAGGCCCTTGGCCGAATGCAGCGTCATGATGTTGACCGCGTCGAGCTCGGCATTCTGCTCGGCGTCCATGACGAGTGCTACATGTTCGAGGAAGGAGCGCAGCGATTCATACTCCTCCATGGAGCGGATCAGTTCCTTCAGGTTTTCCAACCGTCCCGGTGCTTCGACCGAGCGGTCGTTCTTCCACATATCGGTGTAGCCGCTCTCCTCAAGAATGGTCTCGGCGAGCTCGGTGTGCGGGGTGGTTTCCAGCGCCTTCTGCCAGCGCTCGAAATTGGCCGCGACCTCACGAAGTGCGGCGCGTGGCTTCGGCTTCAGCTCGTCGCTCTCGGCGAGTTTTGCCGCCGCCTCCAGCATCGGGATGCGCAGCGCCCGTGCGGTGTCGTGGATCTGGCGGATGGTGGCCTCGCCAAGGCCGCGCTTCGGCACGTTGACGATGCGCTCGAAGGCGAGGTCGTCGGCGCCTTGTGCGACGACGCGGAAGAAGGCCAACGCATCGCGGATTTCGAGGCGCTCGTAGAAGCGCGGGCCGCCGATGACGCGGTAGTTGAGGCCGAGCGTGACGAAGCGGTCCTCGAATTCGCGCATCTGGAAGGACGCGCGGACGAGGATCGCCATGTCGTTGAGATTGTGCTTCTGGCGCTGATAAGCCTCGATGGTCTCGCCGACGGCGCGGGCCTCCTCTTCGGAATCCCAGGCGGCGTGGACATGCACCTTCTCGTCGTCCTCGGCGATCTTTTCGGTGAACAGCGTCTTGCCGAAGCGGCCCTCATTGTGGGCGATGAGGTGGGAGGCGGTGCCGAGGATGTGCGCGGTCGAGCGATAGTTGCGCTCCAGCCGGATGATGGTGGCGCCGGGAAAATCCTTGTCGAAGCGCAGGATGTTGTCGACCTCGGCGCCGCGCCAGCCATAGATCGACTGGTCGTCGTCGCCGACGCAGCAGATATTTACGGTGGACAGGCGCGGGCTTCCCTCCCCCTTGAGGGGAGGGTGGCCGGGCGAAGCCCGGTCGGGTGGGGTCCGTGCGGCAGTGCTCGACCTACCGGCGGCAGTGCTCGACGCTCTAGCGGTGCCTTCTGCGGCAACCCCCTCCGCCCGCTTCGCGGGCACCTCCCCCTCAAGGGGGGAGGATTGCGGCCGCTGCGCCAAGAGCCGCAGCCACATGTACTGGGCGGTGTTGGTGTCCTGATATTCGTCGACGAGGATGTAGCGGAAGCGCTTGTGGTATTCCTTCAGCACGTCCGGATTGGCGCGGAAGATGCGGATCGGATGGCACAGGAGATCGCCGAAGTCGCAAGCGTTCAGCGTTTTCAGCCGCTCCTGATAGGCCTTGTAGAGCTCGCGGCCCTTGCCGTTGGCGAAGGCACGGGCATCGCCCTCGGGGATGTCGGCGGGACCGAGGCCCTTGTTCTTCCAGCCGTCGATCATCTGGGCGAACTGCTTGGCCGGCCAGCGCTTGTCGTCCAGCCCTTCGGCCTGGATAAGCTGCTTGATCAGGCGCACCACGTCGTCGGTGTCGAGAATGGTGAAGTCGGATTTGAGCCCGGCCAGCTCGGCATGTCTGCGCAGCAGCTTCACTCCAATCGAGTGGAAGGTGCCGAGCCACGGCATGCCCTCGACATTGCCTTCGCCGATCAACAGGCCGATGCGCTGCTTCATCTCGCGCGCCGCCTTGTTGGTGAAGGTGACGGCGAGGATCTGCGAGGGGAAAGCCTTGCCGGTGGCAAGGATGTGGGCGATGCGGGTGGTCAGGACGCGCGTTTTGCCGGTGCCGGCGCCGGCCAGCACCAGCACCGGGCCTTCGGTGGTTTCCACCGCCAGCCGCTGCTCGGGGTTGAGGCCGTTGAGATAATCGGGCGCGTTGTTCTGGTTGCTGCGGGCAGCCATGGCGCGCGCGGCAATGCCCGACGGGGCCACGGGCCGCGCGTTCGGTTCGTCAAAAAAGGGCATGTCTTCCGAAAAGCCGGACATCTCTCCCCGAATGTAGTGATTCGGCAGCGAAAGGCCAGAAGTGTCTCCGTTTTGTTCTCTGTCCAGTCGTAGACTCACAATCTGAATGGGTCCGCTAACCAAAACGCCGGGCTTGCAATGGGCCGGCGCCGTAAAACGCCGAGCTTGCTTGACAGGGGAGGCGGGCCGGAGAAAGTTGCGTGGGGGCAGGAACGCAATGCGGGGTTGCCCATGGACGCGTCGCGGAGCGCACCAGTCGAAGGAGCACCGTCTTGGCTGTGGTCATCACCTCCCTGATCCTTTTCCTCATCGGCCTGGCGGTTGGCGGCGGCGGCATCTGGCTCGTGACGCTGGGGGGCAGCTGGTATTACGTCATCGTCGGTCTAGCTTTCCTTGTCGCGGCCTGGCTGCTCTACAGGCGCAGATCCACTGCGCTGTGGCTCTACGCGGCGATCGTGCTCGGCACGCTCGCCTGGGCGGTCTGGGAGATCGGCTTCGACTGGTGGGAGCTCGGCCCGCGCGGCGGCATCATCGTGCTTGTCGCGCTATGGCTGTTGACGCCATGGGCGCGGCGCGGGCTTACCGGTCCCGACGGACGCGCGCCGCTGATCCTCGCCGTGCTGGCCTCGCTTGCGGTCGCCGGCTATTCGATGACGACCGATCCAAAGGATATTGCGGGTGAACTCAACACCGACAAGGTGACGCCGACCGCCGATCTCGGCGGCAACGTGCCGGCTGGCGAATGGCACTATTACGGTCGCACGCAATATGGCCAGCGCTATTCGCCGCTCGACCAGATCACCGCCGAAAACGTTGCCAATCTGCAGCCGGCCTGGACCTATCGCACCGGCGACGTGAAAGGGCCCGACGACATCGGCGAGACGACCTATCAGGTGACGCCGCTAAAAATCGCCGACACGCTCTACATCTGCACGCCGCATAATTTCGCCATCGCCATCGATGCCGCGAGCGGCAAGGAGAAATGGCGCTTCGATCCGCAGGTCAAGCTCAACAAGGACCGCCAGCACCAGACCTGCCGCGGCGTGTCCTATTATGCCGATGCCAAGGTCGCCGCCGGCCAGCCCTGCGCCACACGCATCTACCTGCCGACATCCGACGCCCGGCTGATCGCGCTCGATGCGGCGAATGGCCAGGTCTGCCCGACTTTCGCTGAAGGCGGCACGCTGAACCTGCTCGCCAACATGCCATATCCGAAGCCGGGCTATTATTATTCGACCTCGGCGCCGCTGATCGTCGCCAACAAGATCATCGTCGGCGGCGCGGTCAACGACAATTATTCGACGCAGGAGCCGTCCGGGGTCATCCGTGCCTACGATGCCGACACCGGCGCGCTGTTGTGGAATTGGGATTCCGGCAATCCGGACCAGACGACGCCGCTGCCGCCGGACCAGACCTACACCAACAACTCACCCAACATGTGGTCGACGGCGAGCGTCGACGAGAAGCTCGGGCTGCTCTATGTGCCGCTCGGCAACAAGACGCCGGACCAACTCGGTGCCGGACGCAGCGCCAATGACGAGAAATTCTCCTCTTCGATCACCGCGCTCGATCTCAACAGCGGACAATTGCGCTGGGTGCGGCAGACCGTGCACCACGATCTCTGGGACATGGATGTGCCGGCGCAGCCGACGCTGGTCGACATCACCACGGAAAGTGGCGTGGTGCCGGCGCTGGTCGGCCCGACCAAGCAGGGCGACCTCTATGTGCTCGACCGGCGCAGCGGCGAGCCGATCGTTCCGGTCAAGGAAGTGCCGGCGCCGGGCGGCGCGATCGAAGGCGACCATACCTCGCCGACGCAGCCGCTCTCGGACCTCAGCTTCAGTCCGAAACCGCTGACCGGCGCCGACATGTGGGGCATTACCATGTTCGACCAGCTGGCCTGCCGGATCGAGCTCCGGAAGTTGCGCTATGAGGGCCGCTACACGCCGCCGTCGCTGCAGGGCTCGCTGATCTACCCCGGCAATTTCGGCACCTTCAACTGGGGCGGCGTGGCAGTCGATCCGGTCCGGCAGGTGATGTTCGGCATGCCGACATACCTGGCGTTCATCTCCAAGCTGGTGCCGCGCGCCGACGTGCCGCCGCCCGGTGACACCAAGGGCAGCGAACAGGGCCTGAACCGCAATGACGGTGCGCCTTACGCAGTAATATTGAAGCCGTTCCTGTCGCCGCTCGGCATTCCCTGCCAGGCGCCGCCCTGGGGCTATGTGGCGGGTGCCGACCTTCGGACCGGCAAGATCGTCTACAAGCATCGCAACGGCACCGTCTACGACATGACGCCGCTGCCGCTGCCATTCAAGGTCGGCGTGCCCGGCATTGGCGGGCCGATGATCACTGCCGGCGGCGTCGCCTTCCTCGGTGCGGCGGTCGACGACTATGTGCGCGCCTATGACCTGACGACCGGCAAACAGCTCTGGCAGGCGCGGCTGCCGGCCGGCGGGCAGTCGACACCGATGACCTACACGGTAGCCGACGGACGCCAGTTGGTCGTCATCGTTGCCGGCGGCCACGGCTCGGTCGGTACCAAGCCGGGCGACTATGTGATGGCCTATACGCTGCCGAAATAGAGAAGTTCCTTCAGAGCCCGAGATGCCCTTTCAGGTCGGGTACCGATGCAAGTACCTCACTGGTCAGCTGCGGGCCGGCGGCTGTCTCGGCCTGCTGGACCAGCATCGTGCCGGCCTGGCTGATCTGTGCGAGCGTGAGGCCTGATGCCTTGAGTATGGCGACGCCGTTGATCAGCGCGCCGGTCTTTTCGCCGAGAGCGCCGCCGAGCGCGCCCTCCAGCGAGGACAGGAGGCCACCACCGGAAGCCGCGCCGGGAGCCATGACATCATATTGCTTGGCCAGGGCGTCGGCTCCCGGGATTTTGGCAAAGAAGCTGGACAGAGTCGTGCCTTCCGCCTCGTGTTCGAGCACCGAGAAAATCGTGCCGGCGACCTTTTCCGTCAAAGCCTGGTTGAGACCGGATTTCTGGGAGACGGTGTTGATGATGTCCTGAACGTCCATGACCTTTCCTCAGGCTTTGGTGTTTGCGGGCGGGTGCCGGTTGGCGCGGATCTTGATCAACGATCGTTTGAAGGCGGTGAAGGCAGTGAACCGCAGCGCCAGCAAAGCCATAGCGGCGAGGGCGAACCCACTTGCCAGAAGCGGGGAGGGAAAGGTCATGGGCGTGTTCCTTCGTCGTCAATCAGGCATTCTTTTCCCGCCAAATGGCCATTGTCGTTCGCCAAATGGCCCGAGTGAGGCATAGCCCGGTAACTTCTTTTTACATTGTGGTGCGTGCATTTAGCATTGCCACAAAGGACCAAAATTTAACGACAGTGCGGCGCGCGGCATCACGGCCCTCGCGCAGGGACTTATGGCAGCCTCACTCAGCCGTGACTGGACCAGGCAAGCTTCGGCTCTATGTTGCCGCGGGGGGCGCCGACGAGGAGCGCGCCATGACAACACCTGCCGAACCCACTGCCGCCGAGCCTGTCATTACCCAGGCGATGATCGACGCCTATGACGAATACACGCATCTGACGCTCGACCGGCGGCGCTTCATGGAGCAATTGACCAGGCTTGCCGGATCGGGTGCGGCAGCTGCCGCGATCGCGCCGCTGCTGGCGGCGAACTCGGCCCAGGCGGCAATCGTGGCGGAAGACGATCCGCGTGTGAAAGGCGAGGACATCAGCTATCCCGGCAGCGCCGGCGAGATGAAGGGCTATCTGGTCAGGCCGGCGGAGCAGACCGGCAAGCTTGGCACCGTCATCGTGGTGCACGAGAACAGGGGTCTCAACCCGCATATTCGCGATGTGGCGCGGCGCGTGGCGCTGGAAGGGTTCGTGGCGCTTGCGCCGGACTTCATGACTCCGCTCGGCGGCACGCCGGACGATGAAAACAGGGCACGTGACCTGTTTTCCCAGCTCGATCCAGCACAGGTCGCCGCCAATGCCGTGGCAACCGTCGCCTACCTCAAAGGCTACAAGGACGGCAACGGCAAGGTCGGCGCTGTCGGCTTCTGCTGGGGCGGCGGCACGGTGAACATGCTGGCCGTCAACGCGCCGGACCTCGCCGCCGCCGTCGCCTATTACGGCATGCAGCCACAGGCCGAGGACGTGCCGAAGATCAAGGCCGCGCTCATGCTGCATTATGCCGGGCTCGACACCCGCACCAATGCCGGCATCGATGCCTTCAAGAAGGCACTCGACGCGGATCATGTCGAATACTCGGTCTATGTCTATGAAGGCGCCAACCATGCCTTCAACAACGACACGTCGGCGGCCCGCTACGACAAGAAGGCGGCTGACCTCGCCTGGGGCCGAACGATCGCTTTCCTCAAGGAGAAGCTGGCCTGATCAGGTGGGCGCCGGCGCCGGTTTGTGAAGGGCGACGCCGGCCACCACCAGGGCGATGCCGATGCAGTCGGTGAGGCTCGGCACCTGCCGCAGCACGATGATGCCGATCAACGTCGCGGTGACCGGCAGCAAAGACAGCATCAGCGCGAAGCTGGAGCGCGGCAGCCGCGACATGGCAAGCTGGTCGCAAATATAGGGAATGACCGACGAGCAGATGCCGACGCCGACCCCCGCAAGCAGCAGCGGCGGCGCCGAGAAAGCCGGCAGAGCATCGGCGAAACCGATCGGCAGAACGACGAGAAGGGCGACCGCCATGGCGGCACCCAGCCCGGCGATGCCGTCACCAGCGCCGGCGCGCGCGACGCGGTGGCCAAGAACGATGTAGCCAACGAACAGCGTGCCGTTGAGGAAGGCCCAGAACAGGCCGACGGGATCGCTCGACCATTTGACGTCGATCAGCAACAGGGTGCCGGCGACAGCGATTGCGAGGGCGGCGAGATTGCGCGGGCTTCTGAGACCAACAAGCGCGACGCCGATCGTGCCGACGAATTCGATCGCTGCCACCAGCGAGATCGGCAGCCGATCGAGCGCCAGGTAGAAAGAACAGTTCATCACGCCAAGGCAGGCGCCGAAGGCCACAAGCAGCAACTGCGTCGAGCGATCGGCGCGGGCGAAGACCGCCCACGGTCGGGTCAGCGGGGCAAAGACGAGCGCCGCGGTGGCAATGCGCAGCCACGCCATGCCGAGCACGCCGACATGCGGGAACAGCAGCACCGCGAAGGCCGGTCCGAGATAGTGGAACACGGCGCTGACGCCGAACCAGAGATGCGGCGGGACCGCGTTTGCCAAGATAAAGGCGGGGCCGGCGAGTGCCGGACTTGCTGCGGGGGCTTGCGTCCGATCTTGCATGGGATCAGTATCGCAGGCGATTTTTGCCATTGATATGGATAATGGCCGGGCATTTCGGCCATTTCCTTTCCGAAAGCAAGGAGCATTCCGCTGAAACGCCTTCGAAATGAAAATAGCGATCTGGATCCGGCGGACCTGAAAATCCTGCGCCTGCTGGAAAAGGACGCGCGCACCAGCACCGCCGAACTGGCGCGGTCGGTCGGCCTGTCGGCGCCGAGCATGGCCGAGCGCATCAAGCGGCTGCAGGAGAGCGGCGTGATCGAGGCCTACACGGTGCGCATCAATCCGGCCGCGCTCGGCATGAAATTGTCGGCGTGGCTGCGGATCAGGCCGGTGCCGGGCCAGCTCGCTGTCGTGGCCGAAATCATCCGCGACCTACCGGAAATCGCCCAATGCGACCGGGTCGCCGGTGAAGACTGTTTCATCGCGCTGGCGCATGTCGCCTCGGTGGCCGAGCTCGAGCGGGTGATCGACCGGATCATTCCGTTCGCGATGACCAATACGGCGATTATCCAATCATCGCCTGTCGTGGCGCGTTCGCCGCTGGGGGCGGTGAAGCGGCTGCCTTGACACTTGGGATCGTTCGTCAGCACATCATCAGAAATGCAAACCGGACGGCCGGTCTGTTTCTTCCCCCACCGTTCAGGCGTGGCCGCGTTTCATCCGCGCCTGCTTCAGGATGGCGCGCCAGCGGATCATGGCGAAGGGGATCGGCTCGTTGTTGTTGGCGATGTGGAAGATCTCGTTGTTGAGGTTCTTCAGCGAGCGCCAGAAATCATAGTCGGTGATGCGTGGATCAGCCGCCAGCCTGTCCGCCTCGACCTTGATGTCGGTTTTCATGCACGTTCCCCGAACCGCTGCTGCTCCGCCGCCCGTATCGCAATTCGATGCGGACGGTTTTCCAACGCCGCGCTGAGTCGTTCAACGTCTCAATTCGGCTTGTTCACGTTAAAACCTCGGTAAGGTTAACGGCGGTTGGGTTGCGGTTCAAGCCGGCTTACGACGAATACCGATCGAGCGGCCGGCGCGCTCCGGCATCGGCAGGGCGGCATGGGCGGCGCGCATCGCTTCCACCCTGGCCAGGACGTCGGCGGGGAAGGGCGCTACCTTCGGGCCAGCCATGTCGACGTGCAGCGACAATGTTTCTGAAGTGGCGGCGAGCCAACCGTCGACATGACGGATTTCCTGATAGGCCCTCAGCCGCTTCTCGTCATGGTCCAGCAGCTGGAACGAAACGGTGACCTTGTGGTCGAGATGCAACTCCTGGACGTAGCAGACATGGACTTCCGCCGTGTAGATGGTCAGCCGTCGTTCTTTCACGTAATCCGGCCCCATCCCCATCATCTCGAAGGCTTCGTCGGAGCAACGATCGAAAAGCACGTTGTAGTAGGCCATGTTGAGATGGCCGTTGTAGTCGATCCAGGCCTCCTCGATGTCCATGGCGCGGGAGACGAAAGGGGCGGGGATGGGCATCGGAAACTTCCTTCTCGTCATGCCGGGATGAGCGTGGACTGGACAGAGCGTGGTTGGTGAGACTACGCATCCGTAGATGCAGAACAAGGGTGGACGCTGGTCCATTCGCGGAGGAATCGATGGCTCTAAGCGACCTCAATCCGGTCGAGCGCAACGAAGAAGGCATTGCCGCCGTACTCGGCATCCTCAAGCAGCGGCTCGGCGAGCGATTCCAGACCGGCCAGGCGATCCGGGCCCAGCACGCGCACACCACGACCTATATTCCGACGCAGGCGCCGGACGGCGTCGCCTTTGCCGAGACGACGGAGGAGGTGCAGGAGATCGTGCGCGCATGCGCGGCGCATCGCGTGCCGGTGATCGCCTTTGGCGTCGGTTCCTCGCTGGAAGGCCACACCAATGCGCCGGGCGGCGGCATCTCGCTCGATACGTCACGCATGAACCGCATCATTGCGGTCAATCCGCAGGACCTCGACTGCACCGTCGAGCCCGGCGTGACGCGCGAGGATCTCAACCGGCACCTGCGCGACACCGGCCTGTTCTTTCCGATCGACCCGGGTGCCAATGCCTCGCTCGGCGGCATGGCGGCGACGCGTGCGTCGGGCACCAACGCGGTGCGCTACGGCACGATGCGCGAGAACGTCCTGTCGCTGACGGCGGTGATGGCCGACGGGGAAGCAGTGACGACCGGCAAGCGCGCCAAGAAAAGCTCGGCCGGCTATGATCTGACGCGGCTGCTGATCGGTTCGGAAGGCACGCTTGGCATCATCACCCAGCTGACCTTGAAGCTGCAGGGCATTCCACAGGCGATTTCAGGCGGCGTCTGCCCGTTTCCCAGCCTCGAGGCGGCGTGCAACGCGGTGATCGCGACCATCCAGATGGGCATTCCGGTGGCGCGCATAGAATTGGTCAACGCGCTGCAGATGCGGGCGATGAAGACCTATTCGAAGCTCGACTATCCGGAGAGCCCGTGCCTGTTCGTCGAGTTCCACGGCAGCGATGCCAGCGTCGCCGAACAGGCCGAGACCTTCGGCATGATCGCCGAGGAAAATAGCGGCGGTCCGTTCCTGTGGACCAGCGTCGCCGAAGAGCGGACAAAATTGTGGAAAGCCCGGCACGATGCCTACTGGTCGTCGCTGACGCTACGGCCGGGCGCCAAGGGCCTGTCGACCGATGTCTGTGTGCCGATCTCCCGCTTTGCCGAATGCGTCACCGAGACCGAGGCGGATATCGCCGAGATGGGCCTGATCGCGCCGATCGTCGGCCATGCCGGCGACGGCAATTTCCATGTGCTGGTGCTGATGGACGTGGACGACCCGAAAGAGATCGCGCTGGCCGAAAAATTCGTGGCGCGGCTCAATTTGCGCGCCATCGCCATGGACGGCACCTGCACTGGCGAGCATGGCATAGGGCAAGGCAAGATCGGCTTCCTGCGGCATGAGCTCGGCCATGGCGTCGACATCATGCGCACGATCAAGCAGGCGCTCGATCCGCTGAACATCATGAACCCGGGGAAGATACTGCCGGGAAAGGACTGACATCAGGCCGCTGCCGCGCCCCGATTTGCCTCTTTATCGACACGCTGATGCGGGTAGAGTGCCACTGACTTTACTATCAACTGTCTAGGAGTTCATGCTCGCACGCCTGTTCGTGATCTTCGGTGGGCTTCTTGTGCTGGTGCTGTGTGCGGCGCTGGTGGTGCCTTATTTTGTCGACTGGACAGGTTACCGTGCCGATTTCGAGCGCGAGGCCAGTGCCGTCCTGGGCCGCAAGGTGACCGTGCGAGGCGATGCGACGGCAAGGCTGTTGCCGTTCCCCTCGGTGACCTTTTCCAACGTCGCCGTTGCCGGTGGCCCTAACGGCCAGCCGGCGATGACCGTCGAAACCTTTTCGATGGATGCAGAACTCGCGCCATTCCTGCGCGGCGAGGTGCTGATCTTCGACATGCGCCTGGTGAGGCCGAAGGCGACGATTGACATCGCCGCCGACGGCACGGTCGACTGGACGATACGGCCGTCCTCGCCCTTCGATCCCGGCCAAATCTCCATTGAGAAGCTGACAGTGACGGAAGGACAGATCGCGCTCAGCCACGCCGCCGGCGGGCGCAGCCATCTTATTTCCGAGATCAACTCGACGATCTCGGCCAAGTCGCTGGCCGGCCCCTGGCGGCTGGACGGCTCGCTGTTGCTGGACGGGTTGCGGACCACGATCGCCGCTTCCACCGGCAAGGCCGAACCGGACGGGCAAATGCGGCTCAGGCTCAAGGCCGATCCGGACGCCTATCCGCTGGTCATCGAGACCGACGGCAATGTGGGCCTCGTCGAGGGCGCCGCCGTCTATTCGGGCCAGTTCAAGATATCGGGCGCAGACCAGATTGCGGCGCGGCAGCTGGGCACCGGCCGCGAGGCGCTGAAAGTCAGCGCCGGCAAACCGGACCCGGGCTTCAGGCTGAACGGCAAGTTTTCGCTCGACCACCAGAAGCTCGGCGTCGACGAATTCCGCTTCGAGACCGGGCCACGCGACAATCCCTACACCGCCGACGGCAAGGCTGCGGTCGACCTTGGGCTGAAGCCGCATTTCTCGATCGAGGCCAATGGCGCGCAGGTGCAGTTCGACGAGGCCGTGGGGGCGGCGGCCGGTGCCGGATTGACGCTGTCCGAGCGGGTGGCGGCGCTGGAGCAGGCGCTGCTCGATCTGCCGAAGCCGACCATACCGGGCACGGTCGAGGTGAAACTGCCGGCGGTGGTGGCAGGCGATACCACCGTTCGCGACGTGCACCTGTCCGCCGAGCCAGCCCAGGGCGGCTGGTCGGTAAAATCGCTGGCCGCCACGCTGCCCGGCCGCGCCAAGCTGGAAGCCAACGGCATGGTCAGCGTCGAGGACCATTTCGGTTTCACCGGATCGCTGCTTCTGGCGGTGGCGCAGCCCTCCGGCTTCGCCGCATGGCTGTCGAAGGACGTCGACGAGGCGATCCGCCGCTTGCCGGCCGCCGGCTTCAAGGCCAAGGTGGATTTGAGCGAGAAGCACCAGGCCTTCAGCGATCTCGAACTCATCCTCGGCAAGGCGAAGTTCTCCGGCCGCATCGATTCCAGCCAGCCCGACGACACAAGGCCATCGGTGCTGATGCAACTGGAAGGTGGCGAACTCGATGTCGACGGGCTCGCCGCCTTCGCCTCGATCTTCGTCAGCGACAAGGGCGCCAACCGCTTTTCCGACCGCGACCTCGATTTCCAGATCAAGGCCGGGCCGGTCAGCGCCGGCGGGTTGACCGCCGATAGCGTCGACACCGCGCTTAGATTGCGCGAGGGGCTGCTTGAGATCGACCGACTGTCGGTCGGCGGACTTGCCGGCGCCTCGATCAGCGCCACCGGCCGGATCAAGGATTTCCCGGCGAGCCCGACCGGCAAGCTCGACGCCTCGGTGGTCGCCGTCGACCTCAAGCCGCTGATCGACGTCGCCGTCCAGCATTATCCCGGCAATGCAGTGCTGAAGGGCCTGGCGGAGCGTGCTGCTGCCTATCCCGAGCTGTTCCAGGATGCGCGTATCGATGCGGTCACGAGTGCCGCAGACAATGGCGATGGTACGACCGGACTGGCAATGAGCGCACAGGGCAAGGCCGGTGGCTCGGCCTTTTCGGCGTCGTTATCCGGCAAAGGGGCGCTCGACCGGCCTCTCGAAGCGCCGGTGACGCTGACCTTCAACGCAAGGAATGCCGACGCCACGGCGCTGCTGGCGCTTTACGGTTTGCCGGCGCTGCCACTCGGCATGCTCGGCGAGGCGACCACCGAGGTCTCGGCCAAAGGCACGCTTGGCGGTGGCCTGGCGACACGATTCAGCCTGGCCGGCAACGACTTCAAAGCTGGTTTCGACGGGACAATTGCCGACACGGCTCAAGGCGCGGCCGCCAAGGGCAAGGTCAGCCTTGAAACGGCCGACATCGAGCCATGGCTGATGACGACCGGCGTTGGCCTGCCCGGCATGGGCACCGGCATGTCGACGTCGCTTGCAGCCGATGCCGATTACGGCAATGGTCTCCTGGTGCTGAGCGGCCTCAGCGGCGCCGTCAACGAAGCGGCGGTCTCCGGTGACGTAAATATCGACATCAAAGAGGGGCTGCCGCATCTTGCCGGCGCGCTGTCGCTGGACGAGCTGGACCTCGATCCGATGGCGGTGATGCTGTTCGGTGACCAGGCCTTCCTTGTCAATGACAGGACCTGGCCGACAGCACCGTTCAGCCAGAAATCCAGTCTGCCATTTACCGCCGATCTCGATCTGACGGCGGCGTCGCTTGCCGCCGGCCCGCTTGCCACCGCCTATGACGCTGCGCTGTCGCTGCAGCTCGACCAGGAGGGCATCCGCGTTTCCGACCTCAAGGCAAAGTTCCTCGGCGGCGCGTTGAGTGGCCTGTTCGAGCTCAAGAACAATGACGGCACCGGGCTTTTCTCCAGTCAGATGAAACTCGCCGGCGCCGATCTGGTAGCCGTGCTGCCGGAGGCCGGCATCAGCGGAAGCGGCGAGTTCTCGACGGCGCTTTCGACCAGCGGCAAATCGGTCGACGCGATGGTTGCGGCGCTGTCCGGTTCCGGCACGGCGACGCTGAAGGGCATGACTATTGCCGGCTTCAATCCCGATGCCTTTGGCGCATTCATTGCCAAGGCCGACGCGATAGGGCGCGATATCGACGCGTCGAAGACCGCCGGCTTTGTGCCGCAGATCGCCGCGGCGGGCAGTTTTCCGGCGCAGGACACCGATATTGCCTTCACCATCGCCGGCGGCACGCTGAGGGCGCCGCCGGTCAAATTCGAAAGCCCGGGCGCGACGCTGTCCGCCGACATCACCGCCGATCTGAACACCAGCACCGTCGATGCCAAGGGCGAGATCGCCTACCGGCCCGGCGATGAGGCGCTGGTCGGCTCCGAACCGATTTTGAATTTCAGCGTCGACGGGCCGTTTGGCGCCACCAAACGGCAGTTCGACAGCGAGCCGCTGGCACAGTTCCTGACCCAGCGTGCGCTGGAAAAGGAGCAGCAGCGGGTCGAAGCCATGCAAGCCGCACTGCTCGAGAAACAAAGGCTGCGGCGTGAGGTGCGCTACTACGCTGCGCTGCAAACCGAGCGTGAAAGAGCGGCGGAGGAACTGCGCAGGCAACAGGAAGCAGCGCGGCTGAAGGCCGAGGCCGACGCCAAGGCAAAGGCCGAAGCCGAGGCTCAGGCCCAGGCCGAAGCCGAGGCGAGGGCGCAGGCTGAAGCCAAGGCGAAGGCTGAAGCGGACGCCAAGGCACAGGCGGATGCGGAGGCGAGGGCGCAGGCTGAGGCCAAAGCGAAAGCTGAAGCGGACGCCAAGGCAAAGGCCGAAGCTGAGGCGCAGGCCCAAGCCGAAGCGGAGGCCAGGGCGCAGGCTGAAGCCAAGGCAAAGGCGGATGCAGCGGCGAAAGCCGAAGCCGAGGCCAGGGCGAAAGCCGAGGCGGCTGCAAAGGCCGCAGCGGATGCCGAAGCCAAAGCCAAGGCGGCGCAACAGGCTGCCGAGGAAGCAGCGCAGGCCGAAGAACAGCAACGCCAGAGGGCGGAAGAGGCGTTGCGGATCGCCTCGGAAGAGAAGGCAAGGCTCGACGCCGAACGCAAGGCCGCGGCGGAGCGCGCGGAACGGGAGCCACCGGCCGCAAACAACCTGCCACCGCCAGTGCAGCCCCCGCCAAAGCTCAAGCTCGATCCCTCGTCGATCGACGATCTGCTGAAATCGCTGAATGGCGGGTGACGGCGCATCCCTTATGTGTCGCCTCCAGCAAGCAAGCGCTTCAGCATCGGCTCGATCCGCCCGAGTTCGTCGAGATGAGCGGCTGACAGATCGGCGAGACTGTCGTCGGCGCGCTCGGTCAGCCGCAGCAGCACGCGGCGGTGGTCCTCCTCGTCGTGGTCCCTCGCGACGAGCTCGGCTTCGCAAAGACGGTTGACCAATTCCACTGCGCTGTGATGGCGGATGCGCAGGCGCTCCGCGAGGTCGCCAATGGTCACTGGCCCTCCGCCGGGGAACCCTTTGATTGCAAGCAGGGCCTGATGCTGGCGTGGTGTCACCAACATCGCTCGTGCCCGCCATCTTCGGTGGCACGGCCGGCGACCCATCCGCAAGTCGGCACGCCGCCAGAAAGCAAGGTCTGCAAATGAAGTCCGATCACGCCAACCCCAGCCATCTGCGCGATTTTACCACCGATGCCCGGGTGCTGCTCATTGCCGGCATAGCGGTGGTGGTTGCGACGGCGGGGTTGTTTGCCGGCATTGCCCTCTTGAAGCTGATCCGGCTTGCCACGAACATCGCCTATTTTGGCCAGTTCACGCTCGCCGACCTGAAACTGCAGGATACGCCGCTTGGCAGGCCGAAGAACGCGACCGTTCGGCTTTGCTGGGCTTCCGTATCCGGCGCAGGAAACAGGATAGCGTTGCCTGAAGGCTACAACTTGCCGCGCTTGGCCCAATCCAGCACATAGAGCCGGAGCGCCGAGGAGAGATTGGCATCCCGCGGGCGGCTCTCGTCGATTTCGGCGACAAGGGCGGCGAGCGTCAGTTTTCGCACGGCCGCGATGGCGACCAGGTCGTCGTAAAAAGGCTTTTCGAGCGAATAGCTGGTGCGGTGGCCGCGAATGGTGACCGAGCGCTTTTCCACCGGGCTCACGAGACGATCCTACTCACACTTCAAGCATCGGATTTGTCCGAATCGCCCGAATTTTCGCGGCGATGGCCGGCGACGAATTTATCGGCCTTGTCGGCGATCAGGCGGTCGCGATCCCGGCTGGGTTTGGAACGGCCATGCAGCGCCCGGTTCTGTTCGGCCAGGCGCTCCTTCTCGGCTCGCGCCTTCTGCTTGCGTGCCTGACGGAGATTGACGATCTCGGCCATGTCACGCCGCCCGTCGGGTCACTTCTTGCGGAAGGCGTCAAGCGACACCACGTCGGCGCCCTTGGCGCCGGCGTCGGCCGCGGCAGGCTTCTTTTCCGCCTCGGCGGTTTTCTTCTTCGTCTCGGGCTTTTTCTCGGCGACGATGGCCAGCGGTTCGGGAGCAGGCTTGGCCTTTGTCTCCTGTTCCGCCGGGGTATCGGTCTTGACGTCGAATTCGAGCTCGAAGTTGACGGACGGGTCGTAAAAGCCGCGTACTGCCGAGAACGGGATTTCCAGTTTCTCCGGCACGTCGGAAAACGACAGCCCGACCTCAAAGCCGGTGTCGCTCACCTTCAGGTCCCAATACTGGAACTGGATGACGATGGTCATCTGTTCGGGATAGCGCTCGCGCAGCCGCGACGACACGCGCACGCCCGGCGCGCCGGTGAGAAAGGTGATGAAGAAATGATGGTTGCCCGGGAGACCGGTGCGCGCGACTTCGGCCAGGACCTTGCGCATGACGCCGCGCAACGCCTCCTGGGCCAGAATGTCGTAGCGGATGTGGTCGTCGGCCATGTGGCTGTCGGGTTCCGTTGAATCGTCCTGATAGCTGTAATCAAGCTTGAGCGCGGCGTAAACCGGATATAGATCGCCGGCGTGCGGAAGCGAAGCCCATTGGCGACGATTTGATCGTCAAACAGCTTTGATCGTCAAGCGCTGGCGAGCGCGCCCTGATTGCTCGCCCGGGCCACAGGCTGCCGCTTGCCGAAGGCGCGCAGGAAGGTGCGCACGCCATTTGTCGCCGATTGCACCACCTCGTCCTCGGTCGGTGTGCCGCCGAGCATGAACGTCGTCTGCAACTCGGCATTGGCAAGCGCCATGAACTGGCGCGCTGCGACATCGGGATCGTCGATGTCAAGGAAGCCCGCATGAGCGAGGCGGGCGAAGCGGGCGGCGATCGCCGGCCATGTCCTGCCCGGTCCTTCTTCGCGCCATTCGGCGAACAACTCGGGATAGCGCCCGCCCTCGGTCTGAATCAGCTTGCGCAGGAATTTGCCGTCGCGGTTGCAGATGCAGTTGTGGTTCATCCGCACAGCAAAGGCGATGAGGTCGGCCTCGAGATCCTTCGGCTGATCGGGAAAAGTGGAAATCGTGGCAAAGATGCCGGCATTGCAACGTTCGGTGAGGTCGCGGACGATGGCAACGAAGAGTTTTTCCTTGTCGCCGTGATGATTGTAGATGGTCTGGCGGGAGACGCCGGCCTCGGCGGCAATCATGTCGATATTGGCACCGGCAAAGCTTTCGCGGCAGAAGACCGAGGCGGCGGCATCGACAATCGATATGCGCTTGGCCTCGTGGCCTCGCGGCGGGAAAATGTCAGGAGAGACGTTGGCCTTCATGCAAAACTATATAGAGGTGGTTGACGAATTAGACAAGCCTGTCTAAATTTGTGGACTTGCACGAAGGGGGTTTCGTTCCGCAGAAGAGTCGGAACTCCACGGGATGGAACGTCCTAGGGTTACACGTCGGTCCTCGGCGGCAACCAGAATTCGAAAGAGCCTGCTATCATGAACGCCAAATTCCTCCGCATTGCGGTCGTGCTCGGCCTATTGTCCGCGATCGGCCCGTTTGCCATCGACATGTATCTTCCGGCCCTGCCTTCAATCGGCGAAGATCTGCATGCCGGCACTGCCGCGGTGCAGATGAGCCTGCTGATCTTCTTTCTTTCCATGGGCTTCGGCCAGATCGTCGTCGGACCGATCTCCGACATGGTCGGCCGCAAGCTGCCACTCTACGGCGGCCTGGCGCTGTTCATGGTCGGCGGCGTCGGCTCGGCGCTGGCTCCCTCGATCGAATGGCTGATCGCCTTCCGCTTCCTGCAAGGGCTCGGCGCCAGCGCCGGCATGGCAGTGCCGCGCGCGATCGTGCGCGATCTGCATACCGGCACCGAGGCCGCCAAGCTGATGTCGCTGCTGATGCTTGTGTTTTCGGTCTCGCCGATCCTGGCACCGCTGACCGGTAGCCAGATCATCGAGAATTTCGGCTGGCGCGCCGTGTTCTGGACGGTGACGGGCGCGGCCGTGCTCGCCACCATCCTGCTGGCGACCTCGCTCAAGGAGACACGGCCGGTCGAGGAGCGCGCCGGGTCGTCCTTCGGGACGGCACTTTCCGGCTACCGCTTCCTGATGGGCGACCGCAACTTCCTTGGCCTGACGGCCATCGCCGGCTTCGGCATTGCGAGCTTCTTCGTCTATCTGTCGAGCTCGTCCTTCATCCTGATCGACCATTATGGCCTGTCGCCTTCGGTCTACAGCGTGTTCTTCTCGATCAATGCGGTTGCCTTTATCGGCATGTCGCAGCTGACCGGGTTGCTGTCGGAGCGGTTCGGGCTGCAGCGCGTGGTGCGCGTCGCGGTGACCGGCTATGCGACGACGATGGTGGTGCTGTTCGCGGTGATGGCATCGGGTGTCGACCGGCTCGACGTGATGGCGGCGCTGCTGTTCATCGGCTACGGCTTTCTCGGCCTGGTCATCCCGACGACGTCGGTGCTGGCCATGGAAGAGCATGGCGAGATCGCCGGTACCGCGTCGGCGCTGATGGGCACGCTGCACTTCGCCATCGGCGCGGTCGCCATGGGCGTCGCCGGCGTGTTTTTCGACGGCACGCCGCTGCCGATGGTGGCGGGCATCACGCTCTGCGCGGCGATCTCCTTCACACTGGCCAAAATAACGCTCGGCCGCAGCCGGGACGTCGCGGAAGCGCCGGCGGAGTAAACTTCGCTTATCGAGACAAAAAGGCCGGCCGATGTTCCCGGCCTTTTCACGTTTGCGGTCCCGGTTCAAAGCAGTCTATGCCTATATGACGGGTTCAGGACATGCAGCTTCGACATCTCAAAACCTTCGTAGCGGTCGCCACCACTTTGAACATCACACGCGCCTCCGAGCGGGTTCATCTTGCCCAATCGAGCGTGACCGAACAGATCCAGGCGCTGGAAAGCGATCTAGGCACGTCGCTGTTCGACAGATCACGGCGTGGCTTGAAGCTGACGGCGGCGGGACAACGCCTGCTGGACTATGCAAACGATCTCCTCGACCTCGCGGACGAAGCCCGTTCCGCAGTCGCCGACGCGAGCGGCACGGTTGCCGGTCGCCTGACTGTCGGCGGCCTGGAGACGCTTTGCTCGACACGCTTGCCAGCTGTGCTGGCGGAATTCCATCGGCGCCATCCCGATGTGGAACTGAACCTCAGGGCGGACGATAGCAGTGGGTTGCGTGCCGGCGTGACAAGCGGGGCGCTGGACGTATCTTTCCATTTCGGAGCCGTCCCGGCGGCGGCGCCGGAGCTGCGAAGCGAGCAAGTGGCATTAGAAGAGCTCGTCACCATAATGCCGGCAAATCACCGGTTGGCCGGATATTCTGCCATAACGCCCGACGATCTGGCCGACGAGGCCTTCCTCGTCACCCAGCCCGGTTGCGTCTATAGGCGGATGTTCGACGAAACGTTTGCCGCAACATTGCCTGACCGTCCAAAACTCGTCGGCGAGTTCGCCAGCATGGGCGCGATACGGAGCCTTGTTGAAGGCGGTCTTGGATGCGCGCTGGTCCCGCGTCTGGTGGCTTCCGCGGCTGACGCCAATATCGTCGTGCTGCCCTGGGTCGGAAGCAGCCCGGTGACGCCGGTCACCATGGTATGGCGCCACCGGCGCATTCAAGCGCCGGTGCTGCGGCTGTTCCTTGCAATGGTCCGCGAAATTTTGGCCATCGCTAGACCAGTCGCTGGCCACCATCGACATGAAGCACGGTTCCGGTGATGAAGCCGTTGTGCATGAGGGACGTGATGGCTTGGGCAATGTCGGCTGCCTGGCCGATCCGGCCGACGAGCAGACGCTTTGCCATGGCGTCCAGCGCGGCTGTCTTTCCGCTGCCGACGACGGCATCCCAAATCGGCGTGTCGACCCAGCCGGGCGAAACGACGTTGACGCGGATCGGCGCCAGTTCGACGGCAAGCGCGTAGGCGAGTGAGCCAAGTGCCCCATTAACGGCTGCCACCACCGAGCCTTTCGCCGCCGGACGATAGGCGGCGATGCCCGAGGTCAGCGTGATCGATCCCCCGGGCGTCAGACGAGGCGCGCCATGTTTGGCAAGAAGAAGCGGTCCGACGACTTTGGAATCCATCACTTTGCGCGCCACCGAGATATCCATCTCGGGAAGCAACACATAGACGCCGGTAACGTCGGCGGCGGTCGAGACGATGTGGTCGAGCGTGCCGACATCCTGGAACAGGCGCTGGACCTCGTCCTCGCTTGTGACGTCGGCTGCGATCGTCCTCAGCCTTTCCGGGTGAGGCAAGCGCTGCCGTGCGGCCGACAACCGGTCCTCGGAGCGGCCGACGATCGTAACCTCGGCGCCGGCGGCAAGCTGCTGTTCGGCCAGCGACAGCCCCATGCCGGAACTGCCGCCAACGATCAGGATGCGTTCGTGTTTTGGTGTGGTTTCCTGGTTCATCTTATCTCTCCATGAGGCAGCTCGCCGGGCATGACCACACGCGGCGAGAAACTGAGGCCTTGTCCCGCAAAGGCGTGGAAGAAGGGAAACGGGAAGAAACGAATACTGCCATCGGAGGTTCCGATGATGGGAGGCCCTTGGGCTTTCGCCTCAGCCTGAGACGCCTCAGCCTGAGACGTTGACGATGCGCGATTTTCTGTGTAGCAGCGATCATCATGAAGATCGCAATGGTTCTTGCAGTGGTAGGAAAGCGCACGGGCAGGATGGTGTAACCATCCGGCGACAGCCACCCGTGCGCGACAAACAGGCTCCCGACGGGGCCTTTTTTTATGCCCGAAATTCTTCTTACGCCCGATTTCGGCGACGCCCCGTCAACCCATCCTCATCACGCTACGGGACAGAACCATGACAAGCGATAATTCCATTCAGCATACGAGCAACCGCATGACAGGAGCGGAGATCGTTCTCCGCGCACTCAAAGACAATGGTGTGGAGCATATTTTCGGCTATCCCGGCGCGGCCATATTGCCGATCTACGACGAGATATTCCAGCAGGACGACATCAAGCATATCCTCGTGCGCCACGAACAGGGCGCCGGCCATGCCGCGGAGGGTTATGCCCGGTCCACGGACAAGGTCGGCGTGATGCTGGTCACATCAGGCCCAGGCACGACGAATGCCGTGACGCCCCTGCAGGACGCGTTGATGGATTCAGTACCGATCGTCTGTCTGTCCGGACAAGTGCCGACAACATTGATCGGCTCCGATGCCTTTCAGGAATGTGACACGATTGGCATCACGCGATCCTGCACCAAGCACAACTCTTTGGTCAAAGACGTCAATGACCTGGCGTCAGCAATCCATAGGGCGTTCCACATCGCCCGGTCGGGGCGACCGGGGCCTGTTCTCGTCGACATGCCAAAGGACGTTCTGTTTGCGTCCGGCGTGTACACGCCGCCATCAGACGTTGTCGCGCTGAAGAACTATCGACCGAAGCTGCAGGGCGATATCGGCAAGATCGGCCAGGCGATAGAATTGATGGCCAATGCCAGCCGTCCCGTTATTTATGCCGGCGGCGGCATCGTCAATTCCGGCCCGGAAGCATCGAGATTGCTGCGGGAGTTGGTTCAACTGACCGACTTTCCGATCACCTCGACGCTTATGGGCCTTGGGGCTTACCCCGCCTCCGGCAAGAACTGGCTCAAAATGGTCGGTCTGCATGGTTCCTATGAGGCGAACATGGCGATGCACGATTGCGACGTCATGATCTGTGTCGGCGCGCGCTTCGATGACCGCGTGACCTCGCGTGTGGACGCTTTTTCGCCGAACTCCAGCAAGATCCATATCGATATAGATCCGTCCTCGATCAACAAGAACGTCCACGTCGATATCGGCATACAAGGCGATGTCGGCAATGTTCTGGATGACATGGTTCGTCTATGGCGCGCATTGTCTCAGAAACCGGATGGAGGCCGCCTCCAGGACTGGTGGAGAAGGATCGCCGGCTGGCGAGCACGCAATTCATTCTCATATGAGATGAACAAGGATGTGATCATGCCGCAATACGCGGTGGAGCGTCTCTACGCGCTGACGAAGGATCGCGACACATACATCACCACTGAAGTGGGCCAGCATCAGATGTGGGCGGCCCAATTCTACGGCTTCGAAAGGCCGAACCGCTGGATGAGTTCCGGCGGCCTCGGGACGATGGGCTACGGCCTGCCGGCGGCGCTGGGCGTGCAGATCGCACATCCGGACAGCCTCGTCATCGATATCGCCGGCGACGCATCGGTTCAGATGACCATGAAAGAGATGTCGACGGCAGTCCAGTACGACGCGCCGATCAAGGTCTTCATCCTGAACAACGGATATATGGGCATGGTTCGCCAGTGGCAGCAAATTCTCCACGGCAACCGCCTCGGGCATTCCTATTCCGAGGCTTTGCCCGATTTTGTCAAATTGGCCGAGGCGTTCGGAGCGGTCGGCCTGCGCTGCGACAAACCAGCCGACCTTGATGATGCGATCCAGGAAATGATCGATGTGGACCGGCCGGTGCTCCTTGACTGTCGTGTTGCCAAGCTCGCCAATTGTTTTCCGATGATCAGGACGGGCAGGGCGCACAATGAGATGCTTCTGTCATATGGGGCTACCGACGAGACCTTTGGCAGCGCGATCGAAACGATCAGCCAGGGACTGGTATGAACGCCGCGGCGCCAGGGCGTATCAGGGCGTAAAAAGCCGAAGCCCGCAGCTGCACATATCGGGCGAGCCTGCGGCTGCGCATATCAAAAAGGGGGAGAAATGGAGGTTTCTGTTGCCAGGTACCTCCGAACCCCGCCTAGAAGTGCGAACCACTAGGGCTTGAATTGAAGCTATCGCACCGCTTACGCGGCGAGACGTGCTTCCGCATAGTTGTCGTTGGCAACTATAAGTTTAGCCCGATAACGGTGGTACAATGCCGGGCAAAAGTACGATCTTTACACCTTCGTCGATCCTATTTCGCCCCCAGCAAAAACCGCTCCTGAGCAGCGGTTTTTGGTGGAGGCGCCGGGTACCGCCCCCGGGTCCGAACGGCTTATTTCATCGCCTGTTTATCGCCATAGTCGGTCGAGCCGACGAAGCGAATATAGGGACTGGCGGTGGAAAATGAAAGGCCGGAATGCCACTTTCGTCCGTGCCAAAGTGGATCATGAAGGGTTGACTTGCAGCCGGTCTCAACCGAAGCTTTGTGGCGGTGAGGAGACCTAGCGCATACTTGCGGCAGCGCGCCACAATCCTCATCGACCGGATCCCGTGGCGCCGACGAGGGGAAATTCGATGGCCGATTATCTCGCAGACGTAAAGAAGTATGATGCGGCGGCGGATGCCGACGCGGTCGCCAAGATCGTCAAGCATCTGGGCATCGCGCTCAGGAACCGCGATTCCTCGCTGGTGTCCTGCACCGACCCGGAGGAACTGAAGCGCGTCAGGAACAGCTGGGTCGCCGGCAAGCTCGGCGTCACCGACGGTGCCAAGGCGGATGCGGCTATCGAAAAGACCTGCAAAGCTATGGCGGCCGACAACAGCAAGAGCCGGGTGACATTCTATTACCTCGTCGCCAAGGATCTGGGCATGCTCGGCTCGCTCTGAGCAACCTCGCCGCCGGTGCTGGTGAGACTTCTGCTGGAATCGTCTCGCTTTGCTGTGTTCGGCCGACGGTCATTCGGCTATGATGGCTGACAACCCGAATCGGACCGGAGCCGATGCGCCAGTATCTCGACCTTCTGAAGCATGTGCTGGAAAACGGCGCTGATCGCGGCGACCGCACGGGCACCGGAACGCGCTCGGTATTCGGCTACCAGATGCGCTTCGACCTGGCCCGCGGCTTTCCGGTCACCACCACCAAGAAGCTGCACCTGAAGTCGATCATCCACGAACTTTTGTGGTTCCTGGCCGGCGACACCAACATCAAATATCTCAACGATCACGGCGTCTCGATCTGGGATGAGTGGGCCGACGAGAACGG
The DNA here is from genome assembly GCF_040318315.1 of Mesorhizobium sp. M1227. Lineage (NCBI taxonomy): Bacteria > Pseudomonadati > Pseudomonadota > Alphaproteobacteria > Hyphomicrobiales > Phyllobacteriaceae > Mesorhizobium > Mesorhizobium sp. M1227. The sequence goes on from NZ_JAMYLZ010000003.1 coordinate 128,811, forward strand.
CGATCTCGGCCCGGTCTATGGCAAACAATGGCGGTCGTGGCCGGACGGCCATGGCGGCGCTATCGACCAGATTGCGAATCTTCTGAAGGAGATACGCAAAAATCCTAATTCGCGGCGGCTGATCGTTTCGGCGTGGAACCCGGCCGAGGTGGAGGCCATGGCCTTGCCGCCGTGCCACTGCCTGTTCCAGTTCTATGTTTCGGAAGGCAAGCTTTCCTGCCAGCTCTACCAGCGTTCGGGCGATATCTTTCTCGGTGTGCCGTTCAACATCGCTTCCTATGCGTTGCTGACGCTGATGGTGGCGCAGGTGACCGGATTGAAACCCGGCGATTTCATCCACACGCTCGGCGACGCGCATCTTTACTCGAACCATTTCGAGCAGGCGCGCGAACAATTGCGGCGCACGCCCAAGGCGTTGCCGACGCTGTGGATCAATCCCGAGGTGAAGGATCTCTTTGCCTTCCGCTTCGAGGATTTCCGGCTCGAGAACTATTTCGCCGACGCGACGATCAAGGCACCGATCGCGGTCTAGCACCATAGCTGACTGTGCATGTCGACATTGCCTACTGCGGCTACGCCCTCGGGCGTTGTCAGCATCCATCTTTATCGGCCGACGTCGACTTGACGCGCAATCCCTGGTCGCTGATTTTCATGTGAATATTTCCTTCGGCCTCGGTGCCGCTGTATCCAACGAAGATTATCGCAGGCCGGGAAAACCTCAGCTCAGAATGCCGTAGGCGGTAAAGAGCCTTTCCTTGTTATGTTCACATGGATATATCGATGGACGGCTTCGGGCGTTCCGAGACGAGGAGAGTTTCATGCTGGCGCGCAAAGGTTCGACGACGATTGCCATCGCGGGTCTCGCCGCCATCCTGATGGCCGCGGTGCCGGCGGCCCATGCCGATGACAAGGTGGTCGTGTTTGCCGCGGCGAGCCTGAAGGACGGGCTCGATGCCGTCAACAAGGCCTGCGAGGCCGATGTCGGCGAGGCGGCGACCATTTCCTACGCGGCGAGCTCGGCGCTGGCCAGGCAGATTGAAAGCGGCGCGCCAGCAGACCTGTTCATCTCGGCCGATCTCGACTGGATGAAATATCTTGCCGACAGGAAGCTGACCAAGCCCGAAACCCAAGTGAAACTGCTCGGTAACCAGATCGTGCTGGTTGCGCCACGGGATTCCAAGGTTGAAACCAGGATCGAAAAGGGTTTCGATCTTGCCAAGCTCGTCGGTGACGGCAAACTTGCCATGGGCGATGTCAAAGCTGTGCCGGCAGGCAAATACGGCAAGGCAGCCCTCGAATCGCTCGGTGCCTGGTCTTCGGTCGAAGGCAAGGTGGCGCAGGCCGAGAATGTCCGCGCCGCTCTAAAACTGGTATCGACCGGCGAGGCAGCACTCGGCATCGTCTACGCCACGGATGCGCATGCGGAGCCTGGCGTGAAGGTGGTCGGCACTTTCCCCGCGGGTACCCATCCGCCGATCATCTATCCAGTCGCGCAGCTTGCGGATTCGAAGAGCAGGGATACCCCGGCATTCCTGAAATGCCTGCAATCCGCCAAGGCTGGCGAACTCTTCAAGGCGCAAGGTTTTACAATCCTCGCGCCGAGCAACTGACGTACGGCACCGCACATGAACTGGCTGCTGGATCTCGCTCCCGACGAATGGAATGCGGTCCGGCTGTCGATCAAGGTGGCGACCGTGGCGATGATTGCCAGCCTGCCGCCGGGCATCCTGATCGCTCTTGTGCTTGCCCGCGGCCAGTTCTGGGGCAAGACGCTGCTCAATGGTCTGGTGCATCTGCCGCTGATCGTGCCGCCGGTGGTGACCGGCTATTTGCTGCTTTTGACTTTCGGCAAGCGTGGTCCGGCCGGCGCTTTCCTGGCCGAACATTTCGGGATCGTTTTTTCCTTCCGCTGGACTGGCGCCGCGCTCGCCTGCGGCGTGATGGGCTTTCCGCTGATGGTGCGGGCCATCCGGCTGTCGATCGAGGCCGTCGACCGCAAAATCGAGGCGGCCGCCGGCACGCTCGGCGCCAATCCGCTATGGGTATTCGGCACGATCACGCTGCCGCTGATCCTGCCCGGGCTGATCGCCGGTGCGATCCTCTCCTTCGCCAAGGCGATGGGCGAATTCGGCGCGACGATCACCTTTGTCTCCAACATCCCGAACGAGACGCAGACGCTACCGTCGGCGATCTACACTTTCACGCAGGTTCCCGGCGGCGACGCCGGCGCGCTCAGGCTGACGCTGATCTCGATCGTCATCTCGATGGCGGCACTTGTTGCCTCGGAAGTGCTGGCGCGGCGCGTCGGCCGGCGGATGGACATCGAATGACGGTTCAGGTCGACATCAGCCACCGGCTTGGCGATTTCACCGTCAATGCCCGCTTCGAAAGCGCCGGGCGGCTGACTGCGCTGTTCGGGCCTTCCGGCTCCGGAAAGACGACGCTGATCAATTTGATTGCCGGGCTGATCCGCCCCGACAAAGGTCGCATCGCGGCCGAGGGCCGCGTGCTGGTTGATAGCGATGCCGGTCTGTTCGTGCCGAAGCACAAACGGCGGATCGGCATGGTGTTCCAGGATGCGCGGCTGTTTGCGCATATGAGCGTGGCGAGCAATCTGCGCTATGGCCGCTGGTTCACGCCGGCTGCCGAGCGTTACGCCGATATCAATGGCGTGGTCGAACTGCTCGGGATCGGCCATTTGCTCGATCGGCGGCCGGCAAAACTCTCCGGTGGCGAGAAGCAGCGCGTGGCAATCGGCAGGGCGCTGCTTGCCAGTCCGAAATTGCTGCTGATGGACGAGCCGCTGGCGTCGCTCGACGAGGCGCGCAAGGCCGAGATCTTGCCTTACATCGAGCGGCTGCGCGACGAGACGAAAATTCCGATCGTCTATGTCAGCCACTCGATCGCCGAAGTGGCGCGGCTGGCGAGCGACGTCGTGGTGCTGATGCAAGGAAAGGTCGCCGCTTCCGGTCCGACCGGTGCGATCATGCAGCGTCTGGATCTATTGCCGGCCGAAGAGCGCGGCGAGGGCGGTGGCGTGCTGGATACCGCGGTTCTGCGCCACGACGAAGCCTTTGGCATGACGGTGCTAGGCTCATTGGCGGGCGAGATCCGGGTGCCGCTTCTGGCAACGCCAGTCGGTGCGCCGGTGCGCGTCCGCATCCGTGCCCGCGACGTGATGATCGCCACCGAGCAGCCGGTTGGCCTCAGCGCGCTGAACATATTGCCGGGCACGATCGTGGCGATAGAGCCGGGCGAAGGGCCCACGGTCGAGATCGGCATCGACTGCAATGGCGCAACCGTGCTTGCCCGCATCACCGAACAGTCGCGGCAGACACTGGAGCTTCGGCTTGGTCGACAGGTCTTCGCCGTGGTCAAGACGGTGAGCTTCGACCGGGCGAATACCGGCGCCGGCCTGCCCGCCGAGGCGGATGAGTGAACGGCCGATGATTCGCTATATCGTTTTGGAATAGCGGTATCGCCGCGGAACTTGTAGAATAGCGTGACCGCGGAGGAGCAAATGCCGTCGCTGAGTTTGCGGATAAATCTCGATCCAGATGGCCGCATCGGACCGGGCAAGATCGAGCTTCTGGAACAGATCGCCGCCTTCGGCTCGATTTCGGCCGCGGCACGCGGCATGGAGATGTCCTACAAGCACGCCTGGGATCTGGTCGAAGACATGAACCGCGTGTTCGGCAAGCCGCTGGTTGCGGCACAGACGGGCGGCAAAAAAGGCGGTGGCGCCCAGTTGACGTCGGTCGGGCTTGCTGTGGTCAGCCGCTTCCGCGCGATCGAGCGGGCTGCGTCTTCAGCAGCGGCGGCGCATATGGAGGCGCTGCAGGCCGAGATCGACGCAGCGTGACGCCGGCGGAATTCATGCCGCGTGTGATCCCTGTTACTTCTTAGGCTCGCCCGGCTTGCGCAGCAGATAGGTGTCCATGATCCAGCCTTTTTTCCGGCGGGCCTGCTCACGGGTGGTCACGATCTTGTCGCCGACGTCGCCAATCCGGCCCGAGATGACGATCTCGTCAGGCGTCCCGAGATAGGCGCCCCAGTGAACGGTGACGTCGTTGTCGTCCAGCGTGTTGAAGGCGCATTTGCCGTCCAGCATGACGATGGTGCTGCCGGCGTTTTCGGGCAGACCTTCCTCGGCGAGCCGGCGGCCGGTGGTGATCAAAATGGCGTCGCCGATCCGGTTCAATGCCATTTTGTGGCTGGCTGCGAGTGCCTGGATGGCGGTGATGCCAGGGATGACCTCCAGCTCGAACGCTACATTGCCTCTGAGGCGCACGCGCTCGAGGATGCGCAGCGCACTGTCATAGAGCGACGGATCGCCCCAGATCAGGAAGGCGCCGCAGCCATCTTCAGGGAGTTCGTCGCGGATCAGGCCTTCGTAGATCGCGGCGATCGCCTCGTGCCAGTCGTCGACGGTCGAGCGGTAGGAAGGCGCCGGCTCGGCGCGCACCGGTACATCGAATTCGACCCGGCGCGAGTTCGGATTGATGACGAAGCGGTCGCAGATCTGGCGGCGCAATTCGGCGAGATCGTTCTTCTTCGCGCCCTTGTCGGGAATGAACAGCACGTCGGCCCGGTTGAGGCCATTAATGGCCTGGACCGTCATGTGCTCCGGATTGCCGGCGCCGATGCCGATGACGAGAAGCTTGCGCATGGGCGAACTCCTGCCCGATCGGGACCGGCGTGTCCAGACCGACACGACATGCCGGCAGGCGCCGGCGCATTTGCCGAAAGGCTTTGAAACGCCACATTGAACAGCTAGAGTCATGCTGGCATTCTCGCCGGGGGAGTTTCCATGTTCCGTTACGTCCTGACCGCAGCCTTGGCGCTCTCGGCTACGCCTGCGCTCGCCAATGATTCGGTCGCCGAACTCGGCACCGGTGGGCTGATTCTTTCGCGCAGCGATGCGGTGGCGATGGAAAGCGAGGATCTCTACATCTCGCCGGAAAAAGTGATGGTCGATTACGTCTTCCGCAACAATACCGACAAGGATGTCGATGCGATCGTCGCCTTTCCGATGCCCGACATCGAAGGCGACCCCGAAGAAATACCAGCGATTCCGGAGGCGCAGAGCGACAATTTCCTCGGCTTCGAAGTGACGATCGACGGGGAGCCGGCAAAGCCGCAGCTCGAGCAGAAGGTGTTCGCGCTCGGCATCGACATCGGCGCTGACCTGAAGGCGCAGGGCGTGCCGTTCTATCCGTTCGGCGATGCGGCCAAGGCAGCGCTGGCAAAGCTGCCGCAAGCGGTCGCCGACGACTGGGTCAACCGCGGCATCATCATCGAGGACACTGCTGACGACGGTTCGGGCATGAAGACCGTCTATACGCCGTTCTGGCAATTGCGCTCGACCTATTGGTGGCGCTCGACGTTTCCGGCCAACAAGGCGGTCCATGTCTCGCATCGCTACAAGCCGAGCGTCGGCGGCACCTCCTCGGTCAGCTTCTTCTATGACGGCCAGTTCCAGGGTCAGTATGCCGCCTACAAGACACGCTACTGCATGGACGATGCCTTCGAGAATGCCGTGCGCAAGGCAGCCAAGGACGATCCCGACGGCTATCCCAAATATTTCGAGAACCGCATCGCCTATATCCTGACCACGGGCGGCAACTGGGCGTCGGGAAACATCGGCAGTTTCAAGCTGACCGTCGACAAGGGCGATGCGAAGAACCTGGTCTCGTTTTGCGGCGAAAACGTCAGGAAGATCGGACCGACGACGTTCGAGATGAAGGCGCAGAACTTCTACCCCGAGCATGACATCGACATATTGCTGCTGGAGCCGTCGGATGGCGGAAACGGCGGCTGATGGACCTCGCGCTTTATGTCGCCATCGCCGAGAACGGCGTGATCGGGCGCGAGGGTGGGTTGCCGTGGCGGCTGTCCACCGATCTCAAGCGGTTCAAAGCCGATACGATGGGCAAGCCCATCATCATGGGCCGCAAGACCTATGAAGGCATCGGCCGCCCATTGCCGGGCAGGCTCAACATCGTGGTGACACGAGACAAGGCGTGGCGCGCCGAGGGCGTCGAAGTCGCGCACTCGATCGAGGACGCAATCGCGCTGGCGACGGTGCGCGGGCGCTGCATGGCCGGCGCCGACGAGATCTGCGTCATCGGCGGCGGCGAAATCTACGCTCAGGCGCTGCCGTTGGCCGATCGGCTGCACGTGACCCATGTTCTGGCCGCGGTCGACGGCGATGCCCATTTCCCGCCGATCGATCCGGCGCTGTGGCGGATCGTCCGCTCGCAGGAGGTGGAGGCTGGCGAAAAGGACAGCCATGCGACACGCTATTCGGTTTACGAGCGGCGCCGCGACGTGCATTGAAGGCGACAAAGGGGTCGCGACAGGTCTAGATGGACGCAAAGGCGGACAGTGGCGGCAGCCGATCGCGTTGAAAGCGTGCCGTCGCATCCCTATAGAAGAATAATATTGGATTTTGCGCCGGTGAGCCGGCGCTTGAGGGAATTCCAAGCGAAAGGACATTCATGCCCTGGAACGACAAGAGCGGCGGCGGCGGCCCGTGGGGCGGCGGCAACAATCAGGGGCCTTGGGGTCAGGGACCAAAAGGACCCAGCGGCCCGCAGGGCTCGCCTCCCGATCTCGAGGATATTATCCGGCGCGGGCAGGACAGGTTGCGGCGCGCGCTGCCGGGAGGCGGTGGCGCGAGCCCTGCTGTGTTCGGGCTGATTGCCGCGGCGCTGGTGGTGCTATGGGCGTTCAAGGCGGTCTATACCGTGCAGCCCGACGAAGTTGCGGTGGAACTCAGGTTCGGCAAGCCGAAGGCGGAGCTGTCGCAGCCTGGCCTGCATTTCCATTGGTGGCCCATCGAAACGGTCGAGACCGCTAACATCGCCGAGCAGCTTGTCAGCATCGGCGGCGGCAGCACCAGCGGCGATGGCCTGATGCTTTCCGGCGACCAGAACATCGTCAACGTGCAATTCTCGGTGGCCTATCAGGTTTCCGACCCGAAGGCCTATCTGTTCGACGTGTCCGACCCGGGCGGCATGCTGCAGCAGGTCGCCGAAAGCGCGATGCGCGAAGCGGTCGGCCGGCGCCCGGCGCAGGACATTTTCCGCGACGACCGGCAAGGCATTGCGGCGTCGGTGCGTGAGATCATCCAGACGACGCTGGACGGCTACAAGGCCGGCCTCAACGTCAACGCAATTTCCATCGAGGACGCCGCGCCGCCGCGCGAGGTGGCAGACGCGTTCGACGAGGTGCAGCGGGCCGAACAGGACGAGGACAAGTTCGTCGAGCAGGCCAATCAGTATTCCAATCAGAAGCTCGGCCAGGCGCGCGGTGCGGCCGCACAGATCCGCGAAGACGCGGCCGCCTACAAGAACCGGGTCGTGCAGGAGGCCGAAGGCGAGGCGCAGCGCTTCATCTCGGTCTATGACGAATATGCAAAGGCGCCGGAAGTGACGCGCAAGCGGCTCTACCTGGAGACGATGGAGAGGGTGCTGAAGGATTCGAGCAAGGTCATCGTCGAGCAGGGCAACGGGCAAGGGGTGGTTCCCTACCTGCCGCTGCCGGCATTGCAGCAGAAGGCGCCGGCACCGGCCACCGGAGGAAACCAGTGATGGCCAACCGTCTTCCCGTCATTGCGGTCATCGCCGCGGTCATCCTGTTCCTGCTCTATTCGTCGGTCTTCGTCGTCAATGCGCGCCAGCAGGCGCTGGTGCTCAGGTTCGGCGAAATCGTCGACGTCAAGAACCAGCCGGGCATCTATTTCAAGGCGCCATTCTCCTTCTTCGATGCCGACACCGTCCAGCTGATCGAAAACAGGGTCCTGCGCTTCGACCTCGACAACATCCGTGTCCAGGTTTCGGGCGGCAAATTCTATGAGGTCGATGCCTTTATCGCCTATCGTATCTCGGACCCGCGTGTGTTCCGCGCCGCGGTTTCCGGCCAGATCGAACTGGCCGAGGCCCGGCTGAGGACGCGTCTCGACGCTGCCTTGCGCCGCGTCTACGGCCTGCGCGACTTCGAGGCGGCACTCTCGGAAGAGCGCGCCGTGATGATGCGCGAGGTGCGCGATCAGCTGAGGCCTGATGCCACCTCGCTTGGCCTGCAGATCGAGGATGTCCGCATCCGCCGCACCGATCTCACGGCCGAAGTCTCGCAGCAGACCTTCGACCGCATGAAGGCCGAACGTCTCGCCGAAGCCGAGCGGCTGAGGGCGCGCGGCAACGAGGCAGCGCAGCGGATCAGGGCTCGCGCCGACCGCGAAGTGGTCGAAATCGTCGCCGAAGCGCAGAAAGAGTCTGAAATCCTGCGCGGTGAAGGTGAAGCCCAGCGCAGCGCGACGTTTGCCGGGGCCTATCAGCGCGATCCGGCCTTCTTCGATTTCTACCGGTCGATGAATGCCTATGGCACGGCGCTGAACAGCGCAGGAACGACGATGGTGCTGTCGCCGAATTCCGAGTTCTTCCGCTTCTTCCGCGACCCGGACAGCAAGGAAACGCCTGCGGCACCGGCGGCAGCACCGCCAGCACCTGCCGCTCCCGCGCCACCGGCGGCTCAGCCAAGCACCGGCCAGTAGGGCCGGTGCAGGGATAGCCGGCGTAACAGAGGATTTATTCTCTGGCGGTAGCCATAGCCGCAAACGTGCCTTATTTCTTGCCAACATGACGCGACGCGGCGTTTTTTGCCGAAGCGCTTTTTTCAGAACACCCGGAGGCCTTTCGATGACATCCACCACCCTTCTGCGTGCAGCGAGGCGGACGTTCATCGCCGGGGCCGCTGCGCTTCTGGTCGGCGCCATTGCCGTTCCGTCGTTCGTGGCGCCGACGATGGCAGCCGACGGGCCGCCCTCGGTTGCCGATCTCGCCGCCGGCCTGCTTGGCGCCGTGGTCAACATCTCGACGTCGCAGACTGTTAAAGGCACTGAAGGGCCGGGCGCAGTGCCGATGCCGCAGCTGCCGGAGGGCTCGCCCTTCCAGGACTTCTTCGACGATTTCTTCAAGAACCGTGGCGGCGACAAGGGCGGCGGCGGGCAAAAGGTGCAGTCGCTGGGCTCCGGCTTCGTGGTCGACGCCGAGCAGGGCATCGTGGTGACCAACAACCACGTCATTGCCGATGCCGACGACATCGAGGTGAATTTCTCCGATGGGGTGACGCTCAAGGCGACGCTGGTCGGCACCGACACCAAGACCGATGTCGCGGTGCTGAAGGTCGATCCGAAAGGGCACAAGCTGACGGCGGTGAAGTTCGGCGATTCCAACACGATGCGTGTCGGCGACTGGGTGATGGCGATCGGCAATCCGTTCGGTCTCGGCGGCACGGTGACGGTCGGCATCGTCTCGGCACGCAATCGCGACATCAATTCCGGCCCGTATGACGACTTCATCCAGACCGATGCCGCGATCAACCGCGGCAATTCCGGCGGACCGCTGTTCAACAGCAGCGGCGAGGTCATCGGCATCAACACGGCAATCATCTCGCCATCGGGCGGCTCGATCGGCATCGGCTTCTCGATCCCGTCGCAGCTTGCCTCGGGCGTCGTCGACCAGCTTCGCCAGTTCGGCGAGACGCGGCGCGGCTGGCTCGGCGTGCGCATCCAGCCGGTGACCGACGACATTGCCGAAAGCCTGGGCATGGCGACCGCCAAGGGCGCGCTGGTCGCCGGCGTTATCAAGGGCGGGCCGGTCGACAACGGCACCATCCAGGCCGGCGACGTCATCATCAAATTCGACGGCAAGGACATCCATGAAATGCGCGACCTGCCGCGCGTCGTGGCGGAGAGCCCGGTCGGCAAGGCGGTCGACGTGATCATCGTGCGCAAAGGGGTCGAGCAGACCGTCAAGGTGACGCTCGGCCGGCTCGAGGACGGCGAAAAGCTTGCCAGCGGCGGTGAAAACGGCAACGCCGACCAGGACGATGCCGACAAGGCGCCTGCGGTTTCGACGGCTGCCGTGCTCGGCATGACGATCGGCGAGCTCAATGAGGAGACGCGCACGAAATTCGGCATCGCCGCCGACGTCTCCGGCGTCGTCGTGACCGACGTCTCCAAGGATTCGGCGGCTGCCGAACGCGGCATCCAGCCGGGCGAGGTGATCACCGAGATCGCGCAGGAATCGGTCGCAACGCCCAAGGACGTCATGGACCGGATCGGCGCGCTGAAGGAGCAGGGGCGCAAGAACGCGCTGTTGATGCTGGCGTCGAAGACCGGCGAGCTGAGGTTTGTGACAATCCGGATGGATTGAGTCCGGAAGAGCCTGCAATGCTCTGATCTTGAAACGAAAAAGGGCGGCTAGCGGGCCGCTCTTTTTCTTGCCTGCCAGTCTGTGCGTGACAGCCTGTAGAAGACATGTCGCCTGAGTGCGGTGTGGCTGTCCGGAACACCGGGATGGTCGAAATCGGAGGCGGGGTCGGCGATCATGCCCAGGCGCTCCATAACGGCAGTGGACCGGCTGTTATCCTTGACTGCGAAGGACACGATTTCGTCGAGGCCAAGTCTTTCAAAGCCATAGGTGAGCCAGGCTTCGGCTGCTTCGGTGACATAGAAGCGGCCCCAGAATTCGGGTGCCAGCCGCCAGCCGATCTCGATCGTGCCGGGCGGCAGGAATGGCAAATGATCAGTTCGGGTTATGCCGACGAAGCCGATGCATTCGCCTGTGGCTGCGATCTCAGCGGCCGCGAAGCCGAAGCCGTCGCGATCGATAGCCGCGCGCAACTCCTCCATCTTGGTGTCCGACTGGGCACGGTCGCGGCGAAACGGAAAGAATTCCATGACCAACTCGTCGGAATTGATGCGATGGAAGAGCTCGCGGTCACGATCTTCCCAGTTGCGCAGGATCAGGCGCTCGGTGCGGATCGGCATCATTCGACAAATTCCTCCCGGCGATAACCCTGCAGATAAAGCAAGGCGGTGAGGTCGCCGTGGTCGATGCGGATCTTTGCCTCGGCTGCGACGGCCGGCTTGGCATGCAAGGCGACGCCGATGCCGGCAAGACGGATCATGTCGAGATCGTTGGCGCCGTCGCCGACGGCAATGGCATCGGCAGGCGTCAGGCCGAGGCCGGCGGAAATCTCGATAAGGGCTTCGGCCTTGGCGGCGCGGCCGAGGATCGGTTCGGCGACCAGGCCGGTGAAGCGGCGATCCTGCTCGATCAGGCGGTTGGCGCGATTTTCGTGAAAGCCGAGCAATGCTGCGATGCGGGTGGTGAAGATGTCGAAACCACCGGAGATCAGCGCCGTCCAGGCGCCATTGGCCGCCATTGTCTGGACGAGCGTGCGGCCGCCGGAGGCTAGCGTCAGGCGATTGTCGATGATGCGGTCGATGATTGCGGCATCGAGACCCTTGAGCAGCGCCACGCGCTCGCGCAAGGCCGGCTCGAATGCGATCTCGCCGTTCATCGATCGCGCCGTGATGGCGGCGACGCGATCCTTGACGCCGATCTCGTCGGCAAGCTCGTCGATGCATTCCTGGTCGATCATCGTCGAATCCATGTCGGCGATCAGGATCTTCTTGCGCCTGTTCTCGGCCGGCTGGACGGCCACGTCGATCGGTTCGGAAGCCAGCGCGGCACGCAGGCGCGCCGTTATTTCGGAAGCGTCGGCGGTCTCCGGCAAGTCGAGCTCGCAGGCGATGCCTTCGGCCAGCCAGCGAACAGCGCTTGCGCCGACCGACCGCGAGGCCATATTCGCTAGCGTCGACGTCAATGCGCGGCCGGCGGGATGGGATAGAAGCGTGGCGATCAGCAGCATCGAAAATTCCAGCGGACAGGCGGGCGAAGGCCGCGTGAAGAACGCGATCCTGATAGCCGGGCCGACCGCCAGCGGCAAGTCGGCGCTCGCACTCGACCTCGCCGAGCGCAATGGCGGTGTCATCGTCAACACCGATTCCATGCAAGGCTATTCGGTGCTCGACGTGCTGACGGCGCGGCCTGGTCCTGCCGAACTCGCCCGCGTTCCCCACTTTCTTTATGGACACGTCGATCCGTCCACCGCCTATTCAACCGGCGCCTGGTTGCGTGATGTCATAAAGCTGATCGACGACGGCACGCTTTCGGAGCGGCCAGTGATTTTCGTCGGCGGAACCGGGCTTTATTTCCGGGCGCTCACGGAAGGTATCTCGGAGATGCCCGACATTCCGAAGTCGATCCGCGATCGCTGGCGCTACGAGCTCCAGGAACAGGGCGCAGTGAGATTGCACCGCATCCTGTTGCGCGAGGATTCTGCGGCCGGCATGATGCTGAAGCCGACGGATGGCCAGCGCATCGTGCGGGCGCTGGAGGTGCTCGACGCGTCGGGCCGTTCCATCCTGGACTGGCAGGCCGCGCGTGGCCGGCCGTTGATCGACGGGAGCAGCGCGCGCTTTTTCGTCATCGAGCCGGAGCGAGCGGCTCTGGTGGAGCGGATCGATGCCCGCTTCGACCGCATGCTGGATGAGGGGGCACTGGACGAGGTGAAACAGCTTTCAGCGCTCGGCCTCGATCCCGACCTGCCGGCGATGAAAGCAATCGGTGTTCGCGAGCTTCAGGCCGCGCTGGCCGGCGCCTTCAGTTTTCCCGAGGCCATCGAGCGCGCGAAAATCGCGACGCGGCAATATGCCAAACGGCAGGCGACCTGGTTCAGGCACCAATTGGGCCCGGAATGGCAGAGATTGCGTCCTGATGGGGGGATCGACTCGATGCTCTCACTCCCTCCTTCGAGCGCAACCTGAAAAGTCGACACCGAGGGGACATTTCGCGTTGAAGTTGTCCAGGTTAACTGTCCGTAAGTTCCCGCATGCCATAAGATCGCTACGAACTTTCCAACGGGGAGCAGATGCGTTTCCACAAGGCGGAATCAGCCTTTTTCGTCTTTATTTTTGTGATCCTGGCCGCCGGCCTGGTGACGCTTTACGCCTATGGGCTCCTGCAAACCCTGGCCGCCGACATTAGCAATACGCCTTCAAAACTCGATGAAATCGTCTATCTCAACAAGCTGCTGTTTGCGACGGGCGTGCTGTTGGCGACTGCGCTGTTCTTCGGCATTTTCTTCATCTACCCTCTGATCCGAAAGCAGGCGACGGAAGAAGGCAAGCTGCGCGCCATGACCGTTTCGCTCAGCGCGCGTTCGGAGACGCTGGAGCATGCGGCGCTCACCGACAGCCTCACCGGCATGCAGAACCGGCGTTATTTCGACGATGCGCTGAAGGAATATCTCGAAGAGTTCCGCCGCATCGAGAAACCAGTAGGGCTGATGATCCTCGACCTCGACCATTTCAAGCAGGTCAACGACAGCCACGGCCACGATGTCGGCGACGAGGTGTTGCGGGCGGTCGCCAACTGTCTCAAGGACATGACACGCTATCACGACGTGGTGGCGCGCCTGGGCGGCGAGGAGTTCGCGGTGGTCACGCCCAATATGGACGCCGAGCTGCTATCCAAATTCGCCGAGCGCATCCGCAAGGCGATCGCCAACATGTCGGTGCTGACGGGCAATGTCCGACTGAAAATCACCACCAGCGTCGGGCTTGCCGTCTGGGATCGCAAGGAAACCGCCGAGGAGTTCTATCGCCGCGCCGATCGCCAGCTCTATGAGGCGAAGAGGCAAGGGCGCAACCGCGTCTGTGCCTGAATTCCGTCATTGAATTCGTGATTCCGGCCGTCTGGTATCGTTTTCTTCGTTTCCGGTGCACGCAGACCGACATCACCCCGTCAAGCTGAGATGCTGCCTTTGCGGGGCTTGCCGGAAATAGAGGTGTTGCCGTGACTAAATCCGATCTCTCCGGTCTTTACCGAGGCTATATTGCATGCCTGAACAAGCAGGATTGGCCAAATCTGGGGAGGTTTGTTCATGATGAAGTGACCCACAACGGTCGCAAGCTCGGATTGTCCGGCTATCTCGAAATGTTGGTCAGAGACTTCGACGAAATTCCGGACCTTTATTTCAACATTCAGCTATTGGTTGCCGATCCGCCTTATGTAGCGAGCCGGCTAAGCTTCGACTGCGCGCCAAGGGGAACGTTCCTTGGGCTCGATGTAAGCGGGAAGAGAATTTCGTTTGCCGAGAACGTATTTTATGAGCTTCAGAGAGGGAAAATTCGCCAGGTGTGGTCAGTTATAGACAAGACAGCCATCGAAACTCAGCTTTGATATCTGCGAGCGCTGCCTAAAAGTCGCTCGGCTCAATCATTCTGGGGGACGCAGGCCGAAGGTCGCCGGCTTGAGGCCGTAGCGCAAGTCGAAATCGTCGTTTCGCTGGGTGCGTGCGGCCGACGGCTTGCGATAGTCCGAATCGCCGGCCTGCCGGCCCGGATCGACGACTTCCGCGAAAGGCATTGCCTGTTGTGATTTCGGCACGTTGCGCAGCCGTTCGACGATCGCCACGAGGTCGACCTCGTCGCCGGTTTCGGACGGCAAGGCATTCTCGCGCTTGGCGGTGCCAGGGATCAAATCCTCGGAGAGCTTTTCAAACTTCATCCGCATCGTCGTCGCCACGCCTTCCCCGAAGGCGATAGCCTCGCGCTGGCCCATGGAAGACAGGAACGCCAGCGTCGAAGCCGAGGAATCGGCGATCGCCGAGCGGATGATCGCCTGGTCCTGCTCGTTGGCGAGCCGCATGGCAAAGAACGTCGAGCACTGCGACAGGATGGTCGGGTCGAGTTCGCCCGGGCGCTGGGTGACGACGCCGAGATAACAGCCATATTTGCGGCCTTCCTTGGCGATGCGCGACAGCGCGTGCCGCGTCGGCGCGAAACCGAGGCGCGGATCGGCCGGCATATAGCGATGCGCTTCCTCGCACAGGAAGAGCAGCCGCAGGCGGCCTTCGCTCCACAACGCCAGGTCGAAGGCCAGCCGCGCCAGGACCGAGCAAACGGAATTGACCACCTCGGACGGCATGCCGGCCATTTCGAAGCAGGTCACCGGGCGGCCGTGATGCGGCACGCGGAAGATGTTGCCGATCGTCTCGTGGATGGTGTCCTCGATCAGGCGCGAGTTGAACATGAAACGGTAGCGCGGATCGGATGCCGCCGATTCGATACGTGTCTTCAGTGACCTGAGGGTCGGGCGATCGTTCTTGCTTTCCAGCAATCCCATGCGTTCGTCGACCAGCTTGATAAGGTCGGCAATGCGATAGGGCACCGGCGCGTCGGCGGTCAGCACATCGGTGCTGCGCCGCAGATAGTTGCCGGAGTTCGGATTGCGGTAGAGGTTCTTGGCCGCGGGAATGAGATCGCGCAAGGCGTCGACCTCTTCCGGAACCGTCTCGCGGCCGCGAAACAGCACCTCGGCAAATTCCTCTAGCTTGAACATCCAGAAGGGCAGGTCGAGCGTCGTCGAATCGACCCTGACGCAATATTCGGGCAACGACGCGGCGAACTCGTTGTGTGGATCGAGGATGAGCACGCGCAGGTCGGGCCGGGCGGCGATCGATTTGCGCAAGAGCAGCGACACGGCGGTCGATTTGCCGACCCCGGTGGTGCCGACAATGGCGAAATGGCGCGCCAGCGTATCGTCGATGGCGATATTGGCGTCGATGGCCTCGTCCTGCGACAGCGTGCCGATGGTGATCGAATGACGACCGGCGAGATCGTAGACGGCCTGCAGGTCGCGGCTGCGGATACGATGGGCAATGGCGCCGATATGCGGGTAGGTTGTGATGCCACGGTCGAAGATCGGCTTCGCGCCGGGTTCGGCACCGTCGCGCACCTCGCCGATCAATTCGATGCTGACCTCGATCGGATTCTGGCCCTCGCTGCTCCAGGCACGATCCGACTTGCCGATTTCATAGACCAGGCCGACGGTTCGTGATGTACCGAGATTGATCGAGATCATCTTGCCGACGCTCCACAGGCCGGTGACCGTGCCTTCGATATCGTCGGCATAGGCGCTGATGGTGGCGCGCGCGCCGTCGCATTGCACGACATTGCCCAGAATGCGCTTGTCGTTCTGCTCCGCCCTGCGGCGCTCCAGCAAAGTCGGTTCCCCAATGGAGGCTTCGCGTTCAACGAGCATGGATACGCCGGTCCCCTTTTCCCAAAGCGATGAGCCTAGGCGAACGGGGTTAAGGTGGGATGAGGCCGGATGGTTTAGCGGACATTAAGGAGTTTGCGAAAACTGGATGAAACGGCCGTTGCTCTGTAGAAGAATTTCGATATATTGGATTAATGGATGATATAGCGAACGACATCTCCTCGACCATCGGCAGAAGAATACATACCGAAAGAGTGGCTCGAGGCTGGTCCTTGGCAGAACTGGCGGAGCGGTCCGATGTTTCGAAAGCCATGCTGAGCACGGTAGAACGCGGCATGACCAGCCCGACGGCGGCACTCCTTGTGCGTATTGCGGCCGCCTTCGGCATGACGCTGTCCACATTGATCGCAAGGGCGGAATTGCAGGGCGGTGGCCTGCTTCGCGAACGTGACCAGCCGCTCTGGCGCGATCCGGCTACGGGTTATGTGCGGCGGCATCTTTCGCCGGTTTCGGACATGCCCCTCGAACTGATCCGGATCCAGTTGCCGGCCGGCGCCAAGGTAAGTTTCCCGGCGGCGTCTTATGCCTTCATCAGGCAACAGATATGGCTGATCTCCGGGCGGCTGGAATTCACAGAGGGGGACATCGTTCACCGGCTCGAACCGGGCGACTGCCTGGCGCTCGGCGCGCCATCCGATTGCGTCTTTCACGCTCCGGGGCCGGACGCCGCCGACTATCTGGTTGCGTTGGCCAGGAGCTGAGGTGAAGGCGCGCCGTCCAAAACGCTGCGACAATGGCGGTCCGCCGCTCGACGACTATGACGGTCCGCCCTGGGGCAAGGGCGACCCCTATGTGTTTCTTGCCTGGCAGACCGCCCATGCCCAGGCATGGAAAGTGCCGAGCCGCGAGATCATGCTGATGCGGCTGCACAAGGCCGAGCGGCTGGGCCTGACCTATGAGGAATACACGCTCGAACTGCTGGAACGCGGGCGACATCTGCAAGAGGAAGACGCCGATCGCATCGCGGAAATCCGGCGGGCCAGGAAGCGGAAGCGGACCAGTCGTTTCGACTGACGGACGGCGACAGGGGAACGACATGAGTTCGATCGAAATCAGGCCACTCAGCAATGCTGACGGAACGCAAAAAATGCTGACGGAACTGCTGATCGGGACAGTCGCTGCCGGCGGCTCGGTCAGCTTCATGCATCCGTTGGTGCCGGAGATGGCCGCGGCCTTCTGGAACAAGTCGCTTCAGGCGGCCGCCAGAGGCGAAAGGGCGGTGCTTGGGGCCTGGAACGGCGAGGCTCTGGTCGGCACCATCACCTTGCTGCTCGACTGCCCTCCCAACCAGCCGCACCGGGCCGAGATCGCCAAGCTGATGATCCGCCTCGATTACCGCGGCAAGGGCATCGCAACCCGCCTGATGGAGGCGGCGGAAGCCGTTGCTGTGGAGAAAGGCCGCACGCTGTTGGTCCTCGACACGGCAAAAGAGGAGGGGGCTTCCGGGCTCTATGAAAAGCTCGGCTTCACGCTGGCCGGCGAAATACCGGATTATGCGCTGAAGCCGCATGGCGGGCTCACAGGCACCCTCATCTACTGGAAACGCGTCGGCCGGACACGCTGATGGCGACAACGATGCACCTTTGCAACACCCGTCAGACCATCGCGGGCGTGGAAAGAATAGCTCTTGCGTCAAATTGGCGGCGAGCTTAGAGAAGCCGCCCATTCTGATCCGTCGTCCTGAAAGGAGACCTGTCAATGACCCGGCGATCCAGATCGACACATTCCGTGCCGACGCTGGAATTGCGTGCGGCTGACAGGGTTCCAATCAGGAAGAACGGCCATGGCAAAGTCCATGATCCAGCGCAGGCAGGATGCCGAGCGCGAACGCATTGAAGCATATGCCGTAACGCTGCGGCGGGTTTTTCCCGTCCCGCGTCCCGCTCCGGATTTCGAGCGGGCGCTCGACGAGGCACGTCGGGGCTTTGCCGGCATGGCGATTCGCGACGGCGCGCTGTGGCGTCCAAAGCTGAAGACGCGCGACCCCGAGCGGCTGCGGCTGGCCGCGGCGCGCCATCTCTATGCGCGCTACCCGGTTACAGCCGCGCTCGAGGGGATCTGGCTGGACAGCTCGGGGTTGAATGTCGGCGAGATTGCGCTTCGCAAGGCTTGGTATATCGCAGTGGCGCGTGGTGACTCGCTTTACAAGGCGGGCGCCTGTGCGTGGCTGTCTCGCAAGGAGGTGCACTGCTTCTTGAACTTGCCCGGCGATTTCACGTTCGACGAGGCATTTTGGGTGGTGATCGCCCGGTCCTACACGGATGATTCCGGGTTGGCGGCCCGACTTGCCAAGTCGAAAATCGCGCGCACGCCACGTAACGATCTGGCCTTCTGGCGCGAGGTGACACGGTTCTTCTGCGGGCAACCCGCGTCGAAGGAGGAGATCGACGATCTTTGCGACTATATCGGCGCCGTGCACCAGCGCGATGCGGCGTACAGCCTGAAGGGTCGCACGCTTGCCTCGCTGCGTCGGCAGATGCTGGAATGGCATCGAGACATTGCCGCGATCGAACGCATCGAGGCAATGCGCCGCCGCGCTGCCGGGCGGACCACGCGTACTGCCGGGACGCAGTCGCAGGATCGCGCCTGGGACGGCTCGTGCCTGGACGACTGGGACTGGCAGCCGTCGACCAAGGAGGCAAAGGCGCATGGCGAGCGTTTCTTCGTCCGTCAGTTGAAGACAGCTGAGGATCTGGTCGCCGAGAGCCGGGCGATGCATCATTGCGTCTCGATATACGCGGCCAAATGCATCGCCGGCAATGCCTCGATCTGGGTGCTGCGGCGCTCGGCGCTGGGCAAGATCGAGCGGTTGCTGACGATCGAACTCGACCCGCAAAACCGTGCGGTGCAGGTGCGCGGTTTCGGCAATCGTCTCGCCTCGCTCGAGGAGCGCAAGATCATCGAGCGCTGGGCCAAGGCGAGGGGTGTGGTGCTCTGCGCCTGAAACGGAAGACCCGCGCGGCGGAAAGGCGGCGCGGGTGCATAATGGGCGGATGTGCCGACGTCGGGCCAAGTGCACATTCGCCGTTGACAGCGGCGTCAAACCAATTCTATTGTCCGCCACCATGAAAAAGGCACTCATTCTCGTAGGAAAGCGCGTGGGCAAGGCGGTGTAACCGCCGGGCGGTGACCTCCCATGCGCAAGACACAGGCTCCCTCGGGGGCCTTTTTTATTGCCCGAAACACGACTAAACGACGAGCAATCGCCAGATGGCGAACAGTACGGGACCAGAACGATGAGCAGTGGACAGAATGAGCGGCGCGAAATGCCAAGAACTGAAATGCCAAGGAGCGAAATGACGGGTGCCGAAATGGTGGTGCAGGCGCTGAAGGACAATGGCGTCAAGCATGTTTTCGGCTATCCGGGCGGCGCGGTTCTGCCAATCTACGATGAAATCTTCCAGCAGGACGAGGTCGAGCACATCCTCGTCCGCCATGAGCAGGGCGCGGGCCACGCGGCGGAAGGCTATGCGCGCTCGACTGGCAAGGCCGGCGTCATGCTGGTGACCTCAGGGCCGGGCGCCACCAATGCGGTGACGCCATTGCAGGACGCGCTGATGGACTCGATCCCGCTGGTCTGCCTGACCGGCCAGGTGCCGACTTCGCTGATCGGCTCGGATGCGTTCCAGGAGTGCGACACGGTCGGCATCACGCGGCCCTGCACCAAGCACAACTGGCTGGTGAAGGACGTCAACGAGCTCGCGGCAACGATCCACGAGGCCTTCCATGTGGCAACGACAGGGCGCCCCGGTCCGGTCGTCGTCGACATCCCGAAGGACGTGCAGTTCGCCAGGGGTATCTATGTCCCGCCGCAGACGGCGCCGCGCACCAGCTACCAACCGAAGGTCCAGGGCGATCTGGAAAAGATCAAGGCGGCGGTCGAGCTGATGGGGGCTGCCCGAAAGCCGATCATCTATTCGGGCGGCGGCGTCATCAATTCCGGCCCGGAGGCGAGCCATTTGCTGCGCGAGCTGGTCGACCTCACCGGCTTTCCCATCACCTCGACGCTGATGGGCCTCGGCGCCTATCCGGCGTCGGGCAAGAACTGGATGGGCATGCTCGGCATGCACGGCACGTATGAAGCGAACATGGCGATGCACGATTGCGACGTCATGCTCTGCATCGGCGCGCGCTTCGACGACCGCATCACCGGGCGGCTGACGGCGTTTTCGCCGAATTCGAAGAAGATCCACATCGACATCGACCCGTCGTCGATCAACAAGAACGTCCACACCGACGTGCCGATCATCGGCGATGTCGGGCGTGTGCTGGAGGATCTGGTGCGGCTGTGGCGGGCAACCGCCAAGGCCGACAAGAAAGCGCTTCACCCGTGGTGGGAGCAGATTGCCAAATGGCGCGCGCGCGATTCGCTCGCCTACAAGATGAATCACGAGGTGATCATGCCGCAATACGCCGTCCAGCGGCTCTATGCGCTGACCAAGGACCTCGACACCTACATCACCACCGAGGTCGGCCAGCATCAGATGTGGGCGGCGCAGCACTATCATTTCGAGAAGCCGAACCGCTGGATGACCTCTGGCGGACTGGGCACGATGGGCTACGGCCTGCCGGCCGCGCTCGGCGTGCAGATCGCGCACCCGGATGCGCTGGTCATCGATATCGCCGGCGACGCCTCGGTGCAGATGACGATGCAGGAGATGAGCGCCGCGGTGCAGCACGAGGCGCCGATCAAGATATTCATCCTCAACAACCAGTATATGGGCATGGTGCGGCAGTGGCAGCAGCTGCTACACGGCAACCGGCTGTCGCACTCCTACACCGAGGCGATGCCGGATTTCGTCAAGCTCGCCGAAGCCTATGGCGGCCACGGCATTCGCTGCGACAAGCCGGACGAACTCGATGATGCCATCAAGGAGATGATCGCGGTCAAGAAGCCCGTCCTGTTCGACTGCCGCGTGGCGACGCTCGCCAACTGCTTCCCGATGATCCCGTCCGGCAAGGCGCATAACGAGATGCTGTTGCCGGACGAGGCGACGGACGAAGCTGTCGCCAACGCGATCGACGCCAAGGGCAGGGAACTGGTGTAGCCTGGTTCGAGGAAGCTGTGCGGAAACAGCAGATTAGCGCAAAAGTTTGAAATCGAGATTCATGTCATGAACGCACAGTTGCAACCGACCGGCTCCGCCTATTTCATCGCCAAGGAGACGGAAAAACCAGAGAACCACACGCTTTCGGTCCTCGTCGACAACGAGCCGGGCGTGCTTGCGCGGGTCATCGGCCTGTTTTCCGGACGTGGCTACAACATCGAGAGCCTGACGGTCTCGGAAACCGAGCACGAAAAGCACCTGTCGCGCATCACCATCGTGACGCGCGGCACGCCGCACGTGCTGGAGCAGATCAAGCACCAGCTCGAGCGCATCGTGCCGGTGCACCGCGTCGTCGATCTCACCGTGCGGTCGCAGGAATTCGGACAGGAGCGGCCATTGGAGCGGGAACTCGCGCTGGTCAAGGTCGCCGGCACCGGCGAAGCCCGCGTCGAGGCGCTCCGGCTCGCCGATGCATTCCGCGCCAGCGTCATCGATGCCAACACCGAGCATTTCATCTTCGAGATCACCGGCAAGGGCTCCAAGCTCGATCAGTTCATCGCCATCATGAAACCGCTCGGGCTGGTCGAGATCTGCCGTACCGGGGTGGCGGCGATGAACCGCGGCCCGCAAGGGATGTGATCATGATGCTCGCGGCGGCAATTCGAGCAGGCGCCGGCGCAATCGTTCTTGCGGTCACGACGGCGGCGGCCAGCCAGGAGCCGGTATTCGACAAGTCAGTGCTGCCGAAATTGTTTGAAGAAATCGACCGCAGGGGCACACCGAGCTATTATTTCCAACAATGCCCGGCCGATATTTGGCGCAGGGCGTCGGGCGTCGATGACGCGCTCTTTTCCACGCCGGGAATAGATTACCAAGGTTGTGAGAAAGACGTCTTGGCCTGTGCCAGGCGGTGTTTCGACGGACGCAGGGGCGAAGCCTGTTTCGAGACGGCCAGGGTCATCCAGGAGCACTCGCCAGAAGACAAGCAATGGACCGAGGAGATGTTCGCCCAGGCCTGCGCAACTGGCAGTATCGGCGGCTGCACAAATCGCGGCGCGGGAATTCTTTTGGGTCGGCTTGGGCTAAACAAACTGCTTGCCGCCGGTAGTGCAAACGAATCTTGCCCTTATCGCACATTCAAGCTGAGCTGCAATGAGGGCGATGCCTGGGGTTGCACCATGTATGGCGGCGCCCTTCAGCATGGTGAAGGCGTCTCTGCGGACGAAGCCGAGGCGATGGCCGCTTACAAAAAGTCTTGCGGGATCGCTGTGGAATTTGACGCCTGCCGATACGCCAAGGCGCTCATGAAAACGATGCAAAGCCGCTAGGGCTTTTCAGATTTGCGCAAGTGCGATCTTTGCGCTGCCTCGCCTCGACCAAGTTCTTTGCTTTCTCTCTTGATAGGGCGCGATACCGGGCAGACATCCTGAACAAATCCATTCAGCGTGTTCACAAGATTGTTCTGGACCAGAGAATAGTGGATGAACTGTCCGTGCCGCTCCTTGGCGATGAGCCCGGCCGTCTCCAGAATGCTCAAATGCTGCGAGATCGACGGCTTCGACATCTCGAAGCGCGCCGCGATCTCGCCCGCCGTTAGGGAAGAGTGCGCAAGATAGGCGAGGATCTTGCGCCGGGGCGCTGAAGATAGCGCTTCAAACACGCGCTGTATCGCGCCATTTGCGTGAGCAGCCGTTTCGGCATCCGCTGCGTGCTCTGCATCTTCGATCACTGTCTGCCACCTTGTGATGCCGAGGCGTTGGCTGCGCCTCGGTCCGCTTTTCTTTATTTTCATTTAGACTATTGCCTAAATACCTAATTCGCAGTAGTAGACGATTAGCTTACTGCCTAAGTAACGGACGACGCGCCAGAAGGCAAGGCTGTGGTCCGGAAATGTTCATGCAGGAGGAGGGGTGCCGATGAAAACCATATCCACGGGCAGAATGATTTCCCAACAGGACAGTGACGCCGAAGACGGCAAAGTCGTGTGGGTGCCGGCAAAGTCGATCTGGGTCGGGGCGATGACGATCGCCGCCATTGTGTTGGGACCGATGACATTTAGCTGGAGTGCCTTCGCCTTATTCGTTGCGACAACGGCGGCGACAATCTGCGCCGGACACTCGGTGGGGATGCACCGTCTGCTCATCCACCGGTCGTTCAAGGTTCATATCTGGGTCGAGCATGCGCTGGTCTACCTTGGCGTGCTCGTCGGCATGGCCGGTCCTTTTGGGATGATCTATGCTCACGATATTCGTGACTGGGCTCAGCGCCAGACCGCATGTCACGATCTCCATGCCCATCGTCGGCCATTTTTCACCGATGCCTTCTGGCAGATGCATTGCGCGGTCGCTTTGCGCAATCCACCCACCTTCATCATCGAACCCTCGATTAGGAATGACCCGTTCTACAAGTTCGTCGAACGCACCTGGATGCTGCAACAACTGCCCTGGGCGATCCTCTTTTTCGCGTTTGGCGGCTGGGATTGGGTGGTATGGGGAATCGCGGTGCGCGTTTCAGTGTCGCTTACCGGGCATTGGTTGGTTGGGCATTTTGCGCACCGAGATGGGGAGCAAGGATGGCGCGTCGACGACGTTGCCGTGCAAGGATACAATTTGCCGCGTTTCGGGCTGGTAACGTTCGGCGAGAGTTTCCACGGCAACCATCACGCGTTTCCCGAGTCTGCACGGCTTGGTTTGGAACACGGACAGATCGATCTCGGCTGGCTATTCATTCAGGTTCTGGCGATCCTGGGTCTGGCGCACAGCGTCAAGATTCCGGAGAATACGCCGAGACGCAAAGGGCTGCGACGCGTGCGCCGTCAGCGCGAAACTGCCCCGGATTCAGATCTATGGTCGGTGCAGCCCTACCGCAGATAGATGTTCTCAGCGGATATTGGCCTAAGATATGAAAGAACGCTGGGCGCGCGTGGACCAACGAATTGCATTTGCACTCAGCACCTCATCGATTTAAGTCAGTATTTCAATATTATTGATCTTTGCGATCCTCCATGACCTTCGATGCATTCCTTGCTCTGCTGGTTTATGCCTTCGTGACCTCGATCACGCCGGGTCCGAACAATTTCATGCTTTTGGCCTCGGGCGTGAATTTCGGCTTGGTCAAAACCGTGCCACACATGCTCGGCATCGGCTTCGGCTTCCTCGTGCTGTTGCTTGCCGTAGGCTTCGGGCTTGGCGCCGTGTTGACGACCTTTCCGGTCCTGCATACCGGGTTGAAGATCGCCGGCGGCCTCTACTTGCTTTATCTCGCCTGGAAGATCGCCATGTCGCGCTCGCTCGGCGGCGAAGACAAGACGAAGGGCCAGCCGATGCGCTTCATCGAGGCTGCGGCATTCCAGTGGGTCAATCCCAAGGCCTGGGTGATGGCGATTACAGCCATGGCCGTCTATACCAATCCGGAACGCCCGTTTGTATCGGTGGTGCTGATCGCAGCCGCTTTCGCCGTCGTCATGCTGCCGAGCATTTCGACCTGGGCCGGTTTCGGCATGGCGCTGCGCGGCTTTCTGGCGGATGCGGTGCGGCTCAAATGGTTCAACATCGTCATGGGTGTGATGCTTGCGGCGACGCTGTGGCCGATGCTGCGTTAGCTGCCGTTCTATTGTGCACTGCACATTAAATCTTCGTAATGACGGGTTTTGGCCCTTTTTCGCCTTCGGCATCCTCTATTATCTGGCAAAAGCGCGGCAAGAGGCTGCGAGTTGAGCTAGACTACGGCCACCGGATAGCGGCGTGTCGGATCGAGAGGTCTTTTGTCGATGCGCGGAAAGATCGTATTAGCGGTGATCGCTGCAGCCTGCGTTGCCGCGGCGTGGCTCTATCTTTCGCCCAGCGCAATGAGCGGTCTTCAGCAGATGCTGTCGGCGAAGCAGACGGCGACGGCGGACAAGCCCGCTGCAGCGGCAAATGCCGCGCGTACGACTTCGGTGGTTGCCGCCACCGCTGCGACGGCCGATTTCCCGGTCCGGCGCTATGCCATCGGCTTTGTGTCCTCTCCTGCCGTGGTCAGCATCAACGCGCGGATATCGAGTCAGATCGTCGCAATCGCGGTCAAGGACGGACAGATGGTGAAGGCCGGCGACCTTCTGTTCTCGCTGGACGATCGCTCGTTGAAGGCACAACTGGCACGCGATCAGGCGACGCTCGCAAAAGACCAGGCGCTGCTTGCCAGCGCCACGGCCGATCTTCAGCGCGCCAAAAATCTCGTCGCCAGGCAGGCCGGAACACAGCAGACCTACGATCAGGCCGTCGCGGCACAGAAATCCGCCGCGGCCACCGTCGACGCCGACAAGGCAACGATCGATGCAGACCAAATCCAGCTTGGCTTCGCCACGATCAGGGCGCCGATCTCCGGCAGGCTTGGCGCAGTCAGCGTCGCCGTCGGCGATCTCGTCACCACCAGCAACGGCAGCAGCACGTCGACTCCACTGGTGACGATCACGCAGGTCGACCCGCTGCAGGTGAACTTCAATCTCCCCGAAAGCGATCTTGCCTTGCTGCACAAGGCGCTGGCAGCGCCGCGGCAAGGTGCGGTGACGCTGACCAAGGACGGCGACCCGAAGCCGGTCGGCAAGGGAACGCTGGATTTCGTCGATTCCAGCGTAGACACGGCGTCCGGCACGATCGCAACGCGGGCCAGTGTGCCCAACGCCGATCTTTCGCTATGGCCGGGCCAATACGTCAACGTCGTGCTCGATGCCGGGATCATGCCACAAATGACGTCCGTTCCGACGGTCGCCGTCCAGCCCAGCCAGAAGGGCCCGTTCGTCTATGTAATCAAGCCGGACAACACCGTTGAAATGCGGCCCGTGCAGGTCGCGCTGACAGAAGGCACCAACACCGCAATCAGCCAAGGATTGAAAAGCGGCGAGCGTGTCGTCGTCGAGGGTCAGACCAAACTGAAGAACGGCGCGGCGGTGCGCGAAGGCAAGGCTTCGACCGGCACCGGCGATCAGGCGGCTCCGAAGGTTGCCGAGGCTGACCGGACGGGCGGAACACAGCCATGATTTCCGAATTCTGCATCCGCAGGCCCGTCGCCACGCTGCTCATGTCGTTCGCCTTGGTTCTGGGCGGACTATTTGCTTACAAATTCCTGCCGGTCGCGGCGCTGCCAAGCGCCGAATTTCCGGTTGTCAACGTCTCGGCCTCGCTGCCCGGGGCTTCGCCGGAAACCATGGCGACCTCGGTGGCAACGCCTCTGATCAAGCAGTTTGCCACTATCGCAGGCATCGATTCGATCTCGACGACCAACTCGCTCGGCTCGACCTCGATCGCCATTCAGTTCGTGCTCAACCGCGACATCGATGCAGCCGCCGCTGACGTCCAGGCAGCGATCGCACGCACGCAACGACAATTGCCGCCGGAGATGACCAGCCCGCCGAGCTACCGCAAGGTCAATCCAGCCGACGCGCCGATCCTGCTGATGTCGCTGGTCAGCGACACAATTCCGCTGACCGATCTCGACGCGTTTGCCGAGAATGTGATTTCGCCGTCGCTGTCGACGATCGACGGCGTTGCGCAGGTTTCGATCTACGGCCAGCAGAAATATGCCGTACGCGTCCAGATCGATCCCACGGCGCTCGCCGCACGCGGCATCTCGATCGACCAGCTGCAGACGGCCATTGCCTCGGCCAACAGCAACACGCCGCTCGGCGTGCTCAAGAACAACAAACAGCAGCTGACGATCACCGCGAACACGCAGCTGACCGATGCGGCGGGATTCTCGAACATCATCATCGCCACCAAGAACGGCCATCCGGTGCGGCTCGGCGAGGTGACCCGCGTCATCGATTCGGTCGAGACCACGACGACGGCAAGCTGGTATGACGGCACCCGCGCCATCATTATGGCGGTGCAGCGCCAGCCGGATGCCAATACCGTCGACGTCGTCGACCGCGTCAAGGCGATGCTGCCTTCCTTCGACGATCAGATGCCGGCAGCGGCGAGCATCCAGTTGCTAAACGACCGCTCGACATCGGTCCGCGAGGCGGTCGATGACGTGCAGTTCACGCTCCTGCTCACCATCGCGCTGGTGGTGATGGTGATCTTCCTGTTCCTGCGCCGGGTGACGGCGACGATCATCCCGGCGGTGGCGGTACCGATTTCGCTCATCGCCACGCTGGGCGTGATGTACCTGTTCGGCTTTTCCATCGACAACGTCTCATTGATGGGGCTGACATTGGCGGTCGGCCTTGTCGTCGACGATGCCATCGTCATGCTGGAAAATATTTTCCGCCATATGGAGGAGGACGGGCTCTCGGCCCTCGAGGCGTCACTCAAGGGCGCGCGCGAGATCGGCTTCACCATCATCTCGATCTCGATCTCGCTGGTCGCCGTGTTCATTCCGGTGCTTTTGATGGGCGGCGTGATCGGGCGCATCTTCAACGAATTCGCGGTGGTGGTGACGGTCGCCATCCTGGCGTCGATGTTCGTCTCGCTGACGCTGACGCCGATGCTGTGCTCGCGGCTGTTGTCATTATCGAAAGCCGAGCAGAAAGCAGCGCACGGTGAAGGCCATAGACAAAACGTCTTCATGCGGGGCTATGACAGGCTGCTGACATTCTGCCTGCGCCACAATTTCCTTGTCTTCCTTGTCTTCCTCGTGACCGCCGGGCTGTCGGTGTGGCTGATCCAGATTTCGCCGAAGGGCTTCTTCCCGCAGGAGGATATCGGCCAGGTCTCGGTGACGACCATCGCGCGCCAGGACATTTCGTTTGACGCGATGGTGAAGCTGCAGGGGCAAGTGGCGGATGTCTTCACCCATTCGCCCTACGTCGCGCATGTCGGCTGGTCGGCGGGCAGTGGAAACAATGCGCTCAACCAGGGCCAGCTGTTTGTGCAGCTGAAAGACAAGGACCACCGACCGAACATCGACAAGGTGCTTACGGACCTGCGGCGCCAGCTGGCCAATGTGCCCGGCATCGAAACCTACATGCAGCCGGTGCAGAACCTGCGGCTCGGCGCGCGTTCTTCGGCGAGTGCCTACCAGCTTGCCGTTCAGGGCCTCGATACCGGCCTGACGAACGTCTGGGCGCAGAGGCTGACGGACGCGATGGCTGCCGATCATGCCGCCTTCACCGACGTCACCAATGACCTGCAGAACAACGCGCTACAGGCGACGCTGGTGATCGACCGCGACAAGGCGGCGAACCTCGGCGTCGATACCGACACGCTGCGCTCCAGTCTCTACGGCGGTTTCGGCACCCAGCAGGTGTCGACCATCTTCGGTTCGGCCGACAGCTACGACGTGATCATGGAGCTCGATCCGAAGATCGAGTGGTCGCCCGAGCGGATGCTGGCCATCAAGGTGAGAACGGCGAGCGGCAGCCTAGTGCCGCTCGGTGCGTTCGCCCGCGTCGATCGGACCGCCGGTGCTTTGACCGTCAACCAGCTCGGCCAACTTCCGGCAGTGACCATCTCCTACAATCTGCCGCAAGGCGTGGCCCTCGGCGACAGCGTGAGCCACATCAACGCGCTGAAGGACAAGATCGGCATGCCGCCGACGATCTCGACCGCCTTCTCGGGCACGGCCAAGACGTTCCAGGATTCGCTTTCCAACCAGGGGCTGCTGATCGGCGGCGCGATTCTGACCATCTATATCGTTCTCGGCATGCTCTATGAGAGCTTCATCCACCCGCTCACCATCCTGACCGGGCTTCCATCGGCGGTGCTCGGCGCGCTGGTGGCACTGCGGCTGGCGGGGATGGATCTGTCGGTGATCGCGGTGATCGGCATCCTGATGCTGATCGGCATCGTCAAGAAGAACGGCATCATGATGATCGACGTGGCGCTGGAACTCAGGCGCGAGGGGATGTCGCCCGTCGAATCCATCCACAAGGCCTGCCTGATGCGCTTTCGGCCGATCATGATGACCACGCTTGCCGCGCTGATGGGTACCATCCCGATCGCGCTCGGCACCGGCGCCAGCGCGGAATTGCGCCAGCCTCTCGGCGTGGCGGTGGTCGGCGGTCTTGTCGCCTCGCAGGCACTGACGCTGTTCGTCACACCCGTCATTTACGTCTACATGGAGCATTTTTCCGGCTGGCTGGTCAGGCTGTGGGCGCGGCGCCGGGGCGAGCCGAGCCCGGTCGAAGCGGTCGACCAGCCGTCACTGTTCGACGAGGAGGAAGAACCGGTGCCGCAAAAGGCGGCAGCCGAATAGCGCTGGCCCAAGCCGTGGTGCTTGCGGCCGGAGGTCCGCGATCGTAATTTGACGCCATGCCGCACAATCACGACCACGACAACGAGCTTGATCCCTTTGCGGCGCGGGTGCGCGCGCTGGAGACGATTCTCACCCGCAAAGGCCTGATCGATCCGGCGGCGATCGATGTTATCGTCGACACCTATGAGACTAAGATCGGGCCGCGCAACGGCGCAAAGGTGGTGGCGAAGGCCTGGGTTGATCCCGGGTTTGCCGCATGGCTGAAGCGTGATGCGACGGCGGCAATCGAATCGCTCGGCTACACCGGCCGGCAAGGCGAGCACATGCAGGCGGTGTTCAACACGGCCGACACGCACAACCTCGTCGTCTGCACGCTATGCTCCTGCTATCCGTGGTCGGTGCTCGGCCTGCCGCCGGTCTGGTACAAGGCGCCGCCCTACCGTTCGCGCGCAGTGATCGATCCGCGCGGCGTGCTCGAGGAATTCGGTCTGACCTTGCCGGCGAGGACGACAATCCGGGTGTGGGATTCGACCGCCGAGCTGCGCTATCTGGTGGTGCCGATGCGCCCCCGGGGTACGGAGGGCTGGGATGAGGCAAGGCTCGCCGATCTGGTGACGCGCGATGCCATGATCGGCACGGCGTTGGTGCGGGAACCGGCATGAACGGGCCGCAGGATCTCGGCGGCCAGATGGGTTTCGGGCCGGTCGCGCCCGAACCTGACGAACCCTATTTCCATGCCGATTGGGAAAGGCGGGCGCTGGGCGTGACGTTGTGCGCCGGCGCCATGGGCGCCTGGACCATCGACGAGAGCCGGCACGCGCGGGAATCGCTGCATCCAGCGGATTATTATGCCTCCAGCTACTACCAGATATGGATCAAGGCGCTGGAGGTGCTGCTCAAACGCCATGGTTTCGTCAGCGACCGGGACCTGACTACGGGCGACGCAGTCGACCCGGCAGCGACACCCAAACGGGTGCTGAAGGCTAAGGACGTTCCGGCGGTGCTGGCCAAGGGCGGGCACTGCGACCGGCCTGTCGCCGCGCCTGCGCGGTTCAAGGCGGGCGACCCCGTGCGAACCAAGAACTTTCATCCGACCGGCCACACCAGACTGCCGCGCTATGCACGCGGCAAGCGAGGCGTCGTCGAGGCTGTGCGCGACGGCTTTGTCTTTCCCGACACCAATGCGCACGGCCAGGGCGAAAACCCGCAATGGGTCTATACGGTGGCCTTCACCGGCGGCGAAATCTGGGGCGAGGGCGCCGATCCGACACTTGTCGTGTCGATCGACGCCTGGGAGAGCTACCTTGAGCCGGCGTGAGACGGGCTCAGTTGCCGCCATGCTGCCCGCCGGTGTCGAGGCGCCTGTGTTTGCCGAGCCGTGGCAAGCAGAGGCCTTTGCCATGACGGTAGCACTGCACGACAACGGGCTGTTTTCGTGGAGCGAATGGGCGGATGCTTTGTCGGCAGAGGTGAAGCGGCCGGGCGCCGCGCGCGACGGTCACGATTACTACGAGCACTGGCTGGCAGCGCTGGAAAAGCTGCTTTTGGCCAAGGGCGTTGCCGGAAAGCGCGACGTCGATGCGCTCGCCGCTGCCTGGGAACGCGCCGCGCACGCAACTCCGCATGGCAAGCCGATCCAGCTGGAGAACGATCCACAGCAGGCCGGGTAAGCTGCGGCCGCCCGGCCTTGTTCTCTTTACGTTCCTGTTCGTCACTGATAGCCTGACCCTGTCGCAGCGGCGTGATTGCCGGCGATGAAAATTTGCCGGTGACGGCAGTCACCTTGTCTTTCCCTCGCGAATCCGGTCTGTCGCGCTGATGGAATTCTCTCCTCAACAAGACGAGGCGCTGAAGGCGGTGGCCGGCTGGCTGAAAGCCGGCAAGCCGCAGCTGTTCCGGCTGTTCGGCTATGCCGGCACCGGTAAGACGACGCTGGCGCGCTATTTCGCCGAGCATGTCGACGGCCAGGTGCAGTTCGCCGCGTTTACGGGTAAGGCGGCGCAGGTGCTGCGTTCCAAGGGCGCGGTCAATGCCCGCACCATCCATTCGCTGATCTACCGGCCGAAGGGCGAGGAATCGGTAGCGGACGAGGTGACCGGCAAGACATCGATGTCGCCGACATTTTCGCTCAACCGGCAGAGCCCGATCTCGCGGGCCAAGCTCGTCGTCATCGACGAATGCTCAATGGTCGACGAGCAACTCGGCCGTGACCTGATGAGCTTCGGCACGCCGATCCTGGTGCTCGGCGATCCCGGCCAGTTGCCGCCAATCTCCGGCGGCGGCTTCTTCACCGACCACGAGCCGGACATTCTGCTCACCGAAATCCACCGCCAGGCGCGCGACAACCCGATCATCAGGCTGGCGCTCGACGTGCGCGAGGGCCGCGAGTTCATGCGCGGCGACTATGGCGCGGCGCAGGTGATCGGCAAGGAAGACGTCACCCAGGAATTGGTGCTGAAAGCGGACCAGGTGCTGGTCGGCACCAACCGTACGCGCCGCCGTTATAACCAGCGGCTGCGCGAGCTGAAGGGGTTCAACGCCGATTATCCGCAGGCCGGCGACAAGCTGGTCTGCCTGCGCAACGATCCGGCCAAGGGACTGCTCAACGGCTCGTTGTGGAAGGTGATGACCTCGTCGCGCGAGACGGTCAAGCCTGGCATCAATCTGCTGGTTTCGCCGGAGGAAGACGACCCGGATCGCGGCGTCGCCAAGATCAAGCTGCTCAAGGCGGCATTCGAAGATCCGGACGCCGACATTCCCTGGCAGCAGAAGAAACGTTTCGACGATTTCGACTATGGCTATGCACTGACCGTGCACAAGGCGCAGGGCTCGCAGTGGAACGAGATCGTGCTTTTCGACGAAAGCTGGGCGTTCAAGGAAACCCGGCAGCGTTGGCTCTATACCGCTATCACGCGCGCGGCCGAACGGCTGACGATCGTCCGATAGGGCGGTCGTATCAGCGCTGGGCGATTGGGTTGGCGCCAAGCCATTCCCAGGCGGCGGCCTCGTCCTCGGCCTCGAAATGCCGGAGTTCGATAGGCAAAGAGGCAGGTAAAAAGGCTCTTGCCTCCGGTATCCAGTTCGGCTCACCGATCGCCGCGCAGCGGCCGATATGCTCCACGGCATGAGCTATGCCCTGTTCGATCGTCTCGTCCGATACGTCGGCCCAGTCGACACCCTCATGGTCGATCAGGCGCACCAGCACGTCGATCTTCGGATGCAGCGCATAGGCCGCCTCCAGCAATCCGAACAGGTTTTCGGCGTCAGCCGCTGCGACATGGCCGACGACATCGATGGCGAAGAGGTCTTCGCGATCGGTGTCGATGCGGCGAACCGCCGGCACGGCCTCGAGAAAATTCAACAGGGAACTCCTTGCGCTCGATTTCCTTCGCACACCTTGGAACACCTGAAACCCTCTGTCTGTTCCCATTAAAGGCGGTATAGATGCGCGCCAAGATCAGCCTGGAGCCGTGCAAATGCCTGCAAAGCTTTCCGTCAATCTCAATGCGATCGCCATGCTGCGCAACCGGCGCGACCTGCCGTGGCCAAGCGTGACGGGGCTCGGACGCATCGCCCTTGCCGCCGGCGCGCATGGGCTCACGGTGCACCCGCGACCCGACGAGCGGCACACCAGGCATTCCGATCTGCCTGAGATCAGGGCGCTGATCGACGACGAGTTCCCGAATGCGGAATTCAACATCGAGGGCTATCCGACCGAGGAGTTCCTGGCGCTTGTGGAAAAGCATCAGCCCGAGCAGGTGACGCTGGTGCCCGACGACCCGGCGCAGGCGACTTCCGACCATGGCTGGAACTTCGCCGCCGAGGCTGCGTTCCTGACACCGGTCGTCAAGCGCCTGAAGAAGGGAGGCTTTCGCGTGTCGCTGTTTTCGGATCCGGATCCCGCTGGCGTGAACGCCGCTCGCGACACCGGCGCCGATCGGATCGAACTCTATACGGGTCCATACGGCAGCTATCATTCCGATTCGGCAAAAGCGGCGAAGGAATTGGAGAAATTGGGAAAGACGGCGGATGCCGCATTGGCGGCAGGGCTCCAGGTCAACGCCGGGCACGACCTTGTGGTGAGCAATTTGCCGGCGCTGGCCAGGCGCATCCCGGCATTGGCCGAAGTGTCGATCGGGCATGGGTTGACAGCCGATGCGTTGGAGTATGGCATGGCCGCAACGGTCAGGCGGTTTCTGAAGGCTTGTGGCTGGTAGAGAAAGGCGAGCCGATAGGCCATGCGTTCCGGGCACGGCAGCGCGTCCTTTCCATCCCGCAGCGTCGAGCGCCGCACGTCTATGGGAGTGTCGTCCATGGCTCTTGCCCACGCCGGTAGCGAGGCAGAACCCATCGAACAATCCAGCCACTCCAAGGCCGAGCAGCACAGCACCAGAGTTTTGATGCTGGGCGCGTTGGGCGTGGTTTACGGCGATATCGGCACGAGCCCAATCTACGCGTTTCGGGAAGCGCTGCACGCATCGTCGGGACCGGTAGCGCGCAACGACGTCCTTGGCGTGCTGTCGCTTATCGTCTGGGCGCTGACGATCATCGTCACGATAAAGTACGTCGCTTTCGTGCTCAGAGCCGACAACAAGGGTGAGGGCGGCACGCTGTCGCTGATGGCGCTTGCGCGCAACGCTTATCCAAAGGGAGCCCGGTTCATTCTGGGGATCGGACTTTGCGGCGCGGCGCTGTTTTTCGGCGACGCCATCATAACGCCGGCCATCTCCGTGCTTTCGGCGGTCGAGGGCCTGGAAGTGGTGACCCCGACGCTGGAAACTTATGTTGTTCCGATCACGCTGATCATCCTGGCAATGCTTTTTGCCGTGCAACGCTTTGGCACCGGCAGGGTGGCGGCCGTGTTCGGACCGGTGACGGCAGCGTGGTTCCTGGCGATCGGCGCCGCCGGGGTCTACCATCTGCTGGACGACCCGTCGGTCCTGCTGGCGATCAATCCCTATTACGCCGTCGCTTATCTGGCCAATACGCCCACCGGTGCGTTCGTCACGGTCGGGGCGGTGTTCCTGGCGGTCACCGGGGCCGAAGCCCTTTATGTCGATCTCGGCCATTTCGGCCGCAGGCCGATCGTGCTGGCGTGGTTCTCCGTGGTGTTCCCTTGTCTGCTCCTCAACTATTTCGGACAAGGCGCGTTCGTTCTGGCCAACGGCGGCAAACCCACCAATCCATTCTTCCAGATGCTGCCGGATTGGGCGCTAATGCCCATGGTTGGGCTGGCCACGGCAGCGACGGTGATCGCCAGTCAGGCGGTGATCTCCGGCGCTTTCTCGCTGACGCGGCAGGCGGTGCAGCTCAATCTGCTGCCACGTATCGAGGTGCAGCATACTTCCGAGATGCAGTCCGGCCAGATCTACATGCCGCGGGTCAATCTGGTGGTCGCGCTCGGCGTGATGTTGCTGGTGGTCGGCTTTGGCAGCTCGAGTTCGCTGGCTTCCGCCTATGGCATTTCGGTGACTGGCGAAATGCTGATGACAACCATCCTGCTGTTCGTGGTGATGCGGTTCCGGTGGAAATGGCAGCTTGCACTGGCAGCCGCGCTCACACTGCTGTTCGGCACGATCGATACTGGATTTTTCCTCGCAAACGTCGTCAAGATCCTCGAAGGCGGGTGGGTGTCGATCACGGTCGCCTGCGGCATGGGGCTGATCATGTCCACATGGATACGCGGCACCCGCTATTTGTTCGACAAGACGCGCCGGAACGAGATCCCGCTGGATTTCCTCGCCGGCAATCTGCTGAAGAAGAAGCCGCATCTGGTGTCGGGCACCGCGGTGTTCCTGACCAGCGACCCGCTGAGCGCGCCGACGGCGCTGATGCACAGCCTGAAGCACTACAAGGTGCTGCACGAGCAGAACGTCATCCTTTCGGTGGTGACGGCACCGCAGCCGGTTGTGCCCGACAGCGAGCGCGTCAAGATGGAAATGGTCAACGAGCTGTTCATGCGGGTGACGCTGACCTTCGGCTACATGGAGCAGCCCAACATCCCGCGTGCGCTGGCGATCTGCCGCAAACAGGGCTGGAAGTTCGACATCATGACGACGTCCTTCTTCCTGTCGCGGCGCTCTCTCAAGGCCTCGCCCAATTCCGGCATGCCGGTCTGGCAGGACAAGCTGTTCATCGGGCTGGCGCGCTCGGCGGCCGATGCGACGGAATATTTCCAGATCCCGACCGGACGCGTCGTCGAGATCGGGACGCAGGTGGCTATTTAAAAACGTGTCCGTTGCGACATTCCAGGTGGTCTGCCGATCGGACTGAGTCTGCCAAGTCGTGGAGGGCTCGCAATATCGGGACGGAGCCATTACGTGACGGCACTTGATATTGCAGCGCAGCAAGCGTAGAGCACCGCCCGCTTACCGGAGTGTCGTCCATGGCCCTTACCAATGCTGGTAACGAGGCAGAACCTGTCGAACAATCCAGCCATTCTGAGGTCGAGCAGCACAGCACCCAGGTGCTGATGCTGGGCGCGCTCGGCGTGGTTTACGGCGATATCGGTACCAGCCCGATCTATGCATTTCGCGAGGCGTTGCACGCATCGGCCGGTGGCAACGTCGCCAACCGTGGCGACATCCTCGGGGTGTTGTCGCTGATCATCTGGTCGCTGACGATCACCGTCACCATCAAATACATCATGTTCGTGCTCCGCGCCGACAATCGAGGCGAGGGCGGGGTGCTGTCGCTGATGGCGCTGGCGCGCAACAGCTTCCCGACGCGCTCGGCGGTGATCCTCGGCATCGGCATCGTCGGCGCGGCGCTTTTTTTCGGCGACGCAGTCATCACGCCGGCGATCTCGGTGCTATCGGCGGTCGAAGGTATGAACGTCGTCACGCCGACATTCCAGCCCTATGTGGTGCCACTGACACTGGCCATCTTGGCGATCCTGTTTGCGGTACAGCGATTCGGCACCGGCGGCGTAGGTTTGGTGTTCGGGCCAGTCACCGCGCTGTGGTTCCTGGCCATCGGCCTTTCCGGCATTAACCACATCATCGCCGATCCGGAAATCCTGCTGGCGATCAGCCCGCATTACATCGTGTCGTTCCTGGTCAACTCGCCCGATGTCGCCTTCGTCACGGTTGGTGCGGTCTTCCTCGCCGTCACCGGCGCCGAGGCGCTCTATGCCGACCTCGGCCATTTCGGCCGCAAGCCGATCGTACTCGCCTGGCTGGCAATCGTGTTTCCTTGTCTGTTGCTCAACTATGTCGGGCAAGGCGCCTTCGTGCTGGCAAATGGCGGCGTTGTCGGTCATCCATTCTTCGAGATGAACCAGGGCTGGACGCTTATTCCGATGGTCGTGCTGGCGACGGCGGCGACCGTCATCGCCAGCCAGGCGGTGATCTCCGGCGCTTTTTCGCTGACGCGGCAGGCGGTGCAGCTCAATATGCTGCCGCGTTTCGTTATCCAGCATACGTCGGAAAAACAGTCGGGCCAGATCTATCTGCCGCGCATCAACCTGATGCTGGCGCTGGTGGTGATGTTGCTGGTGGTCGGCTTCGGCGAATCCAGCCGCCTGGCCTCGGCCTACGGCATTTCGGTGACCGGCAACATGCTGGTGACGAATGTGCTGCTTTTTGTTGTGATGACGCGCATCTGGAAATGGCCGCTCGGCGTCGCGATCGCCTTGATGGCCGTGTTCGCCTTCGTCGATACCGGCTTCTTTGCCGCCAACATAGTCAAGGTGTTTGAAGGTGGCTGGGCATCGCTTGCCATCGCCGCAGTTATCGTGATGACTATGTGGACCTGGATCCGCGGCAGCCGCTATTTGTTCGACAAGACGCGCCGGAACGAGATCCCGCTGGATTTCCTCGCCGGCAATCTGCTGAAGAAGAAGCCGCATCTGGTGTCGGGCACCGCGGTGTTCCTGACCAGCGACCCGCTGAGCGCGCCGACGGCGCTGATGCACAGCCTCAAGCACTACAAGGTGCTGCACGAGCAGAACGTCATCCTTTCGGTGGTGACTGCGCCGCAGCCTGTCGTGCCCGACAGCGAGCGCGTCAAGATGGAAATGGTCAACGAGCTGTTCATGCGGGTGACGCTGACCTTCGGCTATATGGAGCAGCCCAACATCCCGCGTGCGCTGGCGATCTGCCGCAAACAGGGCTGGAAGTTCGACATCATGACGACGTCCTTCTTCCTGTCGCGGCGCTCTCTCAAGGCCTCGCCCAATTCCGGCATGCCGGTCTGGCAGGACAAGCTGTTCATCGGGCTGGCGCGCACGGCGGCCGATGCGACGGAATATTTCCAGATCCCGACCGGACGCGTCGTCGAGATCGGAACGCAGGTGGCTATCTGAGCAAACGGCCGTGCCCTTCGAAGGGCACGGCCATTTGTCAGGCTCAGCTCACCAGAGCCGCCTTGTTTGCTTCAAGAAATTGCTTCAGCGGCCGCGGCTTCCTGCCGGACAGCGTCTCGATCGCGTCCGTCACCATGCTGATGCGGCCGGAGCGTGTGTTGGTGTCGAAGGAAACGATGACAGGCGCGAAACCTTCGGGGACGCCGGCTGCCTTCAATCCCCCGGTCAGCGCTTCGTCCGAAAGCTGGACGACCTCGATCGGCTTGCCGGTAACTTCGGTGACGAGGGCTGCAATCTCGGCCATCGTGTGGGCCTTGGGGCCGGTCAGCGTGTATGTCGTGCTTTCGGTTCCGCTCGAAGCAAGGCTGGCGGCGATCGCCGCGGCCATGTCGTCGCGCGCGCCATGGGCAATGCGGCCGTCTCCGGCGGATGTGTACCACTGCCCCGACGCGATGGCGTGCGGCAGCGCCATGAACAGGTTCTCCTGATACCAGCCGTTGCGGAAGATGGTGTAGGGGATACCGCTCGCCTTGATCGCCTGCTCGGTGCCGTGGTGATCAGGCGCAAACAGTACCGGCGATCCTGGCTCCGGACTGGGCATCGACGTGTAGAGCAGATGCGAAACGCCGGCGCTTTTTGCTGCGGCGACCGCAGCCTCATGTTGCTTCAGGCGCTTGCCCGGAACGGCGAGCTCGTTTGTCGAAATGATCAGAACCCTGTCCGCACCGGTAAATGCACTGGCCAACGACGTGGCGTCGTCGAAGTCGACTGCCCGGATGGTGACGCCTCGGGCTGCCAGATCGGCCAGATTTTCCGGGTTGCGGGTGGCGGCGATGATGCGCTGAGGGGAGACCTTGAGCGTGTCAAGCAGATGATTAATGACGCCGCGGCCAAGCTGGCCGGAGGCGCCGGTGACGAGAAGGGTGTCGGTCATGAGATGTCCTGACGTTGCGCCGGAGCGGCGGGTGCATATGTTAGTCTCAAAATGAGACCAGCACTAAAATAGGAATTGACCCATCCTCGTAAAGAAGGCAGTTTTGCGGGAGGTAGGCACACCCAGGGAACCAGCCATGGACGGCAAGATCGTCAATCTGAGATCGAAGCTCGAGATATACAAAGCAGGCAGCGGTGGCGGAAACCTTGCGGATTGCCCGGTTCGCGACGTGATCCAGGGCATAAGCAATAAATGGAGTTCACTGTTGATGGAGGCCTTGGCCGAGAAGCCGTACCGCTTCGGCGAATTGCGGCGGCTGGTGCCCGATATTTCACAGCGCATGCTCACCCAGACGCTGCACGATCTGCAGCGCGACGGCTATGTGCATCGCCAGGTGTTCCCGACCAAACCGCCGAGCGTCGAATACAGCCTCACCGATCTCGGGCGCTCGATGTTTGGACCCTTGCATCAGCTGATCCAATGGGCCGAGCTCAATCACGGCGCTGTACGCGAGGCACGGAAGGTTTTCGATGCTGCCGAAGGCTGAGCCTCCAGGCCGGGACGGCGGCTTGATTTAGCGGCGGTGCTGAAGGATTGTCCGGCTTGGGTTGGGGCGGGCAGATGGGCAATTCTCTGGACATCGCGATTGCCGGCGCCGGGCCGGCTGGACTTGCCGCCGCGCTCTATCTCACGCGCGCCGGACATAGGGTCACCATCTTCGAGCGCTTCGACCAGCCACAACCGGTCGGGTCCGGGCTGATCCTGCAGCCGACCGGGCTGACGGTGCTTGCCGATCTCGGCCTGCTCGATGACATTCTGGCGCTGGGCAGCCGCATAGACCGCCTGCATGGTGCAGATGCCAAGACCGGCCGCACAGTGCTCGACGTCCGCTACGATGCCCGGAGTGGCGACCGCTTCGGGCTGGCGGTGCACCGCGCGGCTCTGTTCGGCGTGCTTTTCCGCGCCGCCCGGCGCCAGGCGCTCACCATTGAGACAGGTATCGAGCTCGAGACGCTGGAAACCGGCGAGCGGGCAACATTGATCTGCGGCAACGGACAACGGATAGGGTCGTTCGACCTGGTAGTGGATGCCAGCGGTTCGCGCTCCAAACTGCGGCGGTGCGTGAACAATCCGGGCGAACCGCGATCGCTCGCCTATGGCGCGTTCTGGGCATCGCTTGGCTGGCGCGGCGAGGGTTTCGACGAGCACGCGCTGCTGCAGCGCTACGACAGCGCGAGCGTGATGATCGGCGTGCTGCCAATCGGCCGGCCCGAGCCGGATGCCCAGAAGATGGCGGCATTCTTCTGGAGCCTCAAGCCGGCGGATGCCGAGCGCGTCTGGGCGGCAGGTCTCGAGGCATGGAAGGCGAGATTGGTCGGGCTGTGGCCTGAATGCGCGGCCTTCATCGACCAGATCGACAGTTTCGAGCAGCTCTCGCTGGCGCGCTATGGCCATCACACGATGAAGACGCCAGCCGGACGGCGATTGGCCGTTATCGGCGACGCGGCCCATTCAACGAGCCCGCAGCTCGGCCAGGGCGCGAACATGGCGCTGCTCGATGCAGCCGCGCTCAACTACGCACTAATAGGAACGGACCGTATCGATACTGCACTGGAGGCCTATGTCCGGACACGGCGATGGCATGTGCGGGTCTTCCAGGCGCTGTCGCTGGTGCTGACGCCGTTTTATCAATCGGACTCGATTGTGATGCCGTTCGTCCGCGACAGGCTGGTGGCGACGCTGGCAAAAGTCCCGCCGGCGCCGCAGTTTCTTGCTTCCATGGTTACAGGAACGGTGCTCAATCCATTCAAGCCGATAGGGCTTGCGGAAGCGCTGTGGCCGGATCGTTTTGGCGGATGATTTCCGAAAGGTGCGAACCCTTAGCCTGCAAGAATGCATGGAGGCGTTGCGGATGATCGGGAGCGACCGCGCCCTTCACGGATGGGCGTTTGCGCAACGCCTCGCGCCACACCTGGACATGCGGCTTTCCGTCCAGGATGCCGAAATCGCCGATCCGGTCGAAGGCGTCGAAATAGCGAAAAATCGGGCCGTAGACCGCGTCGACCAGTGAAAAGCGCTCGCCGTCGAAGCATGGCCCAGCCGCGCCGTTCGCCAGTTCCACTCCCAGGCGATCGAACATTGCTGCCAGAGCCCCGCGTTCGGCGATGAAGGCGGCTTCGGTGAGAGCTGAATAGAAGCGGCCGATGGCATTGAGGATTGCCGAGCCGAACTCGATCCAGGCGCGATGCCGGGCACGGGCGTAGGGGTCGGTGGGATGCAGCGGATTGGGCTGGGTTTCCTCGAGGAATTCGAGGATGACGAGCGATTCGAAGATCACCGTTTCCTGGCCGTCATGCTCAACGCGGAGCAGCGGCACCTTGCCGAGCGGCGATATCGCCTTGAACCAGGCAGGCTTGTTGGCGAGATCGACCGTGATGCGCTCGAATGGCACGCCCTTTTCGCGAAGCGAAATCGCCGTGCGCTGCACATAGGGGCAAAGATGATGGCTGACGAGAGTGAGCTTGTCGGTCATCTCACTCCCCCCAGACATAGTTCAAAGCACCGTCCTCGACGCGGGTGGAGAGGAACATCAGGCGGGAGCCCTTCGGCGCCGGGCCTTCGAGGCGATCACCGTTCGCCATGTCGAACGAGGCGCCGTGCCACTGGCAGACGAGCTTCCCGTCCTTGCAGTCGAGCAGGCCACCGAAATGCAGGCAGACGTTGGCGGCGGCGCGGACACGCTCGCCGCTGCGGTAGACATGGACCTCGCGGCCGAAAAACGGAGCGATGAGGCTGCCTGTTTCCGGAATGTCGGCGATCTTGCAGATTTCATGCTTCATCGGAATTGCCTCTCGTGATTGATGCGATTGCATCTATATAGATGCATTTGCATCGATCGTCAAGCTTGATGCAATTGCATCTATCGCCTACGATGCAATCATGACCGGGATTCCTTCACCTCCAGCCATCAAGGCCTGGGCCCGCCTGATGCGGGTTTCGCGCCAGTTGTTGGAAAGAGCCGAGGACGCGCTGAAGGACAGTGGCCTGCCGCCGCTTGCCTGGTACGACATCCTGCACGAGCTTGCCGAGGCGGGCGAGGGCGGATTGCGGCCGTTCCAACTCACCGAGCGCACCCTGTTTGCGCAGTACAACATCTCCCGGCTGCTGGCGCGGCTCGAAGCCGACGGGCAGGTCGAGAAGCTTCCAGTTGCCGATGACGGCCGCGGGCAAACAGTCCGCGTCACAGACAAGGGACGCGAGACGCGCCGCCGCATGTGGGCTGTCTACGGCCGGTCGATCGCGGAGTTGGTCGGCTCCCGGCTTTCCAATGTTGAACTGGACGCGCTGTCAGCTCTGCTTGGGCGCCTGCGAGATCCGCCCGCCCTGGAGTGACACGCCTTCATGACGAAGATGGCGACCGATTGGCGAGGTCAGGCACTGCCCAAGAGGAATGCCAACGTCGCCAGAACGCCAAGCCCGACGCGGACCAGATGCAGATTGCCCCATTTGGCGATCAATGTCCGAGCTTCAGGATTGACGGAGTTCGCGTCCATCGCCTCCAGCAACCTATTTGCCGGCATCATCACCAGCAGCGTCCATGGCCAAGGCAGGATGATCAGCACAGCGCCGGCCAGAAAAGCGAGATTGCCGGTCAGCCACCACGCGACGAGGCCTAGAATACAGGCGATGACGGCGATCGAGGCCTGCATGGCGGCGCCGCGCTTGTAGGAAGGCTGCCATTCCTGCAGCAATGCTTTGTCCTCGAGGCGAAGCCTCGCCGGCTGTTCGGCGACGCTGACGTAGATAGCCGCACCCGCGAACACTGCGGTAACGGTCAACGCAAGCAATCCGGCGAGCATGATCAGTGTCTCCCGTGATGCCCCGCATGGAGCAAGCTACAGAAATAAAGGCTTGCGTCGGGTCGGGCAATACGCCATAAAGCCGAACCGTAACGTACGGTACGCCATCGAGCTCGTATCTGAACTGCGGGTGAGTTCGCGTCCTGAGGAAAAACTGTGTTGCACGCTGTGACCGACATCGAAACCAGCGAGGCGCTGACGGAGCGGCAGAAGGACGTGCTCGACGCCGCCCTTCGCCTGCTGGTCGAAGAGGGCGATCAGTTGACCATGACCGCCGTGGCGCGGCGGGCGAGCTGCTCGAAGGAGACGCTCTACAAATGGTTCGGCGATCGCGACGGGCTGTTGACGGCAACGGTAC
Organism: Mesorhizobium sp. M1227; assembly: GCF_040318315.1. Taxonomy (NCBI): domain Bacteria; kingdom Pseudomonadati; phylum Pseudomonadota; class Alphaproteobacteria; order Hyphomicrobiales; family Phyllobacteriaceae; genus Mesorhizobium; species Mesorhizobium sp. M1227. Next base: position 171,468 of record NZ_JAMYLZ010000003.1, read on the forward strand.
AATGGCAGGCGTCTAAGGTGCGGGTAGTGCCGGTCGACCGCAAGGGGCTCGACCTCCCTTCGCTGACGGCGAGCCTCGAACGCTTCGCTTCGGACTGGCTCAAGGTAATTTCGAGCGACACCTCGATCGCGCTGAACAGGGTGGCGGTCGGCCATGCTAGTTCGGGGAAGGACGATCTCGGCGCCATCGTGCTGGAGAACGGCCGCTTCGCACTGGCCCGGCGCCTTAAACCGGTGCTGGAGGCAGGCAAGGAAGCTGGTTTCCTCGAGTTTTCCGACGCGGAGACGGCGTTCCGCACCTTTTTCGGGCTGGTCGCCCGCGACGTGCAGATCCGCCTGCTGCTTGGCGACCGGCTGGAATTGACTGATGCGGCGATCGGCGGCGATGCCGTCCGGGCGACGCAGCAGTTTCTCGCTCTTTACGGGGCAAAAACCGGGCCGCAAGGCCTCTGAATTCAAAACGGGAAGGAACAAAAATGCGTGTCTATTACGATCGCGATGCCGATCTCAACCTGATCAAGGGCAAGAAGGTCGCCATCATCGGCTATGGCAGCCAAGGCAGGGCGCATGCGCTCAACCTCAAGGATTCCGGCGTCAAGGACATCGCCGTCGGCCTCAAAGCCGGCTCGGCGACCGCCAAGAAGGTCGAGGCCGACGGGCTCAAGGTGATGAGCGTAGCCGATGCCGCCAAGTGGGCCGACCTGATGATGATGGCCACGCCGGACGAGCTGCAGGCCGACATCTACAAATCCGAGATCGCGCCGAACATCCGCGATGGCGCAGCGATCGCCTTTGCCCACGGCCTCAACGTGCATTTTGGCCTGATCGAGCCCAAAGCTTCGGTTGACGTCGTGATGATCGCGCCGAAGGGGCCTGGCCATACGGTGCGCGGCGAATACCAGAAGGGCGGTGGTGTGCCGTGCCTGGTCGCGGTCAACCAGGACGCTTCGGGCAATGCGCTCGACCTGGCGCTCTCCTATGCCTGCGGCGTTGGCGGCGGCCGCTCGGGTATTATCGAGACCAATTTCCGCGAGGAGTGCGAGACCGACCTGTTCGGCGAGCAGGTGGTGCTGTGCGGCGGCCTGGTCGAATTGATCCGCGCCGGCTTCGAGACACTGGTGGAAGCCGGCTACGCGCCGGAAATGGCCTATTTCGAGTGCCTGCACGAGGTCAAATTGATCGTCGACCTGATCTATGAAGGCGGCATTGCCAACATGAACTACTCGATCTCGAACACCGCCGAATGGGGCGAATATGTCTCGGGCCCGCGCATCATCACCGCCGAGACCAAGGCCGAGATGAAGCGCGTGCTGAAGGATATCCAGACCGGCAAGTTCACCTCGGAATGGATGCAGGAATACCGCGCCGGCATGTCGCGCTTCAAGGGCATCCGCCGCAACAACGACAGCCACCAGATCGAGGAAGTCGGCGCCAAGCTGCGCGCGATGATGCCGTGGATTTCGAAGAACAAGCTGGTTGACAAGGCCAAGAACTGAAGGACGTCCACGTTCGTTTCGTTACCCGTCCTCGGGCTTCGCCCTGCGGGCGCGTGGGAATTTCCATGAACAAGCTGGTCGACAAGGCCAAGAACTGATCGCAATTTCATTGCCGATCAAGAAAGGCCGGCGGAGCGATCCGCCGGCCTTTTCGCATCAAGATCGTGTGGTTTCCAGGCTTCTGGACAGGCGCACTATCCTCATCACCGTGATATGCCTGTGCGGGGCATGGCACAAAAGTGCCAAGGGGGTGAGAGTTGGAACTCAAATTTCTGTTGATCGGGTTTGCCTGCGCGGTTGCCGGCATGCTCTCCCTCGTCACCTTGCTGAAATGGTGGGAGGTGAGGGCGGTCAGCCGCTGGTCTCCGACGCCGGGAAAAATCATCTCGTCGCGGGTCGAGGCCCGCGAGGTGACCAGTTCGGGATCCGGTTCGGACAGCAGAGGGTCGACCGAAATCCGCAACTTCCCGGCAATCACCTTCGAATACAAGGTGAACGGCAAGACATTTCGCAGTTCGCACTACAGCGTGCAGGAGAACCTTGGAAACTTTGCAGTGGCGGAAACCCTTGCGAAATTTCCAAACGGGGCCGGCGTAACCGTCTTCTACAATCCGGCCGATCCAGCCAAGGCGGTGATCGAACGCACCATGCCCGACGGCTCCTTCAAGTTCATGGTCCAGCTTTCGGCCGGGCTGGTGGTCGGCGCGCTTGTATTGGTCTTCTCCGTCGGCGGCGTCCTCGAAGCGATCCGGCCGTTTTTGCCCAGGCCGCAGAACCTCGGCGCCGCTGCCCTGCTGCTTTTCATGGGATTGTTTGTCCTGCGCATGGGCTTTGCCCAGAAGTCACTTGCGGAACAGGCGGCCAAATGGCCGATCACGGCAGGACGCATCGATGCTTCGGGCCTGCAGAAATTCGAGACCCGCGACAGGTCCGGAGGCGGCTATCGGCCCTGGCGGACAGTCTTCAAATCCCGCGTCGTCTACAGCTATAGCGTCGCCGGCCAGCGCTACGCCGCCGATCGCATCGCGTTCGGCGCAAACGTGACGGCTTCGCTGCCGAGCCTCGTCAGCGGTCGATCGCAGCGCTACCTCCAGGGCGACAAGGTCGAGGTCCACTACGATCCCGACAACCCGGTTGCAGCGGTTCTCGAATGCAGGGTTAGCGGGCTTTGGCTCCTGTGGGTCTGCGCAGTTGGCCTCCTCGGTGGAGCCGCGCTGCTGGTAGGCGTCATCTGAAGCTGCTGTCCTAGGCTGCATATCCAGCGGAAAAAGACGCCTGTCTTCAGCATCTGACAAGAACTCCGCTGTCGAAGCCAGGCCATGTCAATCTCACCGTCGCCCCGTCGACCACAATATGGATGACACGGGAGAACGGCTCTTCGGCCGACGGGTCGGATCCGTAGCATTGGCTGGCCCGAGCCACCCAGCCCGTAGGCGTCTTGAGAAACGATGCGTGTTCGCAGCCGAGAGCAGGGACCGACAGCGCGTCGCGGTACAATGTGTAGACAGTCTGGCGTTGAGCATCCGCAACGGCGGTACAGTTCGATCTGTCCCCGGACCATGTGCCCACATAGGGTTCCGTGGCAAAGGCGCTGCTGCACGTAAATGTTAAGATCGAAATGAGCATCAAGAGATTTCGCATCATCGATTCTTTCTTTTCGACGCGGCCTTGGGCCATGCTAAAGCATCGATGCTCAAACTTCACAATGATGCTGCTCCAAGGGACTTAAATGATCATCCGCAAAGCAGCAGCTATTTTTCTGAGCATGCTGAGCCTGTTGCAAGCAGCGAACGCAACAGAATGTTCGCTCAGCCATGCGACCTATCGCGAGCCGCGTTCGGGAGCGACGATACAGTTCCGGCCAACCAACAACGAGCCGGCCGCGCTGACGACCGAGGTCTTTTCGTTGATCGTGCCCAATACCGACATTCGTCTGCCGTCGGACATTACCTGGACCAATGGCAAGTACTCCTTTCCTGTGGGCACGATCCGGCACACCTGCACCGACGACGATCGTGAGGCTGGTCTCGAGGACGGCACCGGGCTGTGCAGAGTGTGGGATGGGCAGGTCTATGCGTTCAATGCAGGCGGTGCCGAGCAGTTGAATTCCCGCGAAGCCTCGCCGGCACCGGCAGGGTTGCTGTTGCCTGACTTCGGCGCGATTTTTACCGAATGGCCCGATTTCGCCAAAGCCAATCCCGACGGTTCAGCCTGGGACGCCTTTAGTTTGACGGGTTGTAGCGATGAATAGCAAGAGACTGCCGGCCTGCATGTTCGCCCTGTCGGTCCTTATTGCCATGGCAACCGGCGCTCGTGCCGACCAAAGCAAGCCGTCGCGTCCGCCTGTCGACAAATGCGCTTGGGAACGGCTGGCGGACAGGGATGTCGGGCTGGCTGCCTGGGTGCAGCGTTGCGATTTCGGTTTTCGCCGGATTCATTTCGAGCTTGGCGGCAATGCTCTTGCCATCAAATACAGCGACGGCGGGCCGGGCGATCCTGTCGTCGAAGTCTTCGATATGCTGCCTGGCGAGGCCGCCGATTCTGCGTTGCAGCGCATTTTTACTCAGAAGACCGAGAAAGCCATCAGCACACGTTGCGTGCTCATGCCTTACACCGAAGGGGCGACGCCCGCGCGCATCCTCCGGTATGTTTTCAGTCCCGATGCCGCCTATCGTGAGGAATTGAAGACCGTCGCCAACCCTGACGAGGTCGGCGAACCGCCTTGTGGCGAATGGGGCGAAGCCCCGGACGGCATTCAGTATTTCGAGGTGCAATCACCCGAACTGCGAAAGCTTCTATTCGTTCGCGTCGGCCAGGATGAGCCGCTGTTTGACGAGCAGACACTGCGAGTCCTGCCACCCGGATAGCGCCGGGATCTCAGCCGTAGTGCCAACTGGGCTTTGGTTCGGTACCGGTGAACATCACGCCGATACGATCTTCGCGGCGCCAGCGGACCACGGCCTTGTAGGCAATGCCGTCGGTCGGAACATAGAGCAGGAACTCATCGGGCACGCGCGCGTCGATCGAGACCTTCAATTCGGCGCCGCCGGCGTGCATGTTGCGCAGCGTGCATGTGACCTCGGAATTGCTCACGCCGGTCAGGATCGTCGCGCCCTTCAAGACGCGCTGCCGGTGTTTGTCCCTCTGTTCGTCCTCGGCCATCGCACGCAATCCAGCCATTTTTCGCGTCTCGGGCGTTCTGATCGGGAGGATTATTAGACCTGCCTGATAAAAATAGCGTTATCAGCAGTCGGGACTGGGCGATGTTCGCGGTTCCTGGCTGGAAGAAAAAGGCGCCGCGAAGCACGGCGCCGAATGATGCTTGTTGTCGGCCTGCTTACCTATAGGGCGAGTAGCATTGCTGGCGCGGCCCGTAATAGGGCTGGAAGGTGTTGTCCCAGGCGCGGTACGACCGGTAGCGATTGTAACACCATTGGACATGTGCACTGGAAAGCCGCCCTGCGCGATAATAGCGGCGCGGTGGCGGCGCGTCGTAGTAGTTGTAGCTGTTGTACAGGCTGCCAAGGCCGAGGCCCAGGCCCAAGCCAAGAATCGCGGCACCCGCACCATCATCATAGTAGCCGCCGCGGTAATGGCGGCGATGGTGGCGCCAGCGCCAGCTGTCGTCCCAGCCGCCATTGTCCCAGTGTCTCGAAAAATGACGGCCGCGGAAATTGTGGGACCGCCATCTCCAATCGTCGCCGCCGTGCCATTGCCGAAAGCCGCGATTGCGCCAACGCCAGATCTGCCTGTCATTGCCGCCTGCCCAATCTTCACGAATTTGCACGATGTCGGCAGCGTTGCCCGCCACCGGCAGCAGGGGTTTGGGCATCGGCCCGGCAAGCGACGGGGCCGAGAGGCTGGCGATCAGACCGAGGGCCATCAGCCCGGATCTGACGGAAGATAAAAAGAGCGGTTTCATCGCACTCTCCGAAATTCAGGCCCCACGCCCAGAAACCTCGGGGAAGAGCCTATTGATGGAACTTTCCATCTGAACGGAAGATGAACAAAAAGGTTCCGTCAACCATGGCGAGCGCGCGATCAATCAGAGCCGCCTGGTTTCTGCGCCCTTGTTTTCGGGCGCGCTTGCGGGCAAAGCTCAAAGCCATGTCGCTGCGCCTTGCCACCTTCAACGTCGAAAACCTGATGAACAGGTTTGATTATTCCGGATACCGCAATCAGCTCAACGAAGATCGCACACTGGCGCTTTTCGACATCCAGAGCGAGGCCGAATACAAGATGCTCGAGCAGGCGCGGGCGATCGCGCAGTCCGACGACACGCGCCAGTTGACGGCGCTGGCGATCGCGGCCACCCGCGCCGACATCATCTGCATGCAGGAGGTCGACAATATCGAGGCGCTGAAGGCCTTCGAATATGGCTATCTCTTCAAGATGGTGGGGCAAGGCTATCGGCAGAAATACACCACCGCCGGCAATGATTCGCGCGGCATCGACGTCGCCGTGATGATGCGCAACGAGACCGCGCAGGGCCAGCCAATCGAATTCGTGCGCATGACTAGCTACGCCTATGTCACGTTCGAGCAATTCGGCCTGCACACGGCGGAATTGGCAGCGCTTGGTCACCAGGCCAATGAACGCATCTTCCGACGCGACTGCCTGGAAATCGATCTGACGGTCGCTGGCGCGCCGTTGACGCTGTATCTCGTGCATTTCAAGTCGATGGGCTCGCCCCGTAACGGCCTCGACGGCCGCGAGGCGACAATGCCGCTGCGCATCGCCGAGGCGCAAGCGGTGCGCCGGATCATCGAGGAGCGCTTCGGTAAGGATAATGCCGCCGACAAGCGCTGGGCAATCTGCGGCGACATGAACGACTACCGGCAGCGCGTGAAGATCACTGGCGATGTTTTCGACGGCCATCGCTTCGAGGTGATCGACGAGACCCGGTCCTGCATCGACGTGCTCACTGCCGGCGGTTTTTGCGAAAACACGGTCGAGCGGCGGCCGGAAATGGACCGCTGGACTTTCTATCACACGCGCGGACCGGAAGAGCGGCATCTCTGCCAGCTCGACTACATCCTTTTGTCGAGGGCGCTAGCCAGGCAGAACGCCACCGCCGTTCCCGATATCATCCGTAGCGGGCAGCCTTGGCGCACCATATTTCCGGCGGGCCAGGAGGTCGAGCGCTTCCCACGCGCCGGGTGGGACCGGCCGAAGGCATCCGACCATTGCCCAGTAGCAATTGCCCTCGACATGGTGTGAGACAGGCGTGAGTTTCGATTTGCCGCGCAACGTCATCCTGCCGGTCGATGCCATCGACGTCAGGCTCGATTCCGGCCCGCATCCGTTCGAGCGCGATCATGCCGACGCGATCGCGGCGAACTGGCGGCGTGAGACCGCGGCCAAGCCGGCGCTTTTCGACGGCACCGTGGTGCTGCTTTCCGCTCTCAGCTATCGCGACAATCGCCTAGTCGGCCGTTGCCATGCGGTGCGTTATTCGACCTTCATGCTTTGGCGCAGCAATCGACAGGTGCCTGGCGCCGAACATGCCTACGCGCACGCCATGCTGGTCGCCGGCGACAACGCGTTGGTGGCGATCCGTATGGCACCGCATACGGTCAATGCCGGGCGCGTCTACTTCGCCGCCGGTTCGTTCGAGCCAACCGATTTCCGCGACGGCATTGTTGACGTCGACTTCAACATGATCCGCGAGGTACTGGAGGAAACCGGGCTCGATCTATCAGGTGCGACACGCGGCAGGCGCCATTACGCCCTGTCGACGGCAACCGGCACGGTGATCTTTCGCCGCTACCGCGAGACGGCCTCCGCCGACGACCTCGCACAGCGGATCAGTGCATTCGTCGCCGCCGAATCAGAGCCTGAAATCGAAGGCCCTGTAATCATCCGCAATGCCGCCGATCTGCCGGACGGGCTGATGCCGCATATGAGACCGCTGATCGAATGGCACTTTGCGAGCGAGCAAGGTTTCCAACTCTAACGCCGTAGCCTACCTTCAATAGCCTTGCGGTCGTTGCGGGCGGCAACAAAATACAACAGCACGCCGAGACCCAGGAGCGCCCCCATCGCTGTTCCCATCGTCTGCCCAATTACCTGCTGGAAGTCAGCGGTGACGCGATCGGGATTCTCCATCCCATAAAGGATCAAATTCCACCAAAGCCCTGCCAAGGCGGCTTCGACGATCACAATCGCCAGAGCCAGTCGCGCTTTCTTGCTCATCCATTGTTCCCCCCTTAGTCCCCAACAGCATTGTTATCATTGCAGAATGTGCTGCGACAAGGGCAGGTTGCATAAAAAATTGGCAGCGTCTGGAGGCGACACTTGCTGCAATGCCTATTCATGCCTCAGCGCGTCGATCGGGTTAAGCCGCGCGCCGCGCAGCGCCGGGAAGAAGCCGAACACCATGCCGATCAGCGCGGAAAAGCCGACAGCAAGCAGGATGACCGCCGGGCTTGGCGCAAACGGGATCGTCAGCGTCAGCGAGGCGAGGCCGGCAAGGGCCAGGCCGATCAGGATGCCGATGATGCCGCCAAGCAGCGACAGCACGGTTGCCTCGACCAGGAACTGGATGAGGATGTGCTTTTCGTGGGCGCCGATGGCGAGCCTGATGCCGATCTCGCGCGTGCGCTCGGTTACCGACACCAGCATGATGTTCATAATGCCGATGCCGCCGACGAGCAGGCTGACGCCGGCGACGGCACCGAGCATGCCAGTCATGGTGGTGGTCGCGCTGGCCATGGCATCGGCGATCTGGGTCATGTCGCGGATCGAGAAATCATCGTCGCGGTCGGGCGTGATGCGGCGTGTGTCGCGCAAGATGTCCTCGACGCGCTGCTGCAGCACCGTGGTTGGCGTACGGTCGTCGGCGGCGACATAGATCGAATCGATGTCGCGATTGCCGGCAATGCGACGCTGATAGGCGGCGAGCGGCATCAGCACGACATTGTCCTGGTCCTGGCCGAAACCGGTATAGCCCTTCGGTTCGAGCAAGCCGATGATCTTGCAGGAAGTGCGGTTGACGCGGATGATCTCGCCTTCAGGGTCGCCGGCGCCGAAGAACTGCTGGCGCACCGTCTCGCCGATGAGGCAGACGCCGATCCCCGAGCGGGTTTCCGAATCGCTGAACGGACGGCCCGAAACCAGCTTCCAGTCGCGGGCATCGAGATAGACGCTGTCGGTTCCGGTGACGCCCGAGGTCAGGCTTTCGGTGCCGAAAATGACGCGCACCTGCTTTTGCGACGCCGGCGAGATGGCACGCGCGCCGTCCAGATGCGCGACAAGCGCTGCGAGATCTTTGTCGCCCAGCGGTCGGACGACCTGATCGAGCCCTCCAGGTCCGCCAGGCCCGGCCGGACGGCCGGAACGGATGACGAGCAGATTGCTGCCGAGCTTGGAAATGTCGGATTTGACCTTCTCGGTGGTGCCCGAGCCGATGGTCAGCATGGCGATGACGGCGGCGACGCCGATGACGATGCCGAGCAGCGTCAGGAACGAGCGCAGCACGTTGCGGCGGATGGAGCGGAGCGAGAGGCGAACGGTTTCCCAGATCATGGCTAGGCCATCTCGAGATTGGCTGTGTCCAAGGCGACATGGCCATCGAGGAAACGGATCGTGCGCTGCGCATAGCCGGCAACATCGGCTTCGTGCGTGACCATGGCGATAGTCAGCCCGAGCTCGCTGTTCAGCTGCGTCAGGAGTTCCATGATCTCGTGCGTGCGGGCGGTGTCGAGATTGCCGGTCGGCTCGTCGGCGACGAGCAGCGTCGGCCTGGTGACAATGGCGCGGGCGATCGCCACGCGCTGCTGCTGGCCGCCGGAGAGCTCGGCCGGTGTATGATGCTCGCGGCCGACAAGGCCGACCTCAGCAAGTGCCTGCATGGCAAGGCCGCGGCGCTCGCGGGCACCGACGCCGCGGTAGATCAGCGGCAGTTCGACATTCTCCGCCGCCGTGGTGCGCGGCAAGAGGTTGTAGCCTTGGAAGACGAAGCCGACATAGAGGTTGCGCAGTACGGCGCGGCGATTGCGATCGAGACGGCCGGCGTCGATGCCTTCGAAGCTGTAGGTCCCAGCGGTCGGCGTGTCGAGGCAGCCAATGATGTTCATGGCCGTCGATTTGCCCGAACCGGACGGGCCCATAATGGCGATGAATTCGCCGCGCCTGATGGCGAGGTCGACGCCGGCCAGCGCATGCACCCGGGCTTCGCCCTGGCCATAGCTTTTCCAGACCTTGTCGAAGCCTATGAGGGTGGTCGCGCCCGATGCCACGATCAGCTCCGCTGCTGCGAGGCGGTAATGACTTGCGCGCCTTCCTCCAGGCCGGAGACGATCTCGGTCAGTTCTCCGTCTGTCGAGCCGACCCTGACGTTGACCGGATGCGGCCGCCCATTCTCCAGCACGTAGAGCGTGCGCGAGCCGTCGGTGGGCTTCGCCGCCGCCTGGTGCTGGCGGTTGCCGCCGGGGCGTCCCATGCGGCCGGTGAACAGGTCGGTGAGGCTCCAGCCGCGCTCCGCCGTCTGCGCCGGCCGGTAGCGGAAGGCGATCGATGGTACGGTGAGCACGTTCTTGGCCTGCTTGGTGACGACCGAGACGGTGGCTGTCATGCCGGGCCGCAACAGAAGCTCGCTATTGTCGACGTCGAGCCTTGCATCATAGGTAACGACACCGTCGGTGGTGACCGAGGCATAGGAGATGTCGCGGATCTCGGCGTCGAACGGCCGTTCGGGGAACGCGTCGACGGTGAAGCGCGCATGCTGGCCGGGTTTGACGGCGCCGATATCGGCCTCGTCGACCGCCGCCTTCAATTCCATGTTCTTCAAATCCGCGGCGATGACGAACAGCACCGGCGCCTGCAGCGAGGAGGCGACCGTCTGGCCGGGGTCGACCGAGCGCGTCAGTATGATGCCGTCGATCGGAGCGAAGATGGTGCTCTTGGCAAGATCCGTCTGCTGCGCCTTGAGATCGGCACTGGCCATGGCGAGGTTGGCTTTGGCGATATCGAGCGCCGCCCTCGAGCGGTCGCGCGTGGCGGTTGCCGCTTCGAGCGACTGGTCCGTCGCCATGCCGCGCTTGGTCAGTTGTGCCGCGCGCACCAGCGCCTTTTCGTTTTCGGCCAGGGTCACGGTGGCGTCCTCGACGCTCGCCGCCGCCGCCTTGGCCGAGGCCTGGGCGCGCTCGATCTGCACCTCCAGCTTGGCGGTGTCGAGCGCGGCCAGCACATCGCCCTTCTTCACCAGCTGGTTCTCGTTGATCGAAACCGAGCGGACGACGCCGGAGAGTTCGCTGGAAATATCGACCTGGGTGAGAGGCTGCAGCGTGCCGGTAGCCGAAACCGCGACGGTAAGGTCGGCCATGGTAGCCAGTGTCGTGGTATACTCGATCTTGGCGGGCGAGCCCGCATACCACTGGTAGCCGACGACACTCGCGGCGACGGCAAGCAGTGCGAACACTGCGTAACGCCAACCGCGACGGCGTTTTGTCTTCAGGCCCTGGTGGTCGAGCCCGAGCGCCGTCTCGATGGCGGAAGCGGATTCCGTCTTTGGCAGATTGACAATCTGGTCCACGCCGGACCCCTATGTTCAGTGATATCCCATCGGTGCACAAATCAGGCCTTATGGTTCAAAATTCAAATTAAATTTCGCTCATGTTGGGAATGAGGCAGAGGACTTACTGAGATGCAGCCGCGGAATTACTTGCTTTACGACGTATTCACCACCAACCGGCTGGCCGGCAATCCGCTGGCCGTCGTGCTCGACTGTGACGGGCTGGACGTTGCGGCGATGCAGGCGGTGGCGCGCGAGTTCAACCTGTCCGAAACCGTCTTCGTGCTGCCGCCGGACAACCCGAAGCACCGGGCCCGCGTCCGTATCTTCACGCCCGACTATGAAATGCCGTTCGCCGGCCACCCAACCGTCGGCTCGGCGATAGCGCTCGCCGAAATTGCGGGAGAGGCCGCCGGCATCTTCGTGCTCGAGGAGAATATTGGCCCGGTGCGCTGCGCTGTCAGCAAGCACGACGGTTCGACCTTTGCCGAGTTCGACCTGGCGAAACTGCCGGCGCAGCTGGCATTGTCGGCCGATCCCGAGGCGATCGGCGCCGCCCTTGGCCTTGGGCCGCACGAGATCGGCTTCGAGAACCACCGCGTTTCGTTCTGGTCGGCGGGCGTGCCCTACGTGACCATCCCCGTCGCCAATCTGGAGGCGGCCGCCCGGATCAGGCTGGACAACCAGGCGTGGTCGGAGCTCGCACCACGCAAGAGCGAATGGGCCTTCGCCAGCCCCTATGTCTATTGCCGCGAGACGGTGCATCACGACAGCGCCTTCCATGTCCGCATGATGGTGCCCGGCAATCCGTCCTACGAAGACCCGGCGACCGGCTCAGCGGCGGCCGCGTTCGCTGGCGCGATCATGCATTTCGACGGCCCGACGGACGGCGTTTCACAACTGTGGATCGAGCAGGGGCTGGAGATGGGCCGGCCTTCGCGCATTCGCCTCGAACTGAATGTCGAAGGCGGCAAACTGGCGGCCGCCCGCATCGGCGGCCATGCGGTGAAGGTGGCTGAAGGCAGGCTTTTTGTTTGACGGGCGCGGCACTTCGGCGATTTGTCGGGAAATGAATCCCACGGGGCTGGACATGGCGGATATCGGCGGCTATATGCCCGCCAACGCCGGTTTTGCCGGCCGAGTGGGTGCGTAGCTCAGTTGGTAGAGCAGCTGACTCTTAATCAGCGGGTCCACAGTTCAATCCTGTGCGCACCCACCAAATTTTTCAGAAAATTGGTGGAAAGACCTAGAAAGCGGGATGTTTCGCCGCTATCGGGTGGCCGCATTTATGCAGCCGCTATTGGATAGTCGGCCGCAGACAGCTGAGGATCGCCCGCACTATGGCCAAGACGCCGTCGACGGCATCGAAGTTTGTCCTGCTTTTACCGACGGTCCATTTAAGGTCGGGTGCTTCGGGCAAACGGAGGTTCCTGACAGACAAAACAGCCTGAAAGCATAAAGAGGTCTAGATGTCTCGGATCGCCTTCAGAATAGTAAGGAAATTGGAAGAACAACCTTATGGGACCCACCATATGCCAGCTTGAAGGTCATCGAGAATCTAATTTCGTGACCAAATCTATCTTCGATAATTCCGCTAAAACTAAGGTCTCGGGCATCGTAGTGATGCCATTGCGTCGATAATCCCAAAGAATCCCAAGCCCTGGGGGTATGCGCTTTCAGTTCTTTGCGATTGGGGAATTTTGCCTCTTCAGGATCGAAGGGAAGGGGTGGATCGATGTAGTCTGTCTCGGTTCGCCAATCTTCCGCGGCGCTGCGAAGATCTTCAAAAATCTGAACGATGCTCGGGTCTGTCTGCTCGCCAGAAAAGATTGAGATTCGCCATTGAGAAATCATCTCGCATAGCTCTTCGACCGTATGGCCCGATCGCTCTGCCCAATCCTCGGTGGCGAGTATCCACGGCGAATTGTATTTCAGCCCGGCAAAAGCGCCGCTCTTGCTGTCGAAATCTCTGATGATCCGAGCAAGAATATCGCGAAGCCCCTGTTTGGGGTCTCCGAAGATCTGTGAGTGTTTGTTCATCAAAGCGATCCGCGCTTGGCTCCACCTTACTTCTCCGAGACCCCAGCCTCTTCAAAGCTTGCCATGCGCGTATGGCATTCTAGGGCTGAACGAACAATGTTGACGGCGAGGCAGGCGCCGGAGCCTTCGCCGAGCCGCATGCCGAGGTCGAGCAGCGGCGGCAGTTCAAGCGCTTCGAGCAGGCGGCGGTGGCCGGATTCGGCTGAGACGTGAGCGGCCATGGTGTGAGCGAGGCCGGCAGGATGCAATCTCGCCAATGGTGCCGCGGCGGCGGTGCAGACGAAGCCGTCGAGCAATACCGGCACGCCGAGATGACGCGCCGCCAGCGTTGCGCCCAAGATCGCCGCGAGCTCGCGGCCGCCGAGGGCTGCCGCTATCTTCAGCGGATCGGCTAGCGCCGGGGCGTGGCGCTTCAGGCCTGCCTCGATGGCGACGATCTTGCGCACGAGGCCGGCGTCGTCGACGCCGGTGCCACGCCCTGTCCATCGCTCCGCGCCGCCGCCGAACAGCGCGGTCGAGATGGCCGCCGCCGGCGTGGTGTTGCCGATGCCCATTTCGCCGAAACATACAAGGTCGAGATCCCTGCTGATCGCGTCGTAGCCTGCCGAGACGGCGGCGAGGAAGGCTTCGTCGTCCATCGCCGGCTCTTGCGTGAAGTCGCCGGTCGGACGGTCGAGGTCGAGCGGGATGACGTTGAGCTCGGCGCCGGCGATGCGGGCAAGCTGGTTGATGGCGGCGCCGCCGCCGGCGAAATTCGCCACCATCTGCACGGTGACCTCCGACGGGAAGGCCGACACGCCTTGCGCGGTGACGCCGTGGTTGCCGGCAAAGACGAAAACCTTGACGCGGTCGAGTTTTGGCATGTCGCGGCCCTGCCAGCGCGCCAGCCAGGCGGCTACTGTCTCCAGCCGGCCGAGGCTGCCTTGCGGCTTGGTCAGCGTGTCCTGGCGGTGGGCGACGGCGTTGGCCGCGGCGTCGCTGCCGCTGTGCAGGTCGAGGCAGGCGGCGCGCAGTTCATCGAGCGATTTGAAAGGCATGGGGGCAAAATCTCCGAAACAGAGTCAAGACAGGGAAACGGAAGCGACGAGCAGGATTGCGATCTCGCCCAGCTGCTGCAGGGCGCCGACGGTGTCGCCGGTCTGGCCACCGATCTGGTTGAGGCAAAGCGCTCGAAACGCGGCAAACAAGAACGCAAGCAGGATGAGCGCGAACATGGCAGCACTGAACCCAAGCGCCAGCAGCGCGACGGCGCCGAGCACGGCACCGATACCAGCGGTTTCAGTGGAGACGGTGCCGGCATCGGCCGAGAGGCCGTCGGCGCGGGCCGGCGGCAGCAGGTGCATGAAGGCGCCGAGCAGGCCGCGCGAGGCCGCATGCGCTGCAATGAGAGCCCAGAAGACATGAGCCGGGCCGGCGAATCCAGAGAGCACGCTCCAGCGGATCAGCAGCGAGACAGCAAGTGCACAAGCGCCGTAGGCACCGATGCGGCTGTCGCGCATGATCTCCAATTTCCTGCCGCGCGTCTTGCCGCCGCCAAAGCCGTCGGCGACGTCCGAAAGCCCGTCCTCATGCAGGCAGCCGGTAGCGAGCAAGATCGCGGCAAGGGTCAGCGCTGCAGCAGGACCCTCGGCAAGGCCGAGCCTCGTCCCGACGGCGTAGACCAGCGCACCGGCCAGAGCGACGGCGAGACCGGCAACGGGTGCAGCCCAGATCGCAGCGGCAAGGCTGCGGCCACGGAAGTCGGTTCCGGGCAGCGGCAGCCGGGTGAAGAAGACGAGGCAAAGCGCGATGTCTTCGAGGAGCTGCCGTTGCGAGGCGTTCATCCGCCCCTCGCAATGGCATGGAAGAACGTGCCGCTGACATTGCCGCGCCGGTAGCCGGAGGCGCCGAGCGGATTTCCTTGACCGTCGGCGAGGTCGGCCAGCGGCTCGTCAGTGCCGGTCGCAATCATCTGTGCGTAGTGGAATTCGTGGCCGCGGATCAGCGTGCGTTGGCTGCCGAGCGGACACCAGGACCGCAGCCGCGCCTCGCGGTAGCCGAGATTCATCTTGCGCTTGGCGAAGCTGGTCGAATGGCCGAGGAGGCCAAGCATCCGATGCGTCTCGCCCGACGCGTCCTCGAGCGCTTCGCCCAAAACCATGAAGCCCCCGCACTCGCCGTGCACCGGCCGCGTGGCGGCGAACCTCGCCATGCCCGCCCTGAAATTCGCGGCCGCGGCGATGCGGCCGGCGTGAAGCTCGGGATAGCCGCCGGGCAGCCAGCAGACATCGCAATTGTCGCCAGGCGCTTCATCGGCGAGCGGCGAGAACGGAACGATCTCGGCGCCGGCCTTGCGCCAATGCATGGCGACATGCGGATAGAGGAAGGTGAAGGCGGCGTCCTCCGCGAGTGCAATGCGCTGGCCGGGCGGCGGCAGCGCGTCGCCGAAATTGCCCGGCGCGGGCGTGAATGGCGCCGCCAGCGCCATGATGGCGTCGAGGTCGAGCGAGCGCTCGACCATGTCGGCCAGCCGGTCGAGATGCGCCATCAGATTCTCATATTCGCCGGCCTGTACGAGGCCGAGATGGCGCTCGGGCAGGTTGAGCGAGGGATCGCGCAGGATGGCGCCGACGACAGGCAGGCCGAGTGCCTCGATGGCATCGCCGCATAGCCGGCGGTGGCGCTCGCTGCCCAGCCGGTTGAGCACGATCCCGGCCATGCGCACATCGGGGTCATAAATAGCAAAGCCCTTGGCGACGGCCGCCGCCGTGGTCGACTGTCCGGAGACGTCGAGCACCAGCAGCACCGGCAGGCCATAGAGCCGGGCGAGATCGGCGGCCGAGCCGGAACGGCCCGGAGCAGCAGGGATCCCGTCGAACAGGCCCATGGCGCTTTCGAGGAAGATGAAGTCGGCGTCCTCGGTCGCTTCGCCGGCCAGTGCGTTGAGCAGGGCGGGCGGCATTGCCCAGCTGTCGAGATTGACGCCGGACAACCCGGTGGCGGCGGTGTGGAAGCCGGGATCGATATAGTCCGGGCCGGATTTGGCGCCGCGCACTTTCAGGCCGCGCCGGGCAAGTGCGCGCAAAATGCCGATGGTGACGCTGGTCTTGCCCGAGCCCGAGCGCGGCGCGCCGATGATGATGGCGCGGGTCATGGCTCACCCGCCAGTGCCGCGCGCATCGCGACAATACCGCCGACGACGATCAACGCCGGCGAGGTCAGACCGGCGGCCGCTGCCTCTTCCGCAATTGTGGCGAGCATGGCGACGACGATGCGTTCCTGTGGGGTCGTCGCAGCGACGACCACAGCGGCGGGCGTCGAAGGCGCCAGCCCACCCTCGAGCAGCGAGGCGGCGATCAGCGGCAGATTGGCCATGCCCATATAGATGACCACCGGCTGGCCGGTACGGGCGATGGCCGCCCAGTCGAGATCGTCATCGGTGCCGGCGGCGTGACCGGTTGCCAGGATCAGCGCCTTGTTGATGCCGCGCATGGTGCCGGGAATGCCGGTCGCGGCCAGCGCGCTGAGGCCGGACGTCAGGCCAGGCAGGATGCGGAACGGGATAGTTTCCCCGGCCAGCGCCAGCGCCTCTTCGCCGCCACGCCCGAAAATATAGGGGTCGCCGCCCTTGAGCCTGACGACGCGCCGGCCCGCGCGCGCCAGCCGGACCAGCAGAGCGGTTATGTCGTCCTGCTTCATCGACGGCTTGCCGCCGCGTTTGCCGGCATAGAACAGTTCCGCGCCCTCGGCGACGGCGACGACTTCTGGCGAGACCAGCGCGTCATAAACCAGCGCGTCGCACTGTCCGAGGGCGGCCAGCACTTCCAGCGTCAGGCAGCCGGGATCGCCAGGGCCGGCACCGGCTAGCCAGACGTGACCGGGCTCCAGCTGGCGCGGCTTGAAGTTCAGCCGGGTGAGCGCCTGCTCGACCGTAGTGTTTCTATTGCTGCCGCTCACAATCCGTCCCGTCCGCGAAAGCGCCGCTGGTAATGTGCGTCATACAGTGAACTTTCGCCAAAGCCTTCGGCCGCCAGCGAGCGGCCGACGAAGATGATTGCCGTGCGTTCCATCGGATCGGCGGCCAATTGCGCCTCGATGGTGGCCAGCGTGCCGGTCAGCACGCGCTCGTCCGGCCAGGAGGCACGGAAGACGACCGCGACCGGGCAGTCGGCGCCGTAATGCGGCGTCAGCTCGGCGACGACGCGATCGATGGCGTGGATGGCAAGGTGGATGGCCAGCGTGGCGCCGGTGCGGCCGAAGCCGGCCAGCGTTTCGCCGGGCGGCATTTTCGAGGCGCGGCCGGAGATTCGGGTCAACACTAGGCTTTGCGCGACTTCTGGAATGGTCAGCTCGCGGCGCAGCGCTGCCGCCGCAGCGGCGAATGACGGCACGCCCGGCGTCAGCGTGTAGGGAATGCCGTGCTTTTCCAACCGGCGGATCTGCTCGGCAACGGCGCTCCACACCGAAAGATCGCCGGAATGCAGGCGGGCGACATCATTGCCGGCCGCGTGAGCGGCCAGATATTCGGCCTCGATCTCGTCGAGCGACATCGGCGCGGTGTCGATCAACCTCGTTCCGGGCGCGCAGTGCTGCAACAGCTCGGGCGCGACGATCGATCCGGCATAGAGGCAGACGGGACAACTGCCGAGCAGGCGGCTGCCGCGCAAGGTGATGAGGTCGGCAGCACCCGGGCCGGCACCGATGAAGTGAACGGTCATGCCGCCTCTCCGCTGATGGCGATGGCGCAAGTGACAGCACCGAGCACGGTGCGCGGCCCGAGCAGTTTTGCGCCTTTGCCGGCGGCGGCAAGCGCCGAGGCTTCGGAAACCGACGGCGTGCCGGCATGCTCCTGCGATAGGTCGGAACGGCTGGTCGTAGATGCGGCTTTGAGTTCGTCCTGCCCGACAATGATTACCGGAAGGCGAAGTTCGCGTCCGGCGGCGAAGATTGCCGCTTCATCCTGCTTGAGAGACGCGGTCGCGAGGGCTGAAAGCGCGGGCAGGGCAAGCCCGTGCGCTTCCAGGGCGGTTTCTACCGCGGCAAGCACGTCGCGCGCTCTGACGCCTTTGCGGCTGCCGACGCCCGCGACCATCATGGCTTCACCCAGCTCCATTGAGTGACCGGCATAGCCGGCCGCCAGACCTGCATCGAACCAACCGGCGAAGCACGGGATACAGCGATGCGGGTGAGTTCGCCGCCGTGCGCGGCGTGACGGGAAAGCAGCAGCGCCTCCATCTCCAGGGTCACCGCATTGGCGACGAGGCGGCCGCCGGCAGGCAAGGCATCGATGGCTCCCCCCAGCACGCCGGCATCGCTGCCGCCGCCGCCGATAAAGATCGCCGCGGGCGTCTCCAGCCCGGCAAGCGCTTGCGGTGCCGAACCTTCGACGACGGTGAGACCGGAAACGCCGCAGGCCGCGGCGTTGCGTCGGATGCGCGCGGCGCGGGTCGGATCGGCCTCAACGGCAATGGCGCGCATGGAGGGATGCGCCAGCATCCATTCGATGCCAATGGAGCCCGATCCGGCGCCGATGTCCCACAGCAGTTCGCCGCGTCTTGGCGCGAGAGCGGACAGGGTGACGGCGCGCACTTCGCGTTTGGTGATCTGGCCGTCATGCTCGAACAAATGATCGGCAAGTCCCGGTGTCAGCGGCAGGATGCGTGCTTGCGAAGTCGATTCAACTTCGATTGCGAGCACGTTGAGCGGGTTGATCTTTTCGAGGTCGAAAGTGCCGGCGCTCGCCGAGCGCAGCCTTTCGTTCGGCCCACCCAGCGCCTCCAGCACCGTCCACCGCGAAACGCCGAAGCCGAGTTCGGTCATGAGACGGGCAATCGCTCCCGGTGCATCGCTGTCCGAGGTCAGCGCGAGAATGCGGGTGCAAGGATGCAGCAACGGCCGGATCAGGTCGAGCGAGCGGCCATGCAGCGAAATGGTTTCGACGTCCTGCAGCGCCCAGCCCAGGCGTGAGGCGGCCAGCGAAAAGGCCGAGGGCGCGGGGATCACCCGCATACCCTCTGCCGCGACCTTGCGGGCGAGGGTGACGCCGACACCGTGGTAGAGGGGATCGCCGGAGGCCAGCACGCAGACGCGTCTGCCGGAGAGCGCCAGCACGTCGCGCATCTCGGCATCGAAAGGTGTCGGCCAGGCGCGCGCTTCACCTTTGGCGAGCGACGCGACGAGGGCAAGGTGGCGCTTGCCGCCGAAGACGAATTCGGCCTCCGCGATCAACCGCTTGGCCTCGTCGCCGAGACCCGCTACACCGTCCTCGCCGATGCCGATGATCGTGAGCCACTTTGAGGTGAGCTTGGCGCCGCGCGGAGCTTCAGCAGGCATGACGACCCACCGCATTCTGATCCTCGGCGGAACCACGGAAGCCCGGCAAATGGCCGGAAAGCTGGCCGCGCGCGCGGATATTTCGGTCATGCTGTCGCTGGCCGGCCGCACCGAAAACCCGGCCGCGCAGGGGGTGCCGGTGCGGGTCGGCGGCTTCGGCGGTGCCGGCGGGCTGGCGGCGTATCTCCGCCAGAACAAGATCGACCTGCTGATCGACGCCACGCATCCCTATGCGGCGCGAATCTCTGCCAATGCGGCGGAAGCAGCGCGCATGACCGGCGTGCCTATCGTTGGGCTCAGGCGTCCCGGATGGGAGGCGGTCGAAGGTGATCGCTGGATGTTGGTCGACACCGTTGCCAGCGCGGTGACGGCTTTGGGACCGGTGCCGCGCCGCGTGTTCCTGGCGCTCGGGCGACAGGAGGTCGCTGCCTTCAAGGCCGCTCCCCAGCATCATTATCTCATCCGCAGTGTCGACCCGGTCGAGCCCAGGCTCGCTGTGCCCCGCGCGACCTATCTCTTGGCGCGCGGGCCGTTTCGGGAAGTCGACGAACATGCACTGCTTCTGCAACACCACATCGAAGTCGTTGTTTCCAAAAACAGCGGCGGCGAGGCGACCTACGGCAAGATCGCGGCGGCGCGAGCGCTGGGAATCGAGGTGGTGATGATCCGCAGGCCGGCGCTGCCGGACGTCACGTCGGCTGAGACCGTCGAATCTCTTGCCGCGATGGTCGATCATTTTCTGGTCGGTCATGTTCTTGGGCCCGCTGCCGAACGCGGCGTGTAGACCAGCGCGGCCTTGTCACCCCGCTTGATGATTCTGGTTTCCGGCGAGCCGATGATGATGCAGGTCGACATGTCGGCCTTCGCGGCATCGGCGTCGGCCAGCAGAAAAACCTCGATGCGCTCGTCGGGACGGCCGGCGGCACGGCCGAAGATCACCGGCGTGGTGCCGGGCAGGATCGCAGCAAGGCATTCGAAGGCGCGGCCTAGCTGCCATGGGCGCGCCTTGCTGATCGGGTTGTAGAGCGCGATTACGAAGCCGGCGCCGGCTGCCGCCAGCAGGCGTAGCTCGATCAGGTCCCACGGCTTCAGATTGTCGGACAGCGAGATGGCGCAGAAATCATGGCCGAGCGGCGCGCCGATGCGGGCGGCGACGGCGAGCATGGCGGTGATACCGGGCACGATGGCGATGTCGACCGCGCGCCATTCGGGTGGGCCCGCCTCTATCGCCTCGCAGACGGCCGCGGCCATGGCGAAGACGCCGGGATCGCCGCCCGACACGACGGCGACATCGTGGCCTTCCACAGCCTTCAGCAGCGCGTCCCTGGAGCGCGCGAGTTCCTCGCGATTGTCGGAAGCGACGCGAATCTGGTCGGGGCGCAGATCGAGCCGGTCGAGATAGGGTTTATAGCCGTAGAAGAATTTTGCCTCGGCAACGGCGCGGGTTGCCTCCGGCGTCACCTGGTCGGCGTTGCCGGGCCCGAGGCCGATGACAGTGAGGCGGCCGCTCATGCTTCGGCTTTCAATGCGCTTGGCCGGCCCGACCAGCCGGCCACCAGCACGATGGCGAAATAAGGCGCCTGGTCGTCCTTTTTATCGGCCAGCCGCATCGAGACGCCGCCCGGCATGGTGCCGCGCTCGACATAGATGGCCCGCGCCAGCTTGTCGGTTGCCTCCAGCGCGCGCCTGATCTTGGGCAGGTTGCGGCCGACCTTCATGATCACCGCAGCGTCGGTATCGGCGAGGCGACGCGTCAGCTCGAATTCGCTCATGGTGCCCGGCAGCACCGTCAGCACGTCGTCACCCTGGACGATAGGCAGGCCGGTCGCCGACCAGCAGCCGGACATGGCGGTGACGCCGGGAATGACTTCGCTCGGAAAGCGGTGCGCCAGCCGGACATGAAGATGCATGTAGGAGCCGTAGAAAAGCGGGTCGCCTTCCGAAAGCACAGCGACCATCCTGCCGGCGCTGAGGTGCGCGGCGACCTTTTCGGCCGATTGCTCGTAGAAATCGGTTATCTGCGAGCGGTAATCGCTGTGGTCCTTGTCGATCTCGGTCGTCACCGGGTAGAGCAGCGGCAGTTCGATCAGATCAGGGCGAAAATGCGCGCCGACAATGGCGCGCGCATTGCTGTTGTTGCCGCGCTTAGCGAAATGCGCGACGACATCGGCCTCGGCCAGCGCGCGCATTGCCTTCAGCGTCAAGAGTTCCGGGTCGCCGGGTCCGGTGCCGACGCCGACAAGCCTGCCTTTTGCAATCGCATTCATAGGCCCGGCCTCGCCAATGCATTGAGGGCGGCGGCGGTCATGGCGCTGCCGCCCAGCCGGCCGCGCACGATGGCGTAAGGCACGCCATAGGAATTTTCGGCCAGCGCATCCTTCGATTCAGCGGCGCCGACAAACCCGACCGGCATGCCGATGATCGCCGCCGGCTTTGGCGCGCCGTCGCGCAGCTTTTCCAGCAGATAGAAAAGGGCTGTCGGCGCATTGCCGATGGCGACGACCGAACCGGCCATGCGCTCGCCCCACAGGTCGATCGCGGCGGCCGAGCGGGTGTTGCCGATCTTTCTCGCGATGTCGGCTGTCCGTGGATCGCGCAGCGTACAGAT
Source organism: Mesorhizobium sp. M1227 (assembly GCF_040318315.1). Classification (NCBI taxonomy): domain Bacteria; kingdom Pseudomonadati; phylum Pseudomonadota; class Alphaproteobacteria; order Hyphomicrobiales; family Phyllobacteriaceae; genus Mesorhizobium; species Mesorhizobium sp. M1227. Next base: position 193,437 of record NZ_JAMYLZ010000003.1, read on the forward strand.
CACCTCGTTGCCGGCCGGAAGCCGGGCGCGCGTGACGCCATGCGAGACCATCTGCGCGTCGCAGAAGATCGGCGCGCCGGCCCCCAACGCCGTGCGCGCGGCGGCGACGAAATCGCTCGAGAAAACGAAGTGTCGCGCAGCGTCGACCTGGCCGCAGGCGTGGATCATGCGGATAGCGATTTCGGCCTCGGCTTCGGAAAAGCGCGACAGGTCGGCCTCGGCGCGGATAATGGCGAAGGAGCGCTCGTAGATCGCCGTGCCGTCATGGATGTAGTCGTAGGCGTTCTGGGCGGGCATGCTCATTCCTGTCGGTAGATTTCGGTGATGCCGGCCGCGCCGAGCCTTGCCAGGCAGGCGGCAGCAGTTTCGCCGGAATGTCGTGCGCTGCGGATCGCCGCTGCAATGCGGCCGATGCCGTGCGCGGCGTCGTAGCCCGGCCTGTATCGGGCAGGCATTGCCTTTGCCGTTCCGTCCACGACAAGTCCGGCTCCGTTTTCGCCACCGACCAGGGTCAGCGCCGCCGGACCGGGATGGGCACAGCCCTTGGCGCAGCCGGAGATGTGCAGCGTTAAGGAGGAATCGAGGATATCGCGGTTTTCCACGGCGATGGTCTCGGCGATGTCGCGGGTGGCGATGCGGCCGGAGGCGCAGGCGGGTGCGCCGGGGCAGGCGGCGATCCTGGTGCGCGGATCGGCTGCGTCGGTGACAAAGCCGAGGGCTGCGGCGGTTTTCTGGAGGGAAAGACATGCGGCTGGGGAGAGGCCAAGCAAAAGCAGCGCGCGACCCGGCGCCAGACGGATTTCGGTGGTGCCGAGGGTGAGGGCGTATTGGGTGAGATCGATAAGTTTTGGCGCTGGTATGCTGCCGAACGGCAGGCCGATGCCGAGGGAGGTACTGCCGGCTGCCAGATCGAAAATTCCGATGGGCCGGCGATCCGTCGCGCCCCCCTCTGTCCTGCCGGACATCTCCCCCTCCAGGGGGGAGATTGCGCCTTCGTCTCCGCTTTCGCCAATCGCCGAAGGTGCTGGGGGGAAGCCGCCGGCGAAGCTGCAGATCTCCCCCCTGGAGGGGGAGATGTCCGGCAGGACAGAGGGGGGCGCGACGGATCGCCAACTTGCGAGAGATCTCAGCTGCCTCGCCGTCAAATCCCGCGCATGGGCATCGCGGCCCTTTTCGGCAACCATCCTGAGAATGGCGACGGCGATGTCACAAGCCGCATCTTCCTCGGACATCGCCAGCGGCGTGGCACCCTGCGCATCTCCGGCGAGCGATACCCGCCACTTAATTCCGTCGGCGGCCCGCACCCCGACCAGTCTGACATCGGCCGTAACCGCATCCATTGTCAGCTGCCCGCGGCCGTCAACAATCACCGACACCTTCGGGCCAAGGCGTTGCGTAACACCGGCGTCCTCAATTGCCGCCCGAATCCGCTGCGCCATTGGGCGCGGGTCGGCTATCTCCTCCTGGTCGAGCCCGGCCAGCGGGCCGGTCTCGACCGGCACGCCGGTGCGCACCGCGATGCCGAGCACATCGATCTCCATCGCCAGCAGCCGCGCGCTTGCCGGGGTCAGGCCGCGGATCTGCAGGCTGCCGCGGGCGGTCACTTCCATGATGCCGTTGCCATGGCGCAAGGCGGATTCGCAGAGTCCGATCAACGACTTCGGCAACAGTCCTCCAGCGACCGGATTGAGCCGCACCAGCAGCCCGTCGCCGGTCTGCATCGGCGCGGACAAGGCAGGGCAGGCGCCACGGCGCGAGAAAGCGTTCATGCCGCCACTCCCAGCGCATGCGCTTCGGCAATCAGTACGGCGAGATCGTCATCGATCGAATTGCGCAGCGGATGCCAGAGCCCGCGCCGCCGTGCCGACAGCAAACGCTCGGCGATCACCTTCGCCGCCGCCGGGTTCTCGCGCAGGATGAAGGCGCGCACCACGGGGTCGCCAAGATAGGCGTCGTGCACCGCCTCGATCAGCGTGCCCGATATGGCATGGGTAGTCTCGGCAAAGCCGACAAGCCGGTCGACCGTCTCGGCGAATTCCGAGGCGCCGCGCGGCCCGTGCCGCAGCTGGCCGGCGATGAAGCGCGGGTTGACCGCGCGGGCGCGAACTACCCGGGATACGGCCTCACTGATCGAGCGCGGCTTGGGCTTTTGCGGGTCCGTGGTGTCGAGCACGATCACGTCGGCGTTCTTGCCGAGCGCGGCAAGCGCTGCCGAAAAGCCGCCGATGAAGGCGACGTCGGCCGAGCCTTCGAGGATGTCGCGGCCGGGGTCGTCGCCGGTATGAACCAGAAGGTCGGCCTCGGCGAGGCGATCCTCGAACGCGCCGGGCGCCGAAATGCCTTTGCCCTCGGAGCCGCCATAGGCGTGCGAGGTGGCGGCGAGATAGGTGCGGCCGATCTCTTCGCGCGCGGCCCAGTCGCCGCTCGACAACAAGTCCTCGACGCCCGCGCCGTAAGTGCCCGGCGAGGTGCCGAAAATGCGCGGGCTGATCTTGCCGTCGATGCGGGTCCTGGCGGCGAGCGGGTTTTCCGAATCATCCTCGTCGCGGGTCGCCACCGCGTTGGCCGCGGCGTCGATCAGCGCGATCTGGGTCGGGAACATGTCGCGGAACAGGCCCGATATGCGCCAGGTGACATCGATGCGCGGACGGCCGAGTGTTGCCGGCGGCAGCACATCTATGCCGGTGATGCGGCCGGTGGCGGAATCCCATTGCGGCCGGCAGCCCATCAGCGCCAGGCCTTGCGCGATCTCCTCACCGCCGGTGCGCAGCGAGGCCGAGCCCCAGAGGTCGATGACCAGCGAGCGCGGCCAGTCGCCATGCGATTGCATGTAGCTGCGGACGACTTCCTCCGCTGCCACCTTGCCCAGATCATAGGCGGTCGGCGTCGGCATGGTGCGCGGGTCGGCGGTAAACAAATTGCGGCCGGTGGGCAGCACATCGCTCCGGCCACGCGCCGGCGCACCGGCCGGACCGGCAGCGACGTGGCGGCCGTCGAGGGCGGCAAGCAGCGCGGTTTTTTCAGCTGCCGCGCTTTGCCGCCGCAACGGATCAGCCTCGCCTTCCGGCGAGCGGCCGTAAATGTGCAGGCCGTCCTTGATGGCGAAATCCTTGAGATCGCAGAGCCAGGCGTCGATGCGGCGCAGCGCTTCGTCGGGGACGTCGGTTTGGGCAACCCCGGCTTCCGAGGCGAGGCCGGTCTTTTCCGCCGTCTCGACGATCAGCTTCGCCAGGCGGTCGCGGCGGCGGCGGTCGAGCCCGTCGGCCTGGGCATATTCGTCAACCAGTCGTTCAAGCCGGTGCGGGTTTTCGTCCAGCCCGGCGCCGGTCAGCGGCGGCGGCAGATGGCCGAGCGTGACGGCGGCAATGCGCCGCTTGGCCTGCGCTGCCTCTCCCGGGTTGGACACGATGAAGGGATAGATGACGGGCAGGGGACCGGTGACTATCTCGGGAAAGCAGTTTTCGCTGAGCGCCACGGTCTTGCCGGGCAGCCACTCCAGCGTGCCATGGGCGCCGACATGGACAATTGCATGGATGCCGAGCGACTTGCGCAGCCAGAGCCCAAAGGCGACCAGCGCATGGCGCGGCGGCAGCGTCGGGTCGTGATAGTCGGCGCGGCGGTCGGCTGAGCGCCCGCGGTCAGGGGCGAGTGCCACGGTGACGTTGCCGAAGGTGGCTGCGCGGAAGGGGAATTGTTTTTCGCTGACCAGCAGCGAAGGTTGGCGTTCTGTCGCGCCCCCCTCTGTCCTGCCGGACATCTCCCCCTCAAGGGGGGAGATTGCGCTGTTGTCTCTACTTTCGCCAATTACCGAGGGCCTTAAGGGAGAGCCGGTGGCGGAACTGCTAATCTCCCCCCTTGAGGGGGAGATGTCCGGCAGGACAGAGGGGGGTGCCTCGCACAAACCTGTCTCATCTTCTGGATTTCCCCATGCGGCTTCCACCGCAGCGATGGCCGACGGCGGCAATTCCGTCGAGAAGGTCAAATACTCCTTCAACGCCAACCCATGGCCGCCCTTTTCCAGCGTCTCCAGCAACTCGCGCGGCGTTTGTGGAATGCTTTCAACGGCGTAGCCCTGTTCGCTGAGGTCGCGCAGCATTGCCAGCACGCTGGACGGCACGTCGAGACCAACCGCGTAGCCGGTGCGACCGGGGGCGCTCGGATAGTCGGGGATCAGGATGGCGAGCTTGCGCTCCGCACGCGGCGTCCGCTGCAGGCGCACGAAGGCCTCGACACGGTTCGCCACTTGCGCCACGCGGTCGGGCTCAGGCCGGTTGGCGAAGGCGCGGAAGCCCAGCGCCGGGTCGGTTTCGCTTTCGCCCTTGAATGAAATGGCGCCGGCCAGGATGCGGCCGTCGAGCTCGGGCAGGACGACATGCATGGCAAGGTCGGCGGGCGTCAGGCCGCGCTGATTGGTTTGCCAGATGTCGCGGCGGGTGGTTGCGACGATGACCTGGAACACCGGCACGCCGGCGCGGTCGAACAGGGTTTCAACGCCGGGCTCGGCACCCGAGGCGAAAGCTGTGGCGGTGATGATGGCGGCAGGCTTCAGGGTTGCGAGCGCGGTTGCGACAAAGGCGAGCGACGCCGGGTCCTTGAGGCTGGAGACGAACATAGGCACGGGAGCCATGCCGCGGTGGCGCAGGGCTTCGAAAAGCGCGTCGATGGGCGCGACATCGGCCGCGAGCAGCATCGAACGGTAGAAGAGAATTGGCACGACGTCCCCCTCCCCCTCGAGGGGACCCGCGGGGCCGGGTGGGGTCGTCACGGCAGTGCTCGACGTTTTGTGCAGGCGCGCTTCGGAGAGGACCCCACCCCCGGCCTGCGGCCGGACCCTCCCCTCGAGGGAGAGGGGGACACCGCGTTCTACAACCCCCAGTCCCGGCTCGTAAAATCCCGCCTTTGGCACGCTAACAGGTTCGGCTACCGCCGCACCCGATCCAGCGAGACTTGCCAGCCTCTGCACCAGCGCCGTCATATTTGCCGGCCCGCCCTCGCGGAAGTAGCCAAGCAGGGCGTCCAACTCCTCGCGCGGCAGCGTCGAGCCTTCGATCAGTCGCAAATCCTCGTCGTGGCTCTCGCCCGGTAGGAGCGCCAGCTTGATACCGCGATTTCGCGCGATAGCGGCGAGCTGGTCGCAGCCATAGCGCCACCAGTCATAGCCGCCGAGGATGCGGACCAGAATGACCTTGGCGTGGCGGGCGACACTGTCGATCCACAGGTCGACGGACATCGGATGGCGCAGGTCGCGCAAGGCGGCGAGCCGCATCGACGGCAGGCGGTGCGCATCTGCCTTCCACGCCGCCGCCAGCCCGGCCAGGTCGCTGTCGGTGAAGGACAGCGCCACGACATCCGCAGGCGTTTGCCTGAGATCGACAGGCTCGGCGAGATCGTCGAGCGAGGCGGATGTGGTGGTGAGGATGTGCATCGCGGCTCGTACCTGGGGTCAGCCGGCGAGGATACGCTCGATGGCCGGGCGGTTCAGCCCTTTCAGGCCGATGACGACGAGGCGCGAGCGGCGGTCGTCTTCAGCGGTCCAGGCGCGGTCGTAATGGTGGTTGACGCGCGGACCGACGGCCTGCAGCAGGAGCCGCATCGGCTTGCCGCCGACTTCGACGAAACCCTTGACGCGCAACACGTTTTCTTCCTCCGCCGCCGTGGCGACCCGTTGTGCGAGCTCGTCCGGGTTGGACACGGACGCGATGTCGATGACGAACGAGTCAAAATCGTCATGTTCGTGGTCGAGCTCGTCGTCGTGGTGGGTCTTGCGGTTCTCGATGTCGTCCTCGACGGCGAGGCCGAGGCCGAGCAGCACCGACGGGTCGACCTTGCCTTGCGAAGTCGGTACGATCTTCACCGCCCGCGCAACGTGCTTGCCGATGACGGCATTGGCACGGGCCGAGCCGGCTGCGTCCATCAGGTCGCTCTTCGACAGGATGATCAGGTCGGCGCAGGCGAGCTGGTCCTCGAACACTTCCTCGACCGGATCGTCATGGTCGAGCGTCTCGTCCTGCGCGCGCTGGGCCTGCAGGGCGTCCATGTCGTTGGCTACGCGGCCATCAGCCAGCGCCGGTCCGTCGACCACGGCAATGACGCCGTCCACCGTCACGCGGCTTTTCACCGACGGCCACTGGAAGGCCTGGACCAGCGGCTTGGGCAAAGCGAGGCCGGATGTCTCGATCAGGATGTGGTCGACCCTCGGCGTCAGCGACAGGATCTGGTCCAGCGCTGGGACGAAATCGTCGGCGACGGTGCAGCAGATGCAACCATTGGCCAGCTCGACGATGTTTTCCTCGGGGCAGGTGTCGATGCCGCAGCCCTTCAGGATCTCGCCGTCGATGCCGATGTCGCCGAACTCGTTGACGATGATGGCCAGGCGCTTGCCTTTGGCGTTTTCGAGCAAATGGCGGATCAACGTCGTCTTGCCGGCGCCGAGAAAGCCGGTGACCACGGTGCAGGGAACGCGCGAAAGGGAGGCAGCGGTCATGTCAGGTCCTTCAAAAGGTCAAGGGGAGGGATGCGGGCAACCAGGCCGCGCTTCAGGCAATCGGGACGGCCGCGCCATGGAATGAGCCCATCCGTCGAGGTGGCGAACAGCTTTGCCCCGGTGACGAGATCGGCGCCGCTGGTCGTGATCAGATCACCGAAGACGTAGCTCCAGCAGCCGTCGCGCAGCATGGCCGCGCTGAGCCGGCGCTTGCAATTGCCGAGGCATTCGACGGTGCGGATTTTGATGTTGTCGCTGGAAGCAGCGCGGCGCGTGTCCTCTGCGAGCAGTTCGCCGGCGCGTGGATGAGCGTCCGAACCGGTCTCGTCACGGCAGGACGAGCAGACGATGACGGTAACGCCGGCCGGGGAATCACCATGGCCGGACAATAAATCCGCTGTCTCAGCCGGAAAACTGCTGTCGCGTTCCAAATCAGGCTCCTTGCCCGGAAAACCCGCCAGGCGATCGGATTCTTAGGTCCTAGACGGCAGGTCTCCTGGCTCGCGGGTCATCGCCTGGGTGCCGCCTTCCCGGGAATATCCCAGTGGTTTTCGGCCTTGGCTCGTCGCTTACAGTTGCGGGGACAGCCGCGGATTTGAAATCGAGATTTCGCACCGCATTCCCTCTTGGCCCCTGCCGTTGCGGGCAGGGGACCGTCTGGAACGGATTTAGGCTTGTGGAGGCAGTTGTGTCAACGCACGTCTATGGCGCGGCGATATCCGCGAGCGGCCGGCCCAAATCGCCGGCGGCGGTCACCTCGATGCGTTCCAGGCCGAGCCAGCCCTGCATCTGCTTCAATTCCTTGAAGAGTTCGGCAGCGGTTTGTGGCGGGGCGCCGGGCTCCGCATAGGCGGCATGGACGCGCAATACGCCGGCCGGACGGTCGGCCCTGAGGTCAACGCGCCCGACGATGCTGTCGCCGAGCAGGAATGGCAGCACATAATAGCCATACCGGCGCTTTTCGGCCGGCGTGTAGATCTCGATGCGGTAGTGGAAGTCGAACAACCGCTCGGTGCGCGATCGTTCGAAGACGACAGGATCGAACGGCGCGAGCAAGGCGCGCGCCTCGATCCTGCGCGGCAAACGGGCGTCCTTGTGGAGATAGGCTGTTTTGTTCCAGCCGTCGACGCTCACCGGCAACAGCTCGCCGGCCTCGACCAGCTCCTCGATGCGGCCCTTGATGTCGGCGGGCGAGAGGCGGAAATAGTCGCGCAGGTCGCCTGCCGTGGCGATGCCGTGGGCGCGGGCCGAGATGCGCAGCAATTCGCGGTGAGCGTCTTCGGGGGAGGGCGTTGGCAGACTCAGTATTGTTGGCGGCAGCACGCGCTCCGGCAGATCGTAGAACCGTTCGAAGCCGCGGCGATGCGCCGTGGTGATGCGGCCGGCCCAGAACAGCCATTCGAAGGCGTGCTTGGCATGGCTCCAGCCCCACCAGCCGCCCGAACCCTTCTGCCCTTCGAAAGCCGACGCCGCGATCGGGCCTCGTTCGGCGACCTCGCGATAGATGTCTTCGATATAGGCGGCGTGCTCGCGACCCCATTTGGCCAGTCCGCTGTACATTTCGTCGCCGCACTCGGCCCGCTGCATGCGCCAGCGCATCAGCGGATAGGTCTCGACCGGCAAGAAGGAGGCTTCGTGCGCCCAATATTCGAAGACCATGCGCTTGCGCGTTACGGCGGCGTCGTCGAGCAGCGCCAGCTTGTAGGGGCCAAGCCGCGAATAGAGCGGCATATAGTGGGCGCGCACCACGGCGCTGACGGAATCGATCTGCAGCAGGCCGGTACGGGCAAGCACGCGGGCCAGATGCCGGCGGTCAGGCGTGCCGGTGGGGCGCGGGTCATTGAATCCCTGTGCCGCCAGCGCAATGCGGCGGGCCATGGCAAGCGAGATTTTTTCCTTCATGAAGGCGGCATCCGGACGATTTTAGACAGAGAAAATGACCTGCGATTCCGTGCCATGCTAACAGGGTTTTGGCGGCATCCATGTCAGGAGAGAAAAGTGGAGTAAAAAGTGAAGGAAATCAAACAGGAGCGGATCGGACCAGTTTTCCCGGATATGCCGTCCAGCACCGCGATTTGAACAAGGTTTGACTTGCTTCGCCGAAAGCGCTGCGCTAACCCTCGCCGCGTTGCAGCATAGAGCCCCCTTAAAACGGTTCAGTGGTTAAACTGTCACGCTTCCGCAAGTGGGTCCGGTGCTGTAATCAGAGTGGATTGGCCGCCAACGGAAACTGCAGCATGAACGCACTTTTAGGTTCGTACCTGCCCATCGTCCTGTTCATCGGCGTGGCGCTGATCGTCGGGCTGGCGCTGCTCGCCGCACCGTTCCTGGTGGCCTACCGCAACCCCGATCCGGAAAAGCTTTCCGCCTACGAGTGCGGCTTCAACTCGTTCGACGACGCCCGCATGAAGTTCGATATCCGCTTCTACCTGGTGTCGATCCTGTTCATCATCTTCGATCTGGAGGTGGCCTTCCTGTTTCCGTGGGCGGTGTCGTTCAGCCAGATCGGCATGCTCGGTTTCTGGTCGATGATGGTGTTTTTGGCGGTGTTGACCATCGGCTTTGCCTATGAATGGAAAAAAGGAGCGCTGGAATGGGATTGAACGACAGTTCCGGTACGCTCGTCGCGCCGAAGCCCAAGGGCCTCATCGATCCCAACACCGGCAGGCCGGTCGGGTCCGACGATCCATTCTTCCTGGAGATCAACAACGAGCTCGCCGACAAGGGCTTTCTCGTCACCTCGACCGAGGCGCTGATCACCTGGGCGCGCAGCGGCTCGCTGATGTTCATGACGTTTGGCCTCGCCTGCTGCGCCGTCGAGATGATCCACACGTCGATGCCGCGCTATGACAGCGAGCGCTTCGGCGTGGCGCCGCGCGCGTCTCCGCGCCAGTCCGACATCATGATCGTCGCCGGCACGCTGACCAACAAGATGGCGCCGGCGCTGCGCAAGGTCTACGACCAGATGCCGGAGCCGCGCTACGTCATCTCGATGGGCTCCTGCGCCAATGGCGGCGGCTATTACCATTATTCCTATTCGGTGGTGCGCGGCTGCGACCGCATCGTGCCGGTCGACATCTACGTGCCCGGCTGTCCGCCGAGCGCCGAAGCGCTGCTCTACGGCATCCTTCTGCTGCAGAAGAAGATCCGCCGCACCGGCACGATCGAGCGGTGAGCGGCATGACCCAGGCGTTGAATGACCTCTCGACCTATCTCGGCGAGAAGCTGATCGGCCGGATCGGCGCGGCGGTGCTCGCCTATGGCGAACTCACTATCTCGGTCGAGCCGCGCGACCTGATCGAGGTGGTGACCTTCCTGCGCGACGACCCGAAATGCCAGTTCATTTCGATCATCGACGTTTGCGGCGCCGATTATCCGTCACGGGCAAAGCGCTTCGACGTCGTCTATCACCTGCTGTCGCCGAAGCAGAATATCCGCATCCGGCTCAAGGTCCAGGCCGACGAAGAGACGCTCGTGCCGTCGATCACCGGGATATATCCCGGCGCCGACTGGTTCGAGCGCGAGACCTACGATCTCTACGGCGTGCTGTTTTCGGGCCATCCCGATCTGCGGCGGATCCTGACCGACTACGGCTTTGAAGGCCATCCGCTGCGCAAGGACTTTCCGCTGACCGGCTTCGTCGAGGTGCGTTACGACGACGAAGCCAAGCGCGTCATCTACGAGCCGGTGGAGCTCAAGCAGGAATTCCGCAATTTCGATTTTCTGTCTCCGTGGGAAGGTACGGATTACGTGCTTCCGGGGGATGAGAAGGCGAAACAGTGAGTAGTGAAATAGTGAGTAGTCGGTAGGAAAGAATTGGAGCAACGGATCGAATCTTATCGTGACCTGAAGGTGTGGCAATCGGCGATGCTACTCGCTGAAGATTGTTACCGCATCACCAAAGGGTTTCCGAGAGAGGAGATCTACGGCATGACCTCTCAAATGCGCCGATCGGCGGTGTCGATCGCAGCCAATATCGCGGAGGGGTACGGTCGGGAGAACAGAGGTTCGTTCGTTCAATTTTTGCGCATGGCGCAAGGTTCGTTGAAGGAACTGGAAACGCACATACTACTGGCATGCCGGGTTGGCCTGCTACGAAATGACAACGAGATTGAGCTGCTGCTGCGATGCGAAGAGATTGGAAAAATGACGAGATCTCTTATCCGAACGGTGCAGGCCAAGCAGGCGGAATGAAGCAGGCATTGAGATTGATGATCACTACTCACTACTCACTACTGACTCTTCGCCAGAGACGCCAAAATGGCTGAAACTTCGGTCCGCAACTTCAACATCAATTTTGGCCCTCAACACCCTGCGGCGCATGGCGTTTTGCGCCTTGTGCTGGAGCTTGACGGCGAAGTCGTCGATCGCGTTGACCCGCATATCGGGCTGTTGCACCGCGGCACGGAAAAGCTGATCGAGGCCAAGACTTATCTGCAGGCCGTGCCCTATCTCGACCGGCTCGATTATTGCGCGCCGATGAACCAGGAGCATGCCTTTGCGCTTGCCGCGGAGCGGCTGCTCGGTATCGAGGTGCCGAAGCGGGGCCAGTTGATCCGAGTTCTCTATTCGGAAATCGGCCGCATCATGTCGCATATCCTCAACGTGACGACGCAGGCGATGGATGTCGGCGCGCTGACGCCGCCGCTGTGGGGCTTCGTCGAGCGCGAAAAGCTGATGGTGTTCTATGAGCGCGCCTCGGGCTCGCGCATGCATGCTGCCTATTTCCGCCCCGGGGGCGTCCATCAGGATCTGCCGCAGAAGCTGATCGAGGACATCGGCAAGTGGATCGACCCATTCCTGAAATCGGTCGACGATCTCGACGCGCTTTTGACCGGCAACCGTATCTTCAAGCAGCGCAATGTCGACATCGCGACGGTGTCTCTGGCCGACGCATGGGCCTGGGGTTTTTCCGGCGTCATGGTGCGCGGCTCGGGCGCGCCGTGGGACCTGCGCAAATCGCAGCCCTACGAATGCTATGCCGAGCTGGATTTCGACATTCCGATCGGCAAGAACGGCGACTGTTTCGACCGTTATCTGGTACGCATGGAAGAGATGCGGCAGTCGGCGAAAATCATGCGCCAGTGCGTCGACCTGTTGCTCGGCAAGGAAGGCAGCGGGCCGGTGTCTAACCTCGACGGCAAGGTGGTGCCGCCGAAGCGCGCGGCGATGAAGCGCTCGATGGAAGCGCTGATCCATCACTTCAAGCTCTACACCGAAGGCTACCGCGTGCCGGCCGGCGAGGTCTATGCGGCGGTCGAGGCGCCGAAAGGTGAGTTCGGCGTCTATCTGGTCTCCGACGGCACCAACAAACCCTATCGCTGCAAGCTGCGCGCGCCCGGCTTCGCGCACCTCCAGGCCATGGACTTTTTGTGTCGCGGCCACATGTTGGCCGACGTCACCGCCGTTCTCGGCTCCCTCGACATCGTGTTTGGTGAGGTGGATCGGTAGCAATGAACGCGCTTGTCACCGCAGCGGTTCTGACCATGGCGGCCCAAGTTCCTGCTTGGGCCCCGGATGGTCGATTGCTTTCGCGAGACCTGCTCAAGATCGGGTTTGAGCTGGTCTCGGAGGGCGACTTGCTGATGGGGCGTACATACGAGAGGCATGCGCCGATGGATGAGGGGATGGGTTTTCATTCTCTTCCGTGTCCGATCGAGTCGTTTGTTGCCCAAGTGCCCAGCCGGCCGAGGCCTTACTGTGTCTCTTGGGTTGACGATCGTTATGATGAATACATCCGTCTGAAGCGCGGTAAGGAAGAGTTTGTATGCGTGTTAGGGCAATCTGAGAACTGCTATCGCGTCTCCAGTTCGGTTCAATAAGAAAACATAAAAGCGAAACTCCATGTCAGTCCGCCGTCTCGCAGAAGCCAGCCTCCAGCCAGCCTCCTTCGCCTTCAACCGGGCGAATGCGGCGGCGGCGAAGCAGTGGATCAAGAAATATCCGAAGGGACGCGAGCAATCCGCGATCATCCCCTTGCTGATGCTGGCGCAGGAGCAGGAAGGCTGGGTGACCAAGGCGGCGATCGAAACGATCTCCGACATGCTCGACATGCCCTATATCCGTGGGCTGGAAGTCGCCACCTTCTATACCCAGTACCAGCTCAATCCGGTCGGCACCCGCGCGCATATCCAGGTCTGCGGCACCACGCCCTGCATGCTGCGCGGCTCGGAAGCGCTGATGGATGTCTGCCGCTCGAAGATCCATCACGACCAGTTCCACACCAACGACAAGGGCACGCTGTCGTGGGAGGAGGTCGAATGCCTCGGCGCCTGCGTCAACGCACCGATGGTGATGATATTCAAGGACACCTATGAGGATTTGACGCCGGAGCGGCTTGCCGAGATCATCGACCTCTATGACGCCGGCAAAGGTGCTTCGGTGACGCCAGGACCGCAAAACGGCCGCATCACTTCCGAGCCGGCCAGTGGCCTGACGACCCTCAAGAGCGAAAAGGCGATCCTCAAGGCGACCCGCGACCGGGAAACCAGGGCGGCGACCAAGGCCGCCAAGGATGCAGAGCCGGCGGCCGCCGCCGCAGCATCAGTTCCGCCAGCTGCTCCTGCCGCGCCGGCGCCGGTTGCGCCCTCGAATGCCAGCAAGCCGAAGACCGACGCGGTCGAGACCAACCCGGCGCTGAAATCGCCGTCGGCGACGAAAGTCGCGCCCGCGGCGGAAAGGGCGGCGAGCGTCGCAGCGCCTCTGCATTCGGCCGCCAATGCCAACAAGGCCGAACCGCAGGTCGAGGACGTCTCGAAACAGCGCAAGGGCCCCAAGAACAAGGCCGAGCCGGCGTCTGCTTTCAAAGCGCCGGAGGCCAAGGTCAAACCGGCGAAGGCTGCCGCCAAGGCGGCCAAGCCGTCGCCCGGAAACAAGAGCCGGCCGACCGGCAAGAAGCCGGTCTGAGGAACGAGCAATGCTTCAGGACAGAGACCGCATCTTCAACAACATCTACGGCCGCTTCGACAAGTCGCTGGCCGGCGCCATGGCGCGCGGCGCCTGGGACAACACGCCCGGCATCGTTGCCAAGGGGCGCGAGTGGATCGTCAACGAGATGAAGGCATCGGGCCTGCGCGGCCGCGGCGGCGCCGGTTTCCCGACCGGGCTCAAATGGTCGTTCATGCCCAAGCAAAGCGACGGCCGGCCGAGCTATCTCGTCGTCAATGCCGACGAATCCGAGCCCGGCACCTGCAAGGACCGCGACATACTGCGCCATGACCCGCACACGCTGGTCGAAGGCTGCCTGCTTGCCGGCTTCGCCATGGGCGCGGTCGCCGCCTACATCTATGTGCGCGGCGAGTTCATCCGCGAGCGCGAGGCGCTGCAACGCGCCATAGACGAGGCCTATGCGGCCAAGCTGATCGGCAAGAACAATACCTCCGGCTACGATTTCGACATCTACATGCACCATGGCGCCGGCGCCTATATCTGCGGCGAGGAAACGGCGCTGCTCGAAAGCCTCGAGGGCAAGAAGGGCCAGCCGCGGCTGAAGCCGCCATTTCCGGCAAATGTCGGCCTCTATGGCTGCCCGACGACAGTCAACAATGTCGAGTCCATCGCTGTCGCGCCGACCATCCTGCGCCGCGGTGCCGCCTGGTTCTCGTCCTTCGGCCGGCCCAACAATGTCGGCACCAAGCTGTTCTGCATCTCCGGCCACGTCAACAATCCGTGCACCGTCGAAGAGGCGATGTCGATCCCGTTCCGCGAACTGATCGAGACGCATTGCGGCGGCATCCGCGGCGGCTGGGACAACCTGCTGGCGGTCATTCCGGGCGGCGCCTCGGTGCCGCTGGTGCCGGCCGAGCAGATCATCGACGCGCCGATGGATTTCGATGCGTTGCGCGACCTGAAATCGGGCCTCGGCACGGCGGCTGTCATCGTCATGGACAAATCGACCGATATCGTGAAGGCGATCGCGCGGCTGTCCTATTTCTACAAGCACGAGAGCTGCGGCCAGTGCACGCCTTGCCGTGAGGGCACCGGCTGGATGTGGCGGGTGATGGAACGGCTGGTGCGCGGCGAGGCGCAGAAGCGCGAGATCGACATGCTGCTCGACGTGACGAAGCAGGTCGAGGGCCACACGATCTGTGCGCTGGGCGATGCGGCAGCATGGCCGATCCAGGGCCTGATGCGGCATTTCCGCGGCGAGGTGGAGCGGCGCATCGACGAGTTTTCGCGCAACGCACACCGCGCCGAACCGGTGCTGGCGGCGGCGGAATAGAAGAATTCAAAAAATTGCGGGCGAATGCCCGAAACGAGGAAACGAGCGCGGGGCAGACGGAAACGACCAGGAGATCACCTATGTCGCTGTTTTCGACACCCGACGATTTTACGCCCGATATGGACCCGTTGTTGAAGATGAACCAGGATCTGACCAGGATGATGCCGAAGGAGATGGCCAATGCCGTCAATCTCCTGGCGCATCCTGTCGCGGGCGCGGCGGCGATGGCGGCACTCGGCATCGGTCTTGCCAACCACGCCTTTGGCATCTGGATGGGCGTGCTTTCAGGCGTGGCCGAGACCTCGCAGCGGCTTTGGCAGCCGGTCGCCGAGGATTTCGAGGCGCGAACGGAACGCTTTTCCGCAACCGGCAAAAGCTCCTCGACAAAGGCGCGCGCGGCGACCAAAACCCTGATTGCCGAGGCGCAGTCCTTCGCCAATGATGTGACCGACATTGCGACGAGCACCGCGGCGCGGAGCTTGGCGAATGCGAGCACCGTTGCAGCGGATGCGTCGGCCGGGCTGATGCCGGAGGATTTCAAGCAGCCCAAGCCGATGGATCGGCCAGCCGAGCCGGCCGACCTCAAGGCGATATCGGGCATCGGGCCGAAACTGGAAAAGGTGCTGAACGGCCTTGGCATCTGGACATACGCCCAGATCGCCGCGTGGACGCCGCAAGAGATCGCCTGGGTCGAAGATTACCTGTCATTGAAGGGCCGCATCGGCCGTGACGGCTGGATCGGTCAGGCGGCCGCGTTGGCCGGGGCCAAAAGGTGAATTCAATATCGTGCGCGGTCTCGGCTGCGCCCGGAAGGAAAGATTGCGGAACGTCCGCAGGGGTTTGAGGCGAAATGGCAAAGCTCAAGGTCGACGGGAAAGAGATCACTGTACCCGACCATTACACGCTGCTGCAGGCGGCCGAGGACGCCGGCGCGGAAGTGCCGCGCTTCTGCTTCCACGAGCGGCTGTCGATCGCCGGCAATTGCCGCATGTGCCTGATTGAGGTGAAAGGCGGCCCGCCCAAGCCGCAGGCGTCCTGCGCCATGGGCGTGCGCGACCTGCGCCCAGGCCCGAACGGCGAGCCGCCGGAAATCTTCACCAACACGCCGATGGTCAAGAAGGCGCGCGAAGGCGTGATGGAATTCCTGCTGATCAACCATCCGCTGGACTGCCCGATCTGCGACCAGGGCGGCGAGTGCGACCTGCAGGACCAGGCGATGGCGTTCGGCGTCGATTCATCGCGCTACCACGAGAACAAGCGGGCGGTCGAAGACAAGTATATCGGCCCGCTGGTCAAGACGATCATGAACCGCTGCATCCATTGCACGCGCTGCGTCCGCTTCACCACCGAGATTGCGGGCATATCCGAGCTCGGCCTGATCGGCCGCGGCGAGGATGCCGAGATCACCACCTATCTCGAAAGCGCGATGACTTCGGAACTGCAGGGCAATGTCATCGACCTTTGCCCCGTCGGTGCGCTGACCTCCAAACCCTACGCCTTCCAGGCACGGCCGTGGGAGCTGACCAAGACCGAATCCATCGACGTGATGGACGCCGTCGGCTCGGCGATCCGCGTCGATAGCCGAGGCCGCGAAGTGATGCGCATCCTGCCGCGTACCAACGAGGCGGTGAACGAGGAGTGGATTTCCGACAAGACCCGCTTCATCTGGGACGGTTTGCGCACACAGCGCCTCGACCGCCCCTATGTGCGCAAGGACGGCAGACTGGCCCCGGCAAGCTGGGTCGAGGCTTTTGCCGCTATCAAGGAAGAGGTGTCGAATGCGGCACCCGAAAAGATCGGTGCCATTGCCGGCGATCTCGCAGCCGTCGAGGAGATCTACGCGCTGAAGCTTCTGATGGCTTCGCTCGGCTCGAAGAACACCGACTGCCGCCAGGACGGCGCCGCACTCGATCCGTCGCTCGGCCGGGCGAGCTATGTGTTCAACCCGACCATCGAAGGCATCGAACAGGCCGATGCGATGCTGATCATCGGCGCCAATCCGCGCTTCGAGGCATCCTTGCTCAACGCCCGCATCCGCAAGCGCTGGCGGGCCGGCAATCTGCCGGTCGGCGTCATCGGCGATGTCGGCGATACGCGCTATGATTACGAGCAGCTCGGCGCCGGGCCGGAATCGCTGAAGGATCTGGCCGACGGCAACGGCAAGTTCTTCCAGCTGCTGAAGAAGGCGACGCATCCGCTGATCATCGTCGGACAGGGTGCGCTGGCGCGTCCGGACGGCGCGGCCGTGCTCGGCCAGGCGGCGAAGCTCGCCGTCGCCGTCAACGCCGCCAGGGCCGACTGGAACGGCTTTGCCGTGCTGCACACCGCCGCGGCACGCGTCGGCGGCCTCGATGTCGGGTTTGTGCCGGGCGAGGACGGCAGGAACGTCGCCGGCATGCTGGGCGAGACCGATGTGCTGTTCCTGCTCGGCGCCGACGAAATCGATATGGCCAAGACCGGCGGCGCGTTCGTCGTCTATATCGGCACGCATGGCGACAAGGGCGCGCATCGCGCCAACGTCATCCTGCCGGGGGCCGCCTATACCGAGAAGTCGGGCACCTTCGTCAACACCGAGGGCCGCGTGCAGCAGACCAACCGTGCCGGCTTCGCGCCCGGCGAGGCACGCGAGGACTGGGCGATCCTTCGGGCACTGTCGGATGTGCTCGGCAAGAAGCTACCTTTCGATTCGCTGCCGCAGCTACGCGCAAAGCTCTATGCGGAATACCCGCATCTTGCCCGCATCGACCATGTCGTGGCCGGCGACCCGGCCGACATCGCCAGGGTTGCCAAGCTCGGCGGGCGGCTGAACAAGGGCACCTTCACCTCGCCGGTCAAGGATTTCTACCTGACCAACCCGATCGCGCGGGCTTCCGCGGTGATGGCCGAGTGCTCGGCTTTGGCGAAGAACGGCTTCAGGCAGGCGGCGGAGTAGATATGGACACCTTCTTCTCCTTCTACGTGCTGCCGGCGCTGCTGATCCTTTTGAAGTCGGTCGTGCTGATCGTCGTTCTGTTGATCTTCGTCGCCTATGTGCTTTACGCCGACCGCAAGATCTGGGCGGCGGTGCAATTGCGCCGCGGACCGAACGTCGTCGGCCCGTGGGGCACGCTGCAGGCGTTCGCCGATCTGCTGAAATTCGTCTTCAAGGAGCCGGTCATCCCGTCCGGCGCCAACAAGGGCGTTTTCCTGCTGGCGCCCTTGGTGTCGGCGGTGCTGGCGATCTCTGCCTGGGCGGTCATACCGGTCAATGAAGGCTGGGCGATCGCCAACGTCAATGTCGGCATCCTCTATGTCTTCGCCATCTCCTCGCTCGAGGTCTATGGCGTCATCATGGGCGGCTGGGCGTCCAATTCGAAATACCCGTTCCTCGGCGCGCTGCGCTCGGCGGCGCAGATGGTGTCTTACGAAGTCTCCATCGGCTTCGTCATTGTCACCGTGCTGCTTTGCGTCGGCTCGCTCAACCTGTCCGACATCGTCTTGTCGCAGCAGGACGGGCTGGGCACGCGGCTCGGCCTGCCCAACACCTTCCTCGACTGGCATTGGCTGTCGCTGTTCCCGATGTTCATCGTCTTCTTCATCTCGGCATTGGCCGAGACCAACCGGCCGCCCTTCGACCTTGTGGAAGCCGAATCGGAACTCGTCGCCGGCCATATGGTCGAATATTCCTCGACGCCGTTCCTGTTGTTCTTCCTCGGCGAATATGTCGCCGTCGTCCTGATGTGCGCTCTGGCCACCATCCTGTTCCTTGGCGGCTGGCTGCCGCCCTTCAACTTCGCGCCGTTCACCTGGGTGCCGGGGCTGATCTGGTTCGTGCTCAAGGTCTGCCTGGTGTTCTTCATGTTCTCCATGGTGAAGGCGTTCGTGCCGCGCTATCGCTACGACCAGCTGATGCGGCTCGGCTGGAAGGTCTTCCTGCCGATCTCGCTGTTCATGGTGGTCGCCACCGCGGCATTCCTCAAAATCACGGGGTTTGCGTGATGACATATGAAATTGGGGGAGCGATCGGTGGCGTTGCTTTTGCGGCTGTCGAGTTCTTTCTACTTCGCGCTTACTGGTTGAAGCCCGAACTTCCACTGAAAAACCGACGTGTCCTAAGAGGCGTTGCCTTTTTCGGTTTTGCCTTTCTGCCAATAGTTGGATGGATTCAAGGTATGAAACTTTCGGGAGCCCTTTGATGTCCGCTCTTTCCCAGGCCGCCAAGTCACTGCTTTTGCAGGATTTCGTCAGCGCTTTCTTCCTGTCGATGCGCCAGTTCTTCGCGCCGAAGGAGACGATCAACTATCCGCATGAAAAGGGGCCGGTCAGCCCGCGCTTCCGTGGCGAACATGCGCTGCGCCGTTATCCCAACGGCGAGGAACGCTGCATCGCCTGCAAATTGTGCGAGGCGATCTGCCCGGCGCAGGCCATCACCATCGAGGCCGGCCCGCGCCGCAACGACGGCACACGGCGCACCGTGCGCTACGACATCGATATGGTGAAATGCATTTACTGCGGCTTCTGCCAGGAAGCCTGCCCGGTCGACGCCATTGTCGAGGGCCCGAATTTCGAATTCGCGACCGAAACGCGCGAGGAGCTTTATTACGACAAGGACAGGCTCCTGGCCAATGGCGACCGCTGGGAGCGTGAACTGGCGCGCAACATCTCGCTGGATGCGCCTTACCGCTGATATTTGACGCATGGACGGGGCGAGGGGCCTCGTTTAAGGAACACGCAACTTGCCGACCGGAGGCGGTGGCAAAAAACAGGACGAACGTCCTGTTCTGACAGGAAACCCGGGGGAACCCATGCTGAGTGGACTAGAGGCGGCCTTTTTCTACCTCTTCGCCTTTGTCGCGGTGGCATCGGCGTTCATGGTCATATCGGCGCGCAATCCCGTGCATTCGGTGCTGTTCCTGATCCTGACCTTCTTCAACGCCGCCGGCCTGTTCATGCTGACCGGCGCCGAGTTCCTGGCGATGATCCTGCTCGTCGTCTATGTCGGCGCGGTGCTGGTGCTGTTCCTGTTCGTCGTCATGATGCTCGACGTCGACTTCGCCGAAATGAAGGAAGGCGCCCTGCAATATGCACCGATCGGCGCGCTGGTCGGGCTGATCCTGGCGGCGGAGCTGATCGTGGTGCTCGGCGGCTATACATTCGCGCCGAAACTGGCGGCGACGGTCGCCAAGCCCATTCCGGACCTGGCCGCGCGCTCGAACACGGCAGCGCTCGGCGACATCCTCTATACGGATTACCTCTATTACTTCCAGGTGGCGGGGCTGGTGCTGCTGGTCGCCATGATCGGCGCCATCGTGCTGACGCTGCGCCACAAGCCGGGCGTCAAGCGGCAGTCGATCGCCGCCCAGGTCGGCCGCACGGCGGCAACCGGAGTGGAAATCCGCAAGGTCAAGACGGGCGAAGGAGTCTGAGATGGTCGTCGGCATCGCGCACTACCTGACCGTATCGGCGATCCTGTTCACGCTCGGCGTGTTCGGCATCTTCCTGAACCGCAGGAACGTCATCGTCATCCTGATGTCGATCGAGCTGATCCTGCTTGCGGTCAACATCAATTTCGTCGCCTTTTCGGCGGCGCTCGGCGATTTGGTCGGCCAGGTGTTCGCACTGTTCGTGCTGACGGTCGCCGCGGCCGAAGCGGCGATCGGCCTTGCCATTCTCGTCGTCTTCTTCCGCAACCGCGGCTCGATCGCGGTCGAAGACGTGAACATGATGAAGGGTTGACGGAACCACCATGTATCAGGCCATCGTCTTCCTTCCGCTGCTCGGCTTTCTGATCGTCGGCCTGTTCGGCACCTCGCTCGGCGCCAAGGCTTCCGAATACATCACCTCGGGTTTCCTGGTGATCGCGGCCGTGCTGTCGTGGGTCGCCTTCTTCTCGGTTGGCTTCGGCGGCGGAGAAGTGTTCACCGTGCCGGTGATGCGCTGGATCCAGTCGGGCGGGCTGGAGGCGTCCTGGGCGCTCAGGATCGACACGCTGACGGTGGTGATGCTGGTCGTCGTCAACACGGTGTCGTCGCTGGTCCATATCTACTCGATCGGCTACATGCATCACGATCCGGACCGGCCGCGCTTCTTCGCCTATCTGTCGCTGTTTACCTTCGCCATGCTGATGCTGGTGACGGCCGACAACCTCGTGCAGATGTTCTTCGGCTGGGAAGGCGTCGGCCTTGCCTCCTATCTGCTGATCGGCTTCTGGTACAAGAAGCCGTCGGCCAATGCGGCTGCGATCAAGGCCTTCGTCGTCAACCGCGTCGGTGATTTCGGCTTTGCGCTCGGCATATTCGGCGTGTTCGTGCTGTTCGGCTCGGTCAATCTCGGCACCATCTTCGCCAATGCGGCGACGTTCATTCCGGCCGAAGGCGCGCCGCAAGGTGCGGCCGTGCTGACCTTCCTCGGCTATGCGCTCGACAAGCAGGCTGCGATGACGGTCGTCTGCCTGCTCCTGTTCATGGGCGCCATGGGCAAGTCGGCGCAGGTGCCGCTTCACACCTGGCTGCCGGATGCCATGGAAGGCCCGACGCCGGTCTCGGCACTAATCCATGCCGCGACCATGGTGACGGCAGGCGTGTTCATGCTGGCGCGGTTGTCGCCGCTGTTCGAGCTGTCGCATTCGGCATTGACCGTGGTCACTTTCATCGGCGCCTTCACCGCCTTCTTCGCGGCGACAGTCGGTCTCGTCCAGAACGACATCAAGCGCGTCATCGCCTATTCGACCTGTTCGCAGCTCGGCTACATGTTCGTGGCGCTCGGCGTCGGCGCCTATGGCGCGGCGATTTTCCATCTGTTCACCCACGCCTTCTTCAAGGCGCTGCTGTTCCTCGGCTCGGGCTCGGTCATCCACGCCGTCTCCGACGAGCAGGACATGCGCAAAATGGGCGGCCTGAGGACGCTCATCCCGAAGACCTACTGGATGATGGTGATCGGCACGCTGGCGCTGACCGGTGTCGGCATCCCGGTGACGATCATCGGCACCGCCGGCTTCTTCTCCAAGGACGCCATCATCGAAGCGGCCTTCGCCGGCCACAATGCGGTCGCCGCGTTTGCCTTCATATTGCTGGTCATTGCCGCCTGCTTCACCTCGTTCTACTCCTGGCGGCTGATCTTCATGACCTTCCACGGCGAGCCGCGGGCCAGCCACGAGGTCATGCATCATGTCCATGAATCGCCACCGGTCATGCTGGTGCCGCTGTTCATCCTGGCGGCGGGCGCTCTGTTCGCCGGCGTGATCTTCCACGGCGCCTTCATCGGCGAGGGCTATGCCGAATTCTGGAAGGCGTCGCTGTTCACGCTGCCGGACAACCACATCCTGCACGAAATCCACGAAGTGCCGTTGTGGGTCGAGCTGTCACCGTTCATCGCCATGCTGATCGGCTTTGCGATTGCCTGGCAGTTCTATATTCGCGCGCCGGAAATGCCTCGGAGCGTCGCCGCCAACCATCGCCTGCTCTACGCCTTCCTGCTCAACAAATGGTATTTCGACGAGCTCTACGACTTCCTGTTCGTGCGGCCGGCAAAGCGCCTCGGCAGCTTCCTGTGGAAGACCGGCGACGGCACCGTCATCGATGGGCTTGGGCCGGACGGCATTTCGGCGCGCGTCGTCGACGTCACCAACCGGGTCGTCAAGCTGCAGACCGGCTATCTCTACCACTATGCCTTCGCCATGCTGATCGGCGTTGCCGCACTCGTCACCTGGATGATGCTCTGATGACCGCCTGGCCGATCCTATCTCTGGTCACCTTCCTGCCGCTGGTTGGTGTGCTGCTCATCCTTTTCGTGCGTGACGACAGCGAGAACGCGCGCCGCAACATCCGCGCCATCGCGCTGTTCACGACTGCATTCACCTTCGTGGTTTCGCTGTTCATCTGGACCGGCTTCGACAATTCGCAGCCTGGCTTCCAGTTCGTCGAGAAGTTTGCCTGGCTGGATTCCGGCATCTCCTATCATATGGGCGTAGACGGCATCTCCATGCTGTTCGTCATCCTGACCACCTTCCTGATGCCGCTCTGCATTCTCGCCTCGTGGGAATCGATCGAGAAGCGCGTCAAGGCCTATATGATCGCCTTCCTGCTGCTCGAGACGCTGATGATCGGCGTGTTCTGCGCGCTCGACATCGTCTTGTTCTATGTCTTCTTCGAAGCCGGCCTGATCCCGATGTTCATCATCATCGGCGTGTGGGGCGGCAAGCGGCGCGTCTATGCCTCCTTCAAGTTCTTCCTCTATACGCTGGCCGGCTCGGTGCTGATGCTGCTCGCCATCATGGCGATGTTCTTCCAGTCCGGCACCACCGATATCCCGACGCTTCTGACGCATAACTTCCCGGCCAATATGCAGACCTGGCTATGGCTTGCCTTCTTCGCGTCCTTCGCGGTGAAGATGCCGATGTGGCCGGTGCACACCTGGCTGCCGGACGCGCATGTCGAAGCACCGACGGCCGGCTCGGTAATCCTGGCCGCCATCCTGCTCAAGATGGGCGGGTACGGCTTCCTGCGCTTTTCGCTGCCGATGTTTCCGATCGCATCCGAAATGTTCGCGCCGCTGATCTTCACGCTCTCCGTTGTCGCCATCATCTACACCTCGCTGGTGGCGCTGATGCAGGAGGACATGAAGAAGCTGATCGCCTATTCGTCGGTCGCTCACATGGGCTTCGTTACCATGGGCATCTTCGCGATGAACCAGGAAGGCGTCCAGGGTTCGATCTTTCAGATGCTGTCGCACGGCCTGGTCTCCGGCGCGCTGTTCCTCTGCGTCGGCGTCGTCTACGACCGCATGCATACGCGTGACATCGACGCCTATGGCGGGTTGGTCAACAACATGCCGAAATATGCAACCGTGTTCATGATCTTCACCATGGCCAATGTCGGCCTGCCCGGCACCAGCGGCTTCGTCGGCGAGTTCCTGACCATGCTCGGCGTGTTCCGGGTCAACACCTGGGTAGCGTTCTTCGCCGCCACGGGCGTCGTCCTTTCGGCGGCCTATGCGCTCTGGCTCTACCGCAAGGTGATCTTCGGCGCGCTGACCAAGGAAAGCCTGAAAGGCCTGCTCGACCTGTCGACGCGCGAGAAGGTGATCATCTATCCGCTGGTCGCGCTGGTCATCTTCTTCGGCGTCTATCCGGCGCCGATCTTCGACGCGACCGCCGAATCGGTCAAGGCGCTCGTTACCAATGTCACCGCATCCATCGGCGCCGCGCAGACCGCGGCGGCGAACTGACTGGGGGTTTGCGAACCATGACGCCAGACCTTCTCTCAAGCCTGTCGCTCTCGACGCCAGAGCTGATCCTCGCCCTCGGCGCCTTGGCGCTGTTGATGCTCGGCGCCTATTCTCGCGCCAACACCACTGTCACGGTGAGCGGCCTTGCTGTTGCCGTGCTGGTGATCGCCGGCGCCTGGCTGATCTTTTCCCCAGGGCAGGGCAATGCCTATGGCGAAGCCTTCATCCAGGACCCATTCGCCCGCTTCATGAAGGTGCTGGCGCTGATCGGCTCGGCGGTGACGCTGGTCATGTCGGTCCGCTTTGCCCAGGCGGAGCGTTTCGACAAGTTCGAATATCCGGTGCTGATCCTGCTCTGCACGCTCGGCATGATGCTGATGATCTCGGCCAACGGCATGATCGGGCTCTATCTCGGCCTCGAGCTGCAATCGCTGGCGATCTACGTGCTGGCGGCGATCAACCGCGATAATCTGCGCTCGACCGAGGCCGGGCTGAAGTACTTCGTCCTTGGCGCGCTGTCGTCGGGCATGCTGCTTTACGGCATCTCGCTGGTCTACGGCTACACCGGCAACACCGGCTTCCAGGAGATCGCCGCGGCGCTGAGCGGCGGCGAGCGCCAGCTCGGCCTCGTCTTCGGCCTGGTTTTCGTGCTGGCCGGCCTTGCCTTCAAGATCTCGGCGGTGCCGTTCCATATGTGGACGCCCGACGTCTATGAGGGCGCACCGACGCCGGTGACGGCTTTTCTGGCGGCGGCACCGAAGATGGCGGCGATGGCGCTGATGGTGCGCGTCACCATGGGCGCCTTCAAGCCGATCGCCGCCGACTGGCAGCAGATCATCGTCTTCATCTCGATCGCCTCGATGGCGCTTGGTGCCTTTGCGGCCATCGGCCAGACCAACATCAAACGGCTGATGGCCTATTCCTCCATCGGTCATATGGGTTATGCGCTGGTCGGCCTTGCCGCGAACAGCCAGGACGGCGTGCGCGGCGTCGCCATCTACATGCTGATCTATCTGGTGATGACGCTCGGCACCTTCGCCTTCATCCTCGCCATGCGGCGAAAGGAGGGCAATGTCGAGCAGATCAGCGATCTCGCCGGCCTGTCGGCGACCAATCCGATCATGGCGACGATCCTCACCATCCTGATGTTCTCGCTGGCCGGCATCCCGCCGCTCGCCGGCTTCTGGGGGAAATGGTACGTGTTCCTCGCCGCCATCAATGCCAACCTCTACACGCTGGCGATCATCGGCGTGCTCGCGTCTGTGGTGGGCGCCTACTATTATCTGCGCATCATCAAGATCATGTGGTTCGACGAACCGGTCGGCGGCTTCGTGCCGATGGCGACCGAACTGCGCGTCGTGCTCGGTGTCTGCGGCGCTTTCGTGCTGTTCTACGTGCTGATCGGCGGCCCGATCGGAACCTACGCCGCTGCTGCGGCCAAGACCTTCTTCTGACGGAATGACGTTCAGGCTGGCTCCAACCGCGGCTTCGGACGGGTTCCGGCTCGAGGCGCACGACACGGTCGGCTCCACCAATGCGCTGGCGCTGGAGCACTCGCGGGCCGGCGATCCGGGCAAACTCTGGGTCGTCTCAAAAAAGCAGGAAGCCGGGCGTGGCCGCCGTGGCCGCGCCTGGGCGACGCCCGAGGGCAATCTGGCAGCGACGCTGCTGGTGATCACCAACACCGAGCTTCGGCTTGCCGCGACGCTCGGCTTCGTTGCCGGACTGGCGCTGGCCGACGCGCTCGACGCCGTCG
Source organism: Mesorhizobium sp. M1227 (assembly GCF_040318315.1). Lineage (NCBI taxonomy): Bacteria > Pseudomonadati > Pseudomonadota > Alphaproteobacteria > Hyphomicrobiales > Phyllobacteriaceae > Mesorhizobium > Mesorhizobium sp. M1227. The sequence goes on from NZ_JAMYLZ010000003.1 coordinate 219,102, forward strand.
TGCCGAAGGGCAGGATCGCGATCGGCCTCGATGGTGCGAGCCAAGGCAAGAACCGTTTCGAACTGAAATGGCCGAACGATGTGCTTGCCTCGGGCGCCAAGCTCGCCGGCATCCTGCTGGAATCGGCGATGCTGGATGGCGACCGTTCGGCGGTGGCTGTCGGTATCGGCGTCAACGTGGTGGCATACCCTGAGGATTTGCCTTATCCAGCGACGTCGCTCAGCGCGCTGGGGTCTGCTTGCGATCCCGAGACGCTGTTTCTGGCGCTGTCGGATGCCTGGAGCGAGAATGCGCGGCTGTGGAACGAAGGGCGTGGGCTTGCCGCCGTCAGGCGCCGCTGGCTGGCGCGTGCGGCGGGGCTTGGCGGGCAGGTTGCTGTCAGAATTGACGGTAATGTGGTGCGCGGCACCTTCGAGACCATTGACGAGGACTGCCGTTTCGTGATCCGCGACGATGAAGGTTCGGTTCTGACGATCGCCGCCGGCGACGTGCATTTCGGCGCGGTTGCCTCGGCCGGCGTTTGACCGGCCAATACGTTTGACTGGCCAGGTATTTGACCAGCTTGAATTTGACCGGCCGACAATTTTGACCGGCCCACAATTTTGACCGGCCCGCAATTTTGACCGGCAAGGAAGGAAAGACCATGGCGACAGCGGAAAACGCCGAACTTGTCTTCGTGCCGCTTGGCGGTGTCGGCGAGATCGGCATGAACTTCGCCCTCTACGGCTATGGGCCGGCCAATGCGCGCGAATGGATCGTCGTCGACGTCGGCGTCACCTTTCCCGATGCAACCCTGCCCGGCGTCGACCTGGTTCTGCCCGACACACGCTTCATCGAGGAGAATGTCGCCAATCTGCGCGGCATCGTCATTACCCATGCGCATGAGGACCATTACGGCGCGCTCCACGACATCTGGCCGAAGCTCAAGGCGCCGGTGTGGATGACGCCGTTCAGCGCCGGCCTGCTGGAAGCCAAGCGGCAGGGCGAGCAAGGGGCGCCGAAGATCCCGGTGACGATCTACCGGGCCGGCGAGAAATTCACCGTCGGCCCGTTCGAGATCGAGGCCATCCCTGTTGCGCACTCCATTCCCGAACCGATGTCGCTGGCGATCACGACGCCGGCCGGCGTCGTCATCCATACCGGCGACTGGAAGATCGATCCGGCGCCGACGGTCGGGCCGATGACCGACGAGGCGCGCTTCCGAGCCTATGGCGACAAGGGCGTGCTGGCGCTGGTCTGCGATTCCACCAATGCGATGCGGGAAGGGGAATCGCCGTCCGAAGTGGCGGTGGGTGAGGGCCTCAAGAGCGTCATCCAGAACGCCAAGGGCCGGGTCGCCGTCACCAGCTTCTCCTCCAATGTCGGGCGTATCGTCTCCATCGCCAAGGCGGCGCGGGATGCCGGCCGCCAGTGCCTGGTGATTGGCCGCTCGATGAAGCGCGTCATCGATGTGGCTGATGAACTCGGCTATATGGACGGCTTGCCGGAATTCATCGCCGAGGAGGATTACGGCTTCATCCCGCGCGAAAACCTCGTCATCATCTGCACCGGCAGCCAGGGCGAGCCGCTTGCCGCACTTGCCAAGCTGTCGCGCGACGAGATGAAGTCGGTGGCGCTGACGGCCGGCGACACGGTGGTGTTTTCCTCGCGCACCATTCCCGGCAACGAGAAGGCGATCCTCGAAATCAAGAACCGCCTGATCGATCTCGGCATCAAGATCATCGAGGACGGCGATGCGCTGGTGCATGTCTCCGGCCATCCACGCCGCAGCGAATTGCGCAAGATGTATGAATGGGTGCGGCCGCAGATCGGCGTTCCCGTGCATGGCGAAGCGGCGCATCTGGTGGCGCAGGGCTCGCTGATGTCGACGTCCGGCATCGGCCAGGTCGCGCAGGTGCGCGACGGCGACATGCTCAGGCTGTATCCGGGTGCCGCCGCCATCATCGACCAGGTGCCGTTCGGCCGCATCTACAAGGACGGAAGGCTGATCGGCACCGACCAGGCGATGGGCATTCGCGACCGCCGCAAGCTGTCCTTTGCCGGCCATGTCGCCGTCAATGTCGTCCTCGACGACAAATACGAGCTTGCCGGCGATCCCGACCTCGTCGCCATCGGCGTCGCCGAGGCCGACGGCAGCGGTGAGAGCCTGGAAGACCTGATGATCGATGCGGCAATCGGCGCCGTGGACTCCATCCCCCGCCAGCGCCGAAAAGACCTCGACCTGGTCCAGGAGGCGGTGCGCCGCCCGGGGGGCGGCGCGGGCCACCAAGCCGGGGGGCAGAAGCCGCTGGTGACGGTGTTCGTCACGAGGTGACGAACAAGGGAGTAGGGGAGTAGGGCAGTAAGGGAGTAGGGAAGTAGGAAGTAGGAGCGCAAACAGATGCACTTCTAGATCCAGTTTTTCCCTACTCCCCTACTGCCTTACTCCCCTACTCCCCTAACCCGGGAGTACTCTATGCTCGGACGCCTCAACCATGTCGCGCTTGCGGTGCCGGATCTGGCCGCGGCCGCGGCGGTCTATCGCGATACGCTTGGCGCGCGCGTGACCGCGCCGCAGGCGCTGCCGGAGCATGGCGTTACGGTGGTGTTCGTCGATGTCGGCAACACCAGGATCGAGTTGCTCCAGCCGCTCGGCGAAGCCTCGCCGATCGCCGCATTCCTCGCGAAGAATCCGTGCGGCGGCATGCACCATGTCTGCTATGAGGTGGACGACATTGTTGCGGCGCGCGACCGTCTCAAGGCCAGCGGCGCGCGCGTGCTCGGCGACGGCAATCCGAAGATCGGCGCACATGGCAAGCCGGTATTGTTTCTGCACCCCAAGGATTTCTTCGGCACGCTGGTCGAACTGGAGCAAGCATGAGTTGGGTTTCGTTTATCGCCCTGTTCTTCGCCACGTGGTGGGTGGTGTTGTTCGCCGTCCTGCCGTTCAGCATGCGGACGCAGGACGAGGATCGGGACGTGACGCTTGGCACGGTTCCGAGCGCACCGCGTGGACCGCACATGCTGCGCGCCGCGCTGCGCACGACGATCGCCACGCTGGTCCTCATGGGTATCTTCTACGGCATCACGAGAGGGCTTGGCCTCGGTATCGACGACATCCCGCACATCGTGCCGGATTTCAACCAGAGCCCAGCGCATTAGCCGGCTACCTATCGTGTCCGACTATCCCAGCCTAGCCGAGGCTCTGAAATCAAGCTGAGCCAGCAAGGTCAACCCAAAGTAAAGGCCGGGGCGGGTTTGGGCTGACGCAACGTCATGTGGTTTGATAATCTGTCGTGCTAACCAGATGATTGCACAAAAAAAATGCAAGGCGCGAGGCCTTGCAATTTAAACGCGTCCGATCTGTTTCCGGTGTCCGGCGGCAGCGAGTTACCGCGCCTAGATCGCATCCTCCCAAGACTTTGACCGCGTAGGAGGGCAGATTTTTCTCTACCCTCTCGGTTATGGGGGCACACTAGCCTAAGGCGGGTGAAAATGTCACGAAGAATTTTGCCCAGAAACAGGCAATCTCGTGCTGCAGTGCACAATAGTACGGCAGGCGTTGCTTGCGAAACGCCCAGCAAGCCGCGTGCGGCAATTGCGGCGCCTGTGCAGCGCCTGGGCCGGGTTTCCATTCCGCCATGAAATGGCTATGAAGCCGGGGCAAGCAAGCCTGCGCTGCGCCGATTCCGGCGCCGCCATCCTCTCTCACGGACCAGTTCATGCGTTTGTCGCGCTATTTCCTGCCCATCCTCAAAGAAAATCCGCGCGAGGCCGAGATCGTCTCGCATCGGCTGATGCTGCGCGCCGGCATGATCCGCCAGCAGGGGCAGGGCAGCTTTTCCTGGCTGCCGCTCGGCAAGCGGGTGCTGGACAAGGTCTGCCGGATCATTCGCGAGGAGCAGAATCGCGCCGGCGCACTCGAAATCCTGATGCCGACCATCCAATCGGCCGAGCTGTGGCGCGAAAGCGGCCGCTATGAAGACTACGGCAAGGAGATGCTGCGCATCAAGGACCGGCAAGACCGCGATATGCTCTACGGGCCGACCAACGAGGAGATGGTCACCGAGATCTTCCGCTCCTATGTCAAGTCCTACAAGGACCTGCCGCTCAACCTCTATCACATCCAGTGGAAGTTTCGCGACGAGGTGCGCCCACGCTTCGGCGTCATGCGTTCGCGCGAGTTCCTGATGAAGGACGCCTATTCCTTCGACCTCGATTATGAAGGCGCCAAGGCCGCCTATAACCGCATGTTCGTTTCCTATCTCAGGACGTTTACGCGCATGGGGCTGCAGGCCATCCCGATGCGCGCCGACACCGGGCCGATCGGCGGCGACCTCAGCCATGAGTTCATCATCCTGGCCGACACCGGCGAGAGCCAGGTGTTCTGCCATCGCGATTATCTTTCGCTGGCAGTGCCCGGCGCAGACACGGATTTTTCGAACGACGCCGAGATCGGCGGCATCGTCAAGACGTGGACGACGCCCTATGCCGCCACCGACGAGATGCATGACGAGGCGGCGTGGGAGAAGGTGCCCGCGAGCGACCGGGTCTCGGCGCGCGGCATCGAGGTTGGGCATATCTTCCATTTCGGCGACAAATATTCCAAGCCGATGGGCGCCAAGGTGACCGGGCCGGACGGCAAGGATCATTTCGTTTCTGGCGGTTCCTACGGCATCGGCCCGTCCAGGCTGGTCGCGGCGATCATCGAGGCCAGCCATGACGATAACGGCATCATCTGGCCGGAGGCGGTGGCACCGTTCGATGTCGGCCTGATCAACATGAAGGCTGGCGATGCCGAATGCGACCGCGTCTGCGGCGAGCTGCATGCCGCCTTTGCCGCCGCCGGCAAGGAAGTGCTCTACGACGACACCGACCAGCGGCCGGGCGGCAAGTTCGCCACCGCCGACCTGATCGGGCTCCCGTGGCAGGTGATCGTCGGGCCGCGTGGTGTCGCCGCCGGCGAGGTCGAGATCAAGAACCGCAGGACCGGCGAGCGCGAGACGCTGCCGATCGGTGACGTGAAGCAGCGCTTCGGTGCCGCCGCATGAACGAAGCGGCAGCAGCCAGACCTTCGGGGGCAGGACCCTTTTCCGGCTTCGAGCGTATGGTGGCGTGGCGCTATCTGCGCTCGCGTCGCAAGGAGACGGTGATCTCGGTGATCGCCTCGATCTCCTTCCTCGGCATCATGCTGGGCGTCGCCACGCTGATCGTCGTCATGGCAGTCATGAACGGCTTTCGCGCCGAACTGCTGACGCGCATCCTAGGCGTCAACGGGCACCTGATCGTGCAGCCGCTCGACATGCCGCTGGAGGACTATGCCCAGGTCGCTGGCCGCATCAACGGCGTGCCCGGCGTCAAATACGCCATCCCGCTGATCGACGGGCAGGTGCTGGCGCAAGGCAATGTCGGCGGCGGCACCGGCGCGCTGGTGCGCGGTATACGCGGCGAGGATCTCGGCAAGATCACGATCGTCGCCAACAACATCAAGGCGGGCTCGATCGTCGGCTTCGACACCGGCGAGGGCGTCGCCATCGGCAGCCGCATGGCCGAGAATCTCGGCCTTGTGCTCGGCGATACGATCACGCTGATCTCGCCCGAGGGCGACGTCACGCCGCTCGGCACGACGCCGCGCATGAAAGGCTATCCGATAACCGCGATCTTCGAGGTCGGCATGTCGGAATATGACAGCTCCATCGTCTACATGCCGTTTTCGGAAGCGCAGCTTTACTTCAACATGGACGGCCGGGCGCAGACGATCGAGATTTACGCCGACAATCCCGACAATATCGACGCGCTGAAGCCGAAGGTCGAAGAGGCGGCGCAGCGGCCGATCACCCTCGTCGATTGGCGGGAGCGTAACAAGACGTTCTTCGACGCGCTGCAGGTCGAGCGCAACGTCATGTTCATGATCCTGACGCTGATCGTGCTGGTGGCGGCGCTCAACATCATTTCCGGCCTGATCATGCTGGTGAAGGACAAGGGCCACGACATCGCCATCCTGCGCACCATGGGCGCCACGCGCGGTGCGATCCTGCGCATCTTCCTGATGACCGGGGCTGCGATCGGCGTTGTCGGCACCATCGCCGGCGTGCTGCTCGGCATCGTGATCTGCCTCAACGTCGAGCGCATCCGCCAGTTCTTCTCCTGGCTGGCCAACGAGCGGCTGTTCAATCCCGAGCTTTATTTCCTAAGCCAGCTGCCGGCCCGCATGGATGCCAGCGAGACGATCTCGGTCGTTCTCATGGCTTTGGCGCTGTCGTTCCTGGCGACACTGTTTCCGGCATGGCGCGCGGCCAGGCTCGATCCGGTCGAAGCGCTGAGGTACGAATGATGGCCGAGGCCATTATCGAGCTGAAGAGCGTCGAACGCCATTATGTACAGGGGCCGCGCAAGCTGACCATCCTGAACGGCGCCGATTTTTCGCTGAAACGTGGCGAGATGGTGGCGCTTGTGGCGCCGTCGGGCACCGGCAAGTCGACGCTGCTCCACACCGCCGGGCTGCTGGAGCGACCGGACGCCGGCGACGTGATCCTGGCGGGGCGCGCCTGCGGCCGGCTTTCCGACGACGAGCGCACGGCGATCCGCCGCAACGATGTCGGCTTCGTCTACCAGTTCCATCATTTGTTGCCTGAGTTTTCTGCGCTGGAAAACATCATGATGCCGCAGCTGATAAAAGGGCTGCCGCGCAAGGAGGCGGCCGAGCGGGCGGCGCAATTGCTCGACTATATGCAGATCGGCAAGCGGGCACAGCATCGCCCCTCCGAGCTCTCCGGCGGCGAGCAGCAGCGGGTCGCTATTGCGCGTGCCGTCGCCAATGCGCCGCTGGTGCTTTTGGCCGACGAGCCGACCGGCAATCTCGACCCGGTGACCGCTTCCTATGTGTTCGAGGCGCTGGCAGCACTGGTCCGGCAATCGGGCCTGGCGGCGCTCATCGCCACCCACAATCACGAGCTCGCCTCGCGCATGGACCGCCGCGTGACGCTGGCCGACGGCAAGGTCGTGCCGCTTTAGAGTGCGCTGCAATTGAGGCGATGACGGCCTGCGAGCTGCCGTGCGCCGTCCCGCCGCTTTCGCGCGCCTGTCGGCCGCGAAACGCTCGGCATTTCCCTCTCAACCCTTTCTTAACCCTGTCGAATTGACCGGGCGCAAATTCCGGTGACGCCCGGACTGCGATCGTTGACATTCGAACAAAATTAGAACAAAATACGAACATACTAACAACAGGAGAGAGTTATGACCGATCTTGTTCAGGATGTCGTCTCGCTGGTGTGCATGAGCACGTTCCTCATTTCCATGGCAATCTGGATCGGCGCGATGTGAGGATTGAGCTCAAGGGCGGGCTCGATGCTGATGAGCGAGGGCCGCCTTCGCATATTGGCGCAGGCATTGGGCGAATGTTTCAGCCGGCCTTGCGGGATACTTCGACAGGCGACACCGCGGCGGGCCCGAACACGTCCTCGAAAGCGGATTTCAGCGCCAGGTCGAGGTCGGCCATGGTTACGGGAAGGCCGAGGTCGACAAGGCTGGTGACGCCGTGATCCTGGACGCCGCACGGCACGATGCCGCTGAAATGGCTAAGGTCCGGCTCGACATTGATGGCGATGCCGTGAAAGCTCACCCAGCGCCTCAGCCTGATGCCGATGGCGGCGATCTTGTCCTCGGCCGCCGAGCCGTCGGGCAAAGCGGGGCGGTCCGGCCGAACCACCCAGACGCCGACGCGGTCCTCGCGGCGTTCGCCGCGTACGTTGAAGGCGGCCAGCGAGCCGATGATCCATTGTTCGAGTGCGGCGACGAAGGCGCGGACATCCTCGCGCCGCCGCTTCAGGTCGAGCATGACGTAGGCGACGCGCTGGCCCGGCCCATGATAGGTGTATTCGCCGCCACGCCCGGCGGCAAAGACCGGGAAACGGTCCGGCTCGATCAGGTCCTCGATGCGGGCGCTGGTGCCGGCGGTGTAGAGCGGCGGGTGCTCGACCAGCCAGACCATCTCGCCGGCGCCGCCGCTGCGGATTGCCTCGGCGCGCGCCTCCATTACGGCGAGCGCATCGGGATAGGCGGTGAGCCCGGGCTCGATGCGCCATTCGACCGGCGCCGACCCGGGCAAGGGCAGGAACGACGTGGCGATCTGGCTGCGCTCTGTCATGATATCTCGTCTCGCCACTCATATGGCGGCAATCGGTACAAACGTCCAGTTCCGGCACGTTCGGCCCTTGAAGAGTTATGCCGATGTCCGGCCGATTATTGCTGGCCGCGCACTTGTTTCACCGGAAACGATTTGCTACACGCCGCGGGCCGGTTGGTTCCGGCTCCTACCACGTGCGGTCGTGGCGGAATTGGTAGACGCGCAGCGTTGAGGTCGCTGTGGGGCAACCCGTGGAAGTTCGAGTCTTCTCGACCGCACCATTAAATTCGAAAGCGGAACCTCTAACCCGTTGAATTCGAGCACGGCGGGGAGCGTCCTTGTCGGGGCGCGAGGCTTTTTGCCTGGTTGCGATCACGAATGTGGCCCAGTGAAGAAGCAATCGGTGCGCGGAGCCATCTATGCGGTTGGCGTGCAAACTATTCGCGCACCAGGCGTCCGGTCGCCCACCAGATCACCGACACAACAATGATCGATGCGTAGCCGTCCACGGCATAGTGCCAGCCAGTGAACACCGATCCGTACAGGATCAGGGCTGCAAAGGTCCAACCCAGAACGAGCCGGCGCTGGGTGTGGTTCGAGGGGCAGCTCGATCTCGACGCTGATCGGATGGTTCATGGCCTATGGTCCAGCGACGATCGCAGCGAAAATAAGCCCCTTTGCGCTTGCCTTGAAGGCATCCTATTCTGGCGGGTAGTATCCGCTCGTGGGCATAGAATGTCGGTACTGCCTTTCCTAAGAATTTACGCGCCGCTCAACGCGGTGCTGGCTGCGACTGGGCTTGTGGCGGTGGCTACGCTCACGACACCGGACCTGTCCGGACGAAGCAGACTGGCTTTGGCTGCCGTGCTCGCGGTCATTTGGGGCGTCTATCTCCTGGAATTGGCCGAGAAACTGCTCAAGCGCCGGGCGGGAGACGTTCGGGACAGGACGCCGGCAATCGCCATTGATGTGCTCGCGGTTTTGGTTCCACTCGCCGCATTTCTGCTCGTCGGCACGCCCGACCGGAGCCTCTACTGTGCTGTCTGGCTGCTGAAACCGCTGCGCGATTCAACTTTCTTCCCGCTGCTGGGCAGAATCCTGACCAACGAAGCGCGCAACCTGATCGGCGTCGCCACGGTCTTCGGCATCGTTCTTTTCGGTTTTGCGCTCGCAGCCTATGTCATCGAGCGCGACGTCCAACCGCAACAGTTCGGCAGCATCCCCCAGGCAATGTGGTGGGCGGTGGTCACGCTGTCCACCACCGGCTATGGCGACGCTATTCCGGAAAGCTTCGCCGGCCGCGTCCTTGCCGGGGCGGTCATGATGAGTGGCATCGGCATCTTCGCGCTCTGGGCTGGCATTCTTGCCACCGGCTTTTATCAAGAAGTCCGTCGCGAGGATTTCGTCCGCAATTGGCAATTGGTCGCCGCCGTGCCGTTGTTTCAGAAGCTCGGCCCGGCCACACTAGTCGAGATCGTGCGCGCATTACGACCTCGCATCGTGCCGGCGGGCGCTGTGATCTGCCGCAATGGCGAGACCGGTGACCAGATGTTCTTCGTCGTGGAGGGGCGCGTCAGCGTCGCGACGCCGAACCCGGTGGATCTGGGCCCTGGCGCCTTCTTCGGCGAGATGGCGCTGATCACCGGCGAACCGCGCTCGGCGACCGTCAGCGCCACAACGGTGGTCTCACTCCTGTCGCTACACTCGGCGGATTTCCAGATGCTGTGCAGCAGCAGCCCGGAGATCGCAGAAACCATCCGCAAGACCGCGCTCGAGCGGCGCGGCGCGGCAGCTAAGGGTTGACCGTACTAGGTGTTCATCAGAGGAGGATGTGATGGCAAGGCTGCCAGCTGCCTGCCGATGGTGGCTGGCTGGAACTACATGCTTTGCCGCTGCCGAACCATCCTCAATACAGGTCGCCACAGAATCGTAGAAAAATGGCTTAAAATCGACGCGGGAGGCGTTGCGGCGCTGCATCTCGACCGCACCATTAAATTCGAAAGCGGAATCTCTTGCCCGTTGAAATTCGAGCACGGCAGGGAGCGTCCATGTCGGGGCACGTGCTTTTTGCCTGATTGCGGTCGCGAGTTTGGCTTATGCGAAGTGGCCATCGGCAGGCATGGCCATCTATCGACAAGCGCACATAACTATTCGCGCACCAGGCGTCCGGTCGCCCACCAGATCACCGATACAACAACGATCGATGCGTAGCCGTCCATGGCATAGTGCCAGCCGGTGAACACCGATCCGTACAGGATCAGGGCTGCAAAGGTCCAACCCAGAACGCCAAGCCAGCGATTGATCGATGACAGCAAATAGGCGTTCAATGCGGCAAAGGCGACATGCATGCTTGGCATGGCCGAGATGCCGCCGCCAAGACTTGGCCGGCCGCTTTGGTAAGCCATCAGGAGATATGCCGCGGGTTCCCGCACCATGTAACTATGGTCCAGCCTGTCCAAGGCCACATTCAATCCGTGGAAGCGATCCACGCCGACAAAGTGGTGGTAGTAAACCGGTCCGACCGATGCCAGCGCCACGGCCAAGACCGTTCCGAGGACGGACAACGTCAGCGCTGCTGCGCAGAGATAGCGGATGCGGGCAATCTCGTCCGACCAGAGCGACACGAAAAGGATGGCGCCGAACCACTGGTAAAACCAAATGACTTCATAGCTGTTGAAGACGACGAACGACCAGTTGTTGCTGTCGAGCTTATGGACGATCTCCCATGGCGGCATCCCGTGCAGCCATTCATCAGCGTCGGCCAACCAGTTGTCGGCATAGTATGGGACGACGGACGGGATGGCGATCTTGTAGGTAGAGAACGCGGTCAAGCTGGCAAAGAAGAACAGCAGCACCAGCAGACAACCGCGCCAGCGCCCTTGAACCAAATCCAGTGCGTAGCGAACCGGTTGCCGCCGGCCATGGATTAGCGCGGCACAGCAGACGCCGCCGATAAACAACACCGGAATGCCAACAAGAAACTTGTGAGAATAGATTAAGGCGGACGTATAGAATATTTCTGGATATAATGCAGATGCGCCTAAAACGTATGTCGCCATGAACAAGGAGAGGCTCAATTGCCATATGGCGGAGGGCCTGTAGCGAGAGGCTTCCGTGGTTAGGGCCAAACCAATTTACCTGTTCTTAACGTTTCGCCGGAGAGACACATACACCGGTAAGGTAAAAACCTTGCTGCCAGGTTTACTTTTCGCCGGTGGTCGACATTTGCCGGCCGGCCCGCATGCGGTGGATCGATTCCCTGAGCAGTCTTGCATCCGCATCGCTGTCCATGCCCCCGCGTGAAGGAATTGCCCCGGAGCCTCGGGGCCGAGCCGGCCGGTTGCTTGAACACGGGCCCGCCACGCCCTCGGTTGACTTATCATAAGTTTTAGCTTATCATAAGTCATGATTTATGATTATGCAGGAATGGTGGCCTTGGCCGATCCGACGCGCCGCAAGGTGTTCGAGCTCATCGCCGATCGGCCACGCTCGGTCATAGATCTGACGCGAGTGCTTCCGGTCTCGCAGCCGGCGGTATCGCAGCACCTCAAGGTCTTGAAGGAAGCCCGGCTGGTCCGCGCAGAGCCGAAAGGTGCCAGCAACATCTATCATCTCGACCCGCATGGGCTCGGCGAGATGCGTGCCTGGCTCGACCGCATGTGGGGCGATGCGCTCGACGCCTTCAAACGGGAAGTCGACAACAGCAAGGAGAAGAGGAAATGACGACCATGATCAAGCCCGCGCCGGTCAGGAAGTCGGTGACGGTGGAGGTGCCGCTCGACAAGGCATTCGATGTGTTCACCACAGGATTCGGGCGCTGGTGGCCGGCTTCGCACTCGATCGGCAAATCCGCCCTGACGACCGCGGTGATCGAACCGAAAGCCGGCGGCCGCTGGTACGAGATCGACGAGGATGGGTCACAATGCGATTGGGGCGAGGTTCTCGCCTGGGATCCGCCGTCGAGGCTGACGCTCGCCTGGCGCATTGGAGCCGGCTGGCGCTACGATCCGGCATTGCTGACCGAAGTCGAGATCCGCTTTGTCGCGCTCGGCGAGAACGCGACGCGCGTGGAACTCGAGCACAGGCTTCTGGAGAACATGGGCGAAACCGCAGAGGCGATGCGCGAGGCCTTCGAATCGGAGGATGGCTGGAGCGGTCTCCTGGACCGCTATGCGGCTGAGGCCAAGCGCCACGCCGCCTGATCGGGAAGCCGTTAAGTCCAATATCCAGCGAGGCCGTCGCACCGTCGGCCTCGCCGTTTTTGAATCAGTGTCGATCTGCCCATCTGGTTGACCGGGGCGGGGAGATACGCTGCCCTTTACCTGCCGCCGCGAAGGTCTGCAGCGCCGCAGGTTTGTAGAACGTCCTCTCCTCCTACCATCCGGTATGCGCCGCGTCGTTTGGACGCGCGAACGGCGCTGTAGCAATTTGTCGTTGTGCATGGTCCTTTCGCAAAATCGATTCCGATTGTCAGGATCATGGTCTAGACCTGACAGGCACCTTATCCGGAAATCCGATGGCGGGAGGCGCTGGTGGAAGGCCAGGACGAACAGATGACCGGCGCCAGGGCGGCTGAGGAGCGCCGCGCCGACATCTATGACGAGGACGGCGTCATCCTGTCATCGTTCCTCGCCCAGATCGGTGCCGCGATCGCCGATCGCGATACGCTGACGCTGAAGCGCGAAGTCGACGATCTGCACCAGTCGGAACTCGGCCACCTGCTCGAGGCCCTGCACCCGGAACAGCGACGCGCGCTGGTCGAATTGCTGGGCAAGGATTTCGATTTTTCCGCGCTGACCGAGGTTGACGAGGCGATCCGCCGCGACATCGTCGACAGTCTGCCCAATGCGCAGATCGCCCAGGCGGTGCAGGATCTCGATTCCGATGACGCGGTCTACATTCTCGAAGACCTCGACCAGGAGGACCAGGACGAGATCCTGTCGCAGCTGCCGTTCACCGAGCGGATCAGGCTGCGGCGTTCGCTTGACTATCCCGAAGAGACCGCCGGCCGCCGCATGCAGACCGAGTTCGTCGCGGTGCCGCCCTTCTGGACGATCGGCCAGACCATCGACTACATGCGCGAGGACAACAATCTTCCCGACCGTTTCAGCCAGATCTTCGTCATCGATCCGAGCTTCAAGCTGCTCGGCGCCATCGACCTCGACCAAATCCTGCGTACCAAGCGCTCGGTCAAGGTCGAAGAGGTCATGCATGAGACCAGGCATGCCATCCCGGCCACCATGGACCAGGAGGAGGCGGCACGCGAATTCGAACAATACGATCTTCTGTCCGCCGCCGTCGTCGACGAGAACGAGCGGCTGGTCGGCGTGCTGACCATCGACGACGTCGTCGACGTCATCCAGCAGGAGGCCGAGGAAGATCTGCTGCGCATGGGCGGCGTCGGCGACGAAGAACTCTCGGACAGCATCTTTTCGACCTCGCGCTCGCGCGTGCCCTGGCTGCTGGTCAATCTTTTGACGGCTTTCCTGGCGGCCTCGGTGATCGGCCTGTTCGACCGCACCATCGAGCATATCGTGGCGCTGGCGGTGCTGATGCCGATCGTCGCCGGCATGGGCGGCAATGCCGGCTCGCAGACCATGACGGTCACGGTGCGGGCGCTGGCGACCAGGGACCTCGACATCTACAATGCCGGCCGCATCATCCGCCGCGAAATCGGGGTGGGCTTCATCAACGGCATCATCTTTGCCATCCTGATCGGCCTCGTGGCTGCTGCCTGGTTCCACGATCGCAATCTCGGCGGCATCATTGCGGCTGCGATGATCATCAATATGTTCGTGGCGGCTCTGGCGGGCATCCTTATCCCGCTGCTGCTCGACCGCTTCAAGATCGATCCGGCTGTGGCTTCGGCGGTTTTCGTCACCACGGTCACCGATGTCGTCGGTTTCTTTGCCTTTCTCGGGCTCGCCACATGGTGGTTCGGTGTGCGCTGAACGTCACCTCAATTGACTTTTACGTAAATGCCATGCGAGGCTTTGAAATGTGCCTTGTCCGCCGATTCTGGCACGCGCCTGGGCGCCGGCGGCGCCGGCCAGTTGGAACTCGCGGCGTGGCCGGGGCATTGGAGTGACGATGCGGGAATATTATTCGATCACGGAGCTGACCCGCGAATTCGACGTGTCGACGCGGACGTTGCGCTTCTATGAGGACGAAGGGCTGGTACAGCCGGTAAGACGCGGCCGCACGCGGCTGTTCCGTCCGTCGGACCGGCATCTCATCCGCCAGATCATGCGGGGAAAAAGACTCGGCTTCTCGATCAACGAAATCCGCGAGATCATCCAGATGTACAGGGAGCCGCCCGGCGAGGTAGGCCAGCTCAAGCTGATGATCAAGCGCATCGAGGAAAAGCGCGAGGATCTTCGCCAGAAACGCCGTGACCTCGAAGAGACCCTGGCAGAGCTCGACCAAGCCGAGGAATCCTGCGTCGAGCGGCTGGTGGAACTCGGCGTCACCACATGAGCGTGGCGTCAGCGCCGGCTCAAATCCAGCGCCGCACCCTTTTGGCGTAGTCCCGGTATTTCTTGCCGAATTTGGCCGTCAGCACCTTCTCCTCGCTCTCGATCGTCAGCTTCTGCGTCAGGAACGCCGCGATGACTGCCAGCGGCAGGAACCAGGCGATCCCAGTGACAAAGGCGAGGCTGACCAGCAGCAGCGTGTTGGCGAGGTAGATCGGGTTGCGGCTGACGGCGAAGGGTCCGGTGGTCACCAGATGGTCAGGCACGCCGTTCGGGTTGAGCGTCGTCTTGGCGCGGATCATGGTGCGGATTGCCGTGAACCAGAGCGCGGCAACCGCCACCAACCCCACAAGGCCGGCGGCGAACAGGATGTCGCCGAGAAGATCGCCGATCCACGGCAGTGGATAGAGCAGCCCTAGCGCGACGCTGACGATGATGGCGGCGACATAGATCAGCGGCGGCCATGGGATGTGCCCCAGCTTCGGCTGCCCAGGATTTTGCTGCACGGGTTTCGGGTGACTGTCGCTCATTATTGTCCTCCCTCGATTAGCGCGTTCCCGGTTCCGCCGCCTCGGTTTGGGCGGTGCAGGTGCCGGCGAGCTCGCCAATATGCGCCTTCCACTCCGGGGACTGGTCGTCGCTGTTGAGCCGGTCAAGCGAGGCTTCGCCCTGGAGAGTGTCCAGCATGCAGGCACAATAGCTGGAGCAGAACTCGGTGTCGCGTGCCTGCTCGCAGGATATCTGGCAGGATTTCAGAAATCTCACCTCCCTGGTTTCGGCCTGCGCCGGCATGAATTGCGAAAACAGCCAGACCGAGCCGATCAGCACCGGCTGATGGATCAGATAGAAAGCAAGGCTGTGCCGGCCGATGAAGACCAGCGGATTTGCCCAGCGGCCGGGCGCCAATGCCGACAGCCGCGTCAGCGCGCCGGAGGTGGCGGCGAGCTTGGCAACCGCGATGCCGGCAAGTACGGCGCCGAACCAGGGCAGCAGTGGAACGTAGTCGTTGGAGCGCGGGTTGGTCGCCGACAGGCCGACCCACCACAAAGCCGGATGATCGAACGTTTCGGATCGCAGGTAGAAAGGCGCAGCGACGACGAATACGGCGACAAGCAGCGTCAGCAGCGCCGGCAGGCGCAGGAACGCCAGGCCGAGCAGGCTGGCGAGCGCGATCTCATGCAATATGCCGAAGAAGATGAAGCCGTCGGGCGTGGCGATGCGGGTGACCAGCGATATTGCGAGCGCTGCCCCGGCAACCATGGCGAAGCGCTTCCAGAAGCCGGTCCAGCGGATTTTTTTGCCATGGGCGAGATAGAGGCTGATGCCGACCAGGAACAGGAAGCTCGAGGCGATGCAGCGCGCGTAGATTTTCCACCAGCCGAAGGCGGTGAGGCCGGGATCGGTGTAGCCGAAGAATTCGAGGTCCCAGGTGAAATGATAGCTCGCCATGGCAAGCAAAGCGATGCCGCGTGCAATGTCGATAACGGCGATGCGCTTCGACTTCGGTTGATCCTGAACGGCTGCGGTCGGCGTGTCGATGCTCATGGTCTCGCTGTCTTGGTTCAGCCCCGGCAAGACGACTATCACGGTTGCCACCGTCAAAAGAAGCTGGGCCTTGCGTCGTGTTGGCGCCGGTCGGCATCAGGGCTGCTTTAGGCCACAGCCGGAAAGCCTTTGGCCGGCGTGCTGGCGTTCTTCGGCCTGGGCGCGGTTTTCGCGACACTCGGCCTGCTGGCGGCGGCCTGCGGCTTCGTCACCTGGCGCTATCTGCCCAAATCGCTTTGATGTGCGAGCGCCGCATGGCGCTCGCGGAGCCAGTTGTGGAAGCGGTGCAAGTCGTATCCCTCGGGCATCAGCACGCCGGTCTTATGGCGCATCGAGCGCAGGCCCATCTGGTTGACCTCGCAGATATCAGCATCCTCCTCCAGCACCTGGGTACCGAACGCGACGATGTTGTCGATATCGGCGGCCGGATCGGCGAGCGCTTCGCGTCGCGGCAGACGAGCAGCCAGTTGCGATACCAGATCGCCTCGAGATCGCGCTGATAGGCTGCGATGTCCCAATAGGCTGTTTGACGGCAGCGTCGGCTCGGGCCGCGTCAGGCCGTTGGATCGCTTGTTCGGGCTGGGTTGCATGCCGGCTTCCTCCCCATCCGCCAGCCGACACCCGGCTGCGAAAATTGTCAATCGCGGCGCCGGTCTGCGAACTTGGCGAGGCGGCGCATTCGCCACACGATCCGGCGGAATTTGGTTTGCCGGGCGCGGCGATTCTGCCTATAGTCGCTGATGTCGTCGGTTCCGTTTGGAACCAAGAGGGAATGCGGTGCGGGCGAAATTGTTTGCCCAATGCCGTGGCTGCCCCCGCAACTGTGTGCGGTAGTCCTCTCCATATGCCACTGAAGGTTCGCCTTCGGGAAGGTGGGGAAGGGCGCTGATCCGCGAGCCAGGAGACCTGCCGGCGACAGGAAACTGACTTCTATGCCCTCGGGTGGAGGGCGAAAGGACAAGACATGAATACCGCTTCCGTTTCGCTCGGCGCTTCCGCCTCCTCGCAGTCGCGTCTCATGCAGCTGGCGCTTGCTGCATTCCTCGGCATTTTCGTCATGGGCTTTGTCGGCTTCTCGCATATCGATGCGGTCCACAATGCCGCGCACGACTATCGCCATTCGATGGGCTTTCCCTGCCACTAACAAGGGGCTGACATCATGACACTGTTTCGCAACGTCGTGTTCATCGCGGCGATCGCAGGGCTTGTGGCCGGCGTGGCTCTCGCCTGCATGCAAGCCTATGCCACGGTGCCGCTCATCCTGAAGGCGGAAGTCTACGAACAGGCCGGCGGCGGCCATGACCATACCGCGGCACCTGCGGCACCGGCCGAAAGCGCCGCGGGCACGACGGCTATGAGCAGCGCCGCGCCGGCACCGGCTGAAGCAATGGCTCCGGCGGAAGACGAAGGCTGGGCGCCGGCCGACGGTTTCGAACGCTTCGGCTTCAGCGTCGTTGCCAATATCGTCACCGGCATCGGCTTTGCGCTGGTCCTGGTTGCGGTTTCGGAATTCGCCGGCGGCATCGGCAACTGGCGCCAGGGCGTGTTCTGGGGGCTTGCCGGCTTTGCCGTGTTCACGCTGGCGCCGGGCCTCGGCCTGCCGCCGGAATTGCCGGCGATGCCGGCGGCCGACCTTGTCCAACGCCAGATCTGGTGGTGGGCAACAGTGGTGGCGACCGCCGCCGGGCTCGGCCTTATCGCCTTCCGCAGATCGTTGCCGCTGGCGATCCTTGCCGTAGCGTTGATCATGGCGCCGCATATTGTCGGCGCGCCGCAGCCCGATAGCTTCGAGACCGCGATCCCGGAAGGCCTGCACCACCAGTTCGTGGTGGCGGTGACGCTGACCAATCTGGTGTTCTGGCTGGTGCTCGGCGCGGTCGTCGGCGTGGTGCGCGGACGCTTCACGGGCACGGCGACCAGCCTGCGCGACAGCTTTGCCTGACCGCGCTGCCGGGGCACTGACCCTGGTCATCGGCGGTGGGCGGGCCGGCACGAGCGCGCATGCCGAGAGCCTGGTGACGGTCGGCCCGCCGCCTTGGAGCTATATCGCCACGGCGCAAGCCTATGACGACGAGATGCGCCAGCGCATCGCGCTGCACCGCTCGCGCCGCGGCGCCGGCTGGACGACCATCGATGCGCCGCTCGACCTTGCCGGCGCGATCGGAGCGCTGCCTGACGGCCAGCCGGTGCTGATCGATTGCCTGACGCTGTGGCTGACCAACCATATGCTGGCCGACCATGATGTCGAGGCCGAATGCCGGAGGCTGGCCGATGTGCTGTCGCGGCCGCGTGGGCCGTGGTTCGTGGTGTCCAACGAGGTCGGCCAGGGCATCGTGCCGGACAATGCGCTGGCAAGACGGTTTCGCGACGCCGCCGGCCGGCTGAACCAGGACGTCGCTTCTGTTGCCGGCACCGTGCTTTTGATGGTGGCGGGGCTGCCGCTCAAGGTGAAATGACATGGCTGATACTATCGATCCCAAGGACGAGGAACGCCACCGCGCCAAGATGGCCAAGCGCAAGGCGGTGCAGGACGCAGAGGTCGCGGCCAAGACGGTCGAGAAGGGGCTGCTGATCGTCAACACCGGACCGGGCAAGGGCAAGACCACGGCCGCCTTTGGGCTGGCACTCAGGATGCTCGGCTATGGCAAGCGCGTCGGCGTCGTTCAGTTCATCAAGGGCAAATGGCACACCGGCGAGAAAGACGCCTTTACCGCCTTCGGCGACCGTGTCGTCTGGCACGCCATGGGCGAAGGCTTTACCTGGGAGACACAGGACCTGAAGCGCGACATCGCGGCGGCCGAGGCTGCCTGGGCGAAAGCGCTGGAGCTGATGGCCGAGCCGTCGATCAGCCTCGTGGTGCTCGACGAGCTGAACATCGCGCTGCGCTACGACTACCTCGATCTCGAAAAGGTGGTCGCGGCGCTGAAGGCGCGTCGCGAAGGCCTGCATGTCGTCGTCACCGGCCGCAACGCCAAACCGGTATTGGTCGAGGCGGCCGATCTGGTCACCGAGATGGGCGTGACCAAGCACCACTTCTCCGCCGGCGTGAAGGCGCAGCAGGGGATCGAGTTCTGAGGGGTGTTGCTGGCGCCTCTTCTTCCTTCTCCCCTTGTGGGAGAAGGTGGATTGGCGCGCAGCGCCAAGACGGTTGAGAGGTGCTGGCCGGGGCGCTGTTGGTGCCAAGCTGGAACACCCCTCATCCGGCCGCTTCGCGGCCACCTTCTCCCACAAGGGGAGAAGGGAAAGCCGCACGAAGCGGCTCGCCCCTGGAATGGTAAGGGTGAGGGGCAGCGCCGACCTGAAGCGATCATTTGAGGCGCAGCCCTATTTTGTTCTTGCTTTGTGCCGGCAGCTATGCTACTAATTTCGGTATGGTGCTAATTGGCTCCAACGACCCGCCGCATGGCGGGTTTTTGTTTCGCCTGAGATCGGGCGAAGATCACAACAGAATTACGACCGTCGAGATTACCCCAAACAGTGCGATCAGCAGAAAGTCGGCGATCCGGTAGAGTTTCAGTGCCGCCGGATGTCAGGGGATAGAGTTCTGGTCGCTTGCGAAGCTGGAGATTGTTCGTGGACCAGGCGGTAATCGTCTATCTTATTCTCAATGATGGTCAGTTTGGTGCCGCTGACGAACGCGAATCCATTTATGCGCTCGAGGATCGGCTAGAGAAAGCTATCGAGGATGCATCGGTCGGCGAGTTTGACGGTGACTTGTTTGGTGAAGGCGAATGCATCCTCTACATGTATGGGCCAAACGCTGAACGACTTTTTGTCGTAGTCGAACCCTTATTGAAATCTTCTCCCGTAGCTGCCGGTGGGTACGCGATCAAAAGGTTTGGCGTGGAAGCCGATCCGAGCGCAAAGGAAGTCCGTGTTACCTGGTAGGTCGGGTTTGCCGACCCATTCGGACGTTCACGCGGCGATGACGATCACCGCGATGATTCCGAACAGCGCGATCAGCAGTAAGTCGGCGACGCGGTAGAGTTTCAGGGCCCGTCGGATGTCGGTGCTCTCGACATCATCGCGCCGGCCGCCTTCGCCCATCAATGCGTCTTCGACCATCACGCCGTCATAGGAACGGGGGCCGGCGAGCGCCAGGCCGAGCCCGCCGGCCATCGCTGCTTCCGGCCAGCCGGCGTTGGGCGAGCGGTGTTTTTTCGCATCGCGCCGCACGGCGTGCCAGGCGCCCTTGGCGTCGGCGCCCTTGACCAGAAAAGCGGCGAGTACGATCAGCAGCGCCGTCAGCCGCGACGCCGGCAGATTGATCCAATCGTCGAAGCGCGCCGCCGCCCAGCCGAAGGCTTCGTGGCGCGGGGTGCGATGGCCGATCATCGAATCGGCGGTGTTGGCGGCCTTGTAGGCGACGCCGCCGGCGAGCCCGCCGATACCGAGCCAGAAGGCGGGAGCGACGACGCCGTCGGAGAAATTCTCGGCTAGGCTTTCGATCGCGGCGCGGCAGACAGCGGCCCTGTCGAGCTTTTCCGGGTCGCGACCGACGATCCGCGAGACGGCAATGCGGCCCATATCCAGTCCGCCGCTGTCGAGTGCGTCGGCGACCGCTTCGACATGCTCGGCCAGGCTCTTCTGCGACAGCAGCGACGTCGCCAGGATTGCGGTGACCAACAAGCCGAGGGGAATGCTCCAAAGCAAGGTTTCGAGCCAGAGGGCGAGGGCGGCCGGCACCAGCACGATCACCAGCAGCGCGACGACGCCCCAGCCGCGACGGTGGGCGTCGGAATCAGTGGCGCGGTTGAGCCTGCGGTCGAGAAAGGATATCAGCCTGCCGAACCAGGTGACGGGATGGCCAATGGCATCGAAGAGCCGGGCCGGGTAGCCGAGTACAAGTTCGATGGCCAGCGACAGGAAAGTGATCAGGATCGGCATGAAGTCTCTTGATGGAGTGACGGCGGCAGTGGACCACGGCGGAAGCCTTGGCCGGGCGAGGGCGCTTTTCCCTCACGCGCCGCTGCCTTTCGTCGACCTCTCGACCGGGATCAATCCGCACTCCTACCCGCTTTTCGATTTGCCCGCCACCGCCCTGTCGCGATTGCCGGAAACAGCGCGCAGCCGCGACTTGGCTGAACGCGCGGCAAGCGCCTATGGCGCCCCGTCGGCGGCGAATGTCGCAGCGGCGCCCGGCACGCAGATCCTGTTGCCGCGCGTCGCTTCGCTGGTCAGCCCGGGCACGGCGCTGGTGCTCGGGCCGACTTATGCCGAGCATCGGCGGGCAGCGGCGATCGCCGGCCATGCGGCGGCTGAAGTCGATGATTTCGAAGCCCTGGCGGCGGCCGACCTTGCCGTCGTCGTCAATCCCAACAACCCGGACGGGCGCGTCGTCGAGCGCGAAAGATTGCTTCGACTTGCCGGGACATTACGCGCCAGAGGCGGGCTGCTGGTGGTCGACGAGGCCTTCATGGATGTCGGCCCGCGCAGCGAAAGCCTGGCCGGCGACGTCGACCAGGGCGGCATCGTCGTGCTGCGTTCGTTCGGTAAGTTCTTCGGCCTGGCCGGCCTGCGGCTTGGCTTTGCACTGGCCGATGCGCTGACGGTCGGGCGGCTGGAGGCGCAATTCGGGCCATGGGCAGTTGCCGGGCCGGCGCTCGAATATGGCATAAGGGCGCTTGCCGATACCGGCTGGCAGGCCGGGATGCGGCGCCGTCTGGCCGAGGATGCCGCACGGCTCGATACGCTGTTCGGCCGCTTCGGCGTGCCGTTCGCCGGTGGCACCACGCTGTTCCGCTATATCAGGCTGGCGAACGCCGCCGGCCTGTTTTCGGCGCTCGGCCAGCGCGGCATCCTGCTTCGGCATTTCGCTGGCCGGCCGGATGTGCTGCGCGCCGGCCTGCCGGGAGCCGACGAAGAATGGCGGCGGCTCGAATCCGCACTTGCCGGCTGGGCCTCGCGGCGCGACGATGATGCCAAGGGAGAAACGATCCAATGATCCATGTCTGCTCGCTGTCCAAAGTCGAGGAAACGGTAACGAAGACGGGGGCCGGCCGGCTGCTTTCGCTGCTTGCCGCCGGAACGGAGGTGATGCGACCGGCCTCGATCACCAGGGAAAACCATCTGCATCTGGTCATGCACGACATTGCGGTGGCGCAGGAGGGCATGACGATGCCGGGCGAGGAGCATGTCGTGAACCTGCTCGATTTCGCACGCCAATGGGATCGCTCGCGGCCGCTGGTGGTGCATTGCTATGCCGGCATCAGCCGCTCGACCGCCTCGGCCTATATCATCGCGGCAGCGCTGGCGCCGAAGCGCGACGAGGCCGAACTGGCCGAGACGCTGCGCGCGCTGTCGCCCACGGCGACACCCAATCCGCGGCTGATCGCAATTGCCGACGCACTGCTCGATCGCAGGGGCCGGATGATCGAAGCGATCCAGGCGATCGGGCGCGGCGCGGATGCTTTCGAAGGCACGCCGTTCGAATTGAAAATCTGAGCCTAAAAACAAATTCCAGGAAAAGTGCGCAGGAGTTCTAGCACACGGCCAAGGGGCGAATGATGATCGGGAGAATTTTGGCCATCGTTGTTGGCGTGGTCTGCGCGACAGGCAGCGCCATGGCCGCGTCCATGCCGGCTCTCAAGTCGATCGACCTGGCAGCGCTCCAAGCCACTGTCGAGGGTTTGGCCAAAGAACTTATGCTGCCCGGTGCCATGGTTTTGCTCAAGACTCCGCGGGGCAACCTCGTCTTCGGCTACGGTACGACTGAACTGGGTGCCACGAACCCGCCGCGCGCCGATACCCACTTCCGTGCGGCCTCGAACACCAAGACGATGACGGCCGCTGTAATCGTGCAACTGGTGCAGGAGGGGAAACTGAGCTTCGCCGATCTGATCTCGAAATACGTCCAGCGCGTTCCCAACGGCGACGAGATAACCATTCGGCAGCTCATAACAATGCGGAGCGGCCTCCCTAACTTCACCAATGCGCCGGAACTTGCCGAAAGCCTGGACAAGTATCCTTACAAGGTATGGACCGCTGATGAAGTACTCGGCATGGCGTTCAAACGGCCGCCGGACTTCGCGCCGGGTGCCGAATTCGAGTACAACAACACCAACTACTATCTGCTCGGCCTTGTTGCCGAGAAGATCGACGGCAAGCCGCTCTCGACCATCTTCCGGGACCGCCTGTTCGGACCGCTCGGCATGAAGAACACGGCGTTGCCGCCGAGCACGTCGAACGCCATCCCCGAGCCATACTCAAACGGCTATCTCTACGGCAGTACTTCGTACGCCCTGGCTGATGCGCCCTATCCGGACGACCTCCAGGCTGCGGCCAGGGCGGGAACGCTCAAGCCCAACGACGACACATGGCAGAACCCGTCCGCCTACTTTGCGGCTGGCGGAGTCATCTCCACCGCGGATGACCTCGCGACCTGGATGCGCGCGCTAGTCGGGGGCAAGCTCTTCAATGCCGACTTTCAGCGGCAGTGGCTTGCAAGCCCTGAGGCGCCGGAGCCGGGCGAACCCGCCATGCAAAAATACGGCTATGGCATCCTAACGCTGACCTTCGGGCCTAACGAAATCTACTATCACGAAGGCGAGATGCCCGGTTACCAGTCCTTCATGGGCTACGATCCGGCCAATGACGTCACCCTGGTCATATGGACCAACCTGACTCTCGCGCTCGACGGCCAGGCGACCGCCAACACCTTGATGGTGAAGATACTGGACGAAATCTACACGGTGTCGCCGCTTCAAGAGGTGAAGTGAGGATCCTCGCGCGCGAATGGAATCGCCCTCGTGAGCGAGGCCTGAACTGGTGGGATCAAACACCTACGCCAACCAATCCGCCAGCTTTGCCTTGCCCACGTCCCTCAGCAGGCCGATGAAGCCGTCGGCCTGATGCTCGGCGGTGAGCCGGCCTTTTTCGGCGGTGGCAATGCTGGCGTCGCCGACGACGCCATTCGGGTTGAGATCGCTGGCGATCCAGGCGAAGGCGTGCGTTCCGGTGTGGCGCAGCAGCGAAAATTCCTTTTCGGCGCGGGCGACCTTGGACACGAAATTGTCGGCCTTGGCCATGTCGACGAGGTCGGGCCGGAAATGCAGCATCAGCGAGGTCTCGACGTCGCCGCCATGAATGCCGTGGCGGTCCTCGAGCTCGGTGTACATGCCGGCCGGCCGGCCAAAACGCTGCCAGCTGGTCTTTACCGCCAGCATCTTTGCCCGCACGCGCAATTCGCGGGTGATGATGCCCATGATCTCCTCATTGCCGCCATGCGAGTTCACGACAATCAGTTTTCGGACGCCGGCGCGCGCGACCGACAGGCCAAGTTCGGTCCACGCCTCGACCAAGGTCGTCGCCGGCAAAGTGAGGGTGCCCGGCGCATGCAAATGCTCGTTCGACTTGCCTACCGCCTGGACCGGCAGGATGCGGATGTCGAGATCGCCGGGCAGGCGCGCGATCACCGTTTCCAGCATGCCGTTCATGATCGAGGTGTCGGTCGAGACCGGCAGATGCGGGCCGTGCTGCTCAATCGCCGCCAGCGGCAGAACGGCAATGGTCGCCTCAGGATCGACGGTCGCGTATTCGGTGGTCCGGTAGTCACCCCACCATACGCGTTTTTTTGCAGCGGTCATGTCATGCCCTCTTGAACCGACAAGCCCAGACCTAACGCGGGAACGATCGGCTGTCGATCATCCCGCCGCAATGACCTCGATCTCGACCTTGAATTCCGGCCGGGCAAAACCGGACACGATCATCAGCGTCGAGGCCGGCGCCGGGCTGGCAAACAGCCGGTCGCGAACCTCCATATAGGGCCGCAGGAAGGCGCGGTCGGTGACGTAGGTGTTGATGCGGACGATGTCGGACAGGCCGAGCCCGGCCTCGCCGAGAATCGCCGCTATGTTCTGGAAACAAAGCTCGGCCTGTGCGCCGGCCTCCTCGGGGATCTGGTCGTCCGGGGTGATTGCGACTTGGCCCGAACACAGCACCAGCCGCTTGCCGGGCGGCAGTTCGACACCATGGCTGTAGCGGGCGAAGGGCGGCTTGATCGACTTCGGCGTGAGAAATTTGAACATGGCAATCTCCGTTCACGGCAGCCTATCGCATCGGCCCGAAAATCGGGATCGATTTTCGGAAAGCACGATGCGAAGATTCAAAGTTTTAGAGCGTACTTTGTGCGTCCAAGTGGACGCACGTCGCTCTAAGGCCGGATCGATGCGGGCATCAAGATGGCGGTGCATGTCACGAGGGCGATTGTGGACAGGCGATCAAAAAATAGGCACGATGCCTTTCGTACAGCATGACCCGTCCGGCCTTCGCGCCGCCATTGCTCAGGCGGGCATTGCACAAGCGGGCGGTCCCGGCGCAACGCGCCGGTGGCATGTGTCTTGCTTCTTGAAACAATGGTGTCGAGCCCGACGCGTGACGCGCCGGAGCGAACAAAGGGTGGTGTGGATGTACGGAAAACTCAAGATTTCGGCGGGCGTGATCGTGCTGCTTGGCGCAGGCACGCTTGCCGCGGCAGCGAACGAAAAAGTCACCTTCGGCACCAACTGGCTGGCCGAGCCGGAGCATGGCGGTTACTACCAGGCCGTGGTGGACGGCACCTATGCCGCCTGCGGCATCGACGTGACGATCATGCAGGGCGGCCCACAGGTCAGCGGCCGGCCGCTGCTGCTGGCCGGCAAGATCGATTTTTACATGGGCGGCAATCTGCTGTCGGCCTTCGATGCCGTGCAGCAAGGCATACCGATGCGCGTCGTGGCGGCCGACTTCCAGAAGGACCCGCAGGTCATCATGTCCCATCCCGGGCAGGGGCTGGACAAATGGGAAGACCTGAAGAACGCCGAGCAGTACATCCTCGGCGACGAAGGTGCGCAGACCTTCTTCCAGTGGATGGTCACCGACCTCGGCTTCGATGCCGCCAAGCGCGTGCCCTACACCTTCAACCCGGCACCGTTCATCGCCAACAAGAAGTCGATCCAGCAGGGTTACGTCACCTCGGAGCCATTCGCCGTCCAGAAGCAGGGCGGTTTCACGCCGAACCAGTTTCTGCTGGCCGACTATGGCTGGGACACATATGCAACGACGGTCGAGACCATGCAGGAGACGATCGACAAGCGTCCCGAGGTGGTCCAGTGCTTCGTCGATGGCTCGGCCAAGGGCTGGTACAATTATCTCTACGGTGACAACAAGGCCGCCAACGAGATGATCAAAAAGGAAAATCCGGACATGACGGATGAGCAGATCGCCTTTTCGATCGAGCAGCTGAAGAAGTTCGGCGTGGTCGATTCCGGCGACAGCGAAAAGCTCGGCATCGGCGCCATGACCGATGCGCGCATCCAGAGTTTCTACGACAAGATGATCAAGGCCAAGGTCACGCCGGCGGGCATCGACATCAAGAAGGCCTATACGCTGGCCTTCGTCAACAAGAGCGTCGGGCTCGACCTGAAGAAGTAGGCCGTGAAGCTGGAGAAAGTGGCGCAACAGCCAGGAAGTATACCAGGGCCGACGCTGTTGGCGCTGCGCGGTGTCGGCAAGGTGTTTTCCAACGGCGTTACCGCGCTCAGCAATGTCGAGCTGACGATCCGGGAAGGCGACTTCCTCAGCCTGCTCGGGCCGTCGGGCTGCGGCAAGTCGACGGCGCTGCGGCTGATTGCCGGCCTGTCGACGCCGACCTCGGGCGTGCTCGACTGGCGCGGCAGCGGCGCCCTCGAGCGTTCGAATATCGGCGACCGTTCAAATATCGGCTTCGTCTTCCAGGAGCCGACGCTGCTGCCCTGGGCCGACGTCTTTGACAATGTCTGGCTGCCGCTGCGGCTGAAGGGCGTGTCGCGTGCCAAGGCGGCGCCGGCGGTGATGGAGATGCTGGCGCGGGTTCACCTGACCGGCTTCGAGAATGCCGTGCCGCGCGAACTGTCCGGCGGCATGAAGATGCGCGTCTCTATCGCCCGCGCCATGGTAACCAAGCCGCGCATTCTGTTGATGGACGAGCCGTTCGCCGCACTCGACGAGATCACCCGCTTCAAGCTCAACAACGACCTTCTCGAGCTATGGCAGGATGAGCGTTTTACCGTCGTTTTCGTCACCCACAGCGTCTTCGAAAGCGTATTCCTCTCCAACCGCATCGTCGTCATGGCGGCGCGGCCGGGCCGGGTGTTTGCCGAGCTTGCCGTCGATGCATCCTATCCGCGCGACGAGGCGTTTCGCACCTCGCCCGACTATGCCGCGCTCTGCCGCCAGGCATCCGACGTGCTGATCGGCGCCATCAACTCAACTGCCGGACCGCATCATGACGGCCATTGAAGAACCAGTCCTGGCGCTCGACCCGGAGGAGGCGCGCCGCGTCCGCCAGGAGCGCTTCGAGCGCATCGGCAGATGGCTGCTGCCGCTGGCGATCATGATCCTGGCCATCTGGCTGTGGGACCGCATCTGCGTCTGGAACGACATCCCGAAATACATCCTGCCGCGTCCCGGTGTGGTGCTGCAAACGCTGCACGACGATGCCGGGCTGCTGTTCTCCTCGCTGTTAGTGACACTCACGATCACCTTCTTGAGCCTGCTTCTCGCCGTGGTCGGCGGTGTCGGGCTGGCAGTGCTGTTCGCTCAGTCGAAATGGGTCGAGATGTCGTTCTTTCCCTTCGCCATCGTGCTGCAGGTGACGCCGATCGTCGCGATCTTTCCGCTGATCAATATCTATGTCGACAACCAGACGACGAAGCTTTTGCTTTGCGCCTGGATCGTCGCCTTCTTCCCGATCCTCTCCAACACCACGCTCGGCCTCAATTCTGTCGACCGCAATCTGCGCGACATGTTCAAGCTCAACGGTGCGACCCGCTGGCAGCAATTGCGCTATCTGCGGCTGCCGGCGGCGATGCCTTATTTCCTCGGCGGGCTGAAGATCGCCGGCGGCCTATCGCTGATCGGCGCGGTGGTGGCAGAGTTCGTCGCCGGCGCCACCGGCCAGTCGTCCGGCCTCGCCTCGCGCATCATCGAGGCCGGCTACCGGCTCAACGCGCCAAGGCTGTTCGCGGCGCTGATCCTGATCTCGCTCACCGGCATCCTGATCTTCCTGGTGCTGTCGCTGATTTCGCATCTCATTTTGCGGCGCTGGCACGAGAGCGCGCTGAGGCAGGAGCGGTGATGGTGCCGTGTTTTGTGGGCAAAAGCTGCCTGTCGCCCATCCCGGCGTCAGCGCTGCCCCTCATCGCCCTGCCGGGCACTTCTCCCCGTATAGTGACGGGGAGAAGGACGCCTTCCTCGACGATCTCGCCCATCACCAGCGTTGCTGAAAGTGCGCCGCGGTCGCGGTCAGCCCCTTCTCCCCGTCTCTATACGGGGAGAAGGTGGCGGCAGCCGTATGAGGGGCAGCGATGACCTCTGCGATGATCCCCAAATCCGGCCAATTCGTCCTCTCCAAGGTCCGGCTTCACGCCTCCCTGACGCTCGGCCTTGCCGCTCCTTCCGACGCCGACGGTTTTGCACTCGCCGATATCGCAATCGCCGATGGCAAGATCTCCGGGATTACGGCGCATCGATCCAACGCACCGGCGGACGCCACCGACCTCGGCGGCCGCATCGTGCTGCCGTGCTTCGTCGATTGCCACACCCATATCGACAAGGGCCATATCTGGCCTCGAAAGCCCAACCCGGACGGCACTTTCATGGGCGCGCTGAATGCGACCGGCGCCGACCGGGCGGCGCGCTGGAGCGCCGACGACGTTGCCCGTCGCATGGATTTTTCGCTGCGCTGCGCCTACGCGCACGGCACCAGGGCGCTGCGCACGCATCTCGACAGCGTCGCGCCGCAGGAAGAGATCTCCTGGCCGGTGTTCGAGACGATGCGGGAGAAATGGCGCAGCCGCATCGAGCTGCAGGCGGCCTGCCTGCTCGGCATCGAAGGCGTGCGCGACAGGAAATGGTTCGAGAGGCTGGCCAAGCGGGTGGCTGCCGCCAAGGGTGTCCTCGGGGTCGTCACCTACATGGTGCCGGATCTCGAAGAATTGCTCGACCAGGTGTTCGCGCAGGCGATCAAGCACGGCCTCGACCTCGATTTCCACGCCGACGAGACCGACGATATCGCGGCGATCTCGCTGAAGAAAATCGCCGAAGCCGCCCTTTGGAACGGTTTTGACGGGAACATCCTGGTCGGCCATTGCTGCTCGCTGGCGCGCCAGCCCGATCTCGACGTGCTCGACACCCTGGACAAGGTCGCCAAGGCCGGCTTGGCGGTGGTGTCGCTGCCGATGTGCAATCTCTATCTGCAGGACCGGCGAGGCGACAGGACAACGCCGCGCTGGCGCGGGGTGACGCTGCTGCACGAGATGAAGGCGCGCGGCATTGCCGTCGCCGTCGCCTCCGACAATACGCGCGACCCGTTCTACGCCTATGGCGATCTCGACATGCTGGAGGTCTACCGCATGGCGACGCGCATCCTGCATCTAGACCATCCCGTCGCGGACTGGCCGCAAGCTGTCACCGCAACGCCGGCCAAGGTGATGCGGCTCGATGGTTTCGGCACGCTTGCCGCCGGAGCGCCGGCCGATTTCGTCGTCTTCAGGGGGCGAAGCTGGACGGAATTGCTGTCGCGACCCGAATCGGACCGCATCGTGGTGCGCGACGGCCAGGCGATCGAGCGCCAGCTGCCCGATTATGCCGAACTCGATGATCTGATGGTGGAATGATGGATATTGCGGCGCTCAAGCGCGACCTGGACGGCCTCAAGGTCGATGACCATCCGGCGATCGTCCAGCAGAAGAGCCGCGACTTCTACTGGTACAGCCCGGTGCTGAAGCAGCAGCTCGAGCACGTCACCGGCGACCTGATCGTGACACCGAAAACCGAAGACGAGGTCGTCCGCATTCTCGCCGCCTGCCACCGGCACGGCGTCCCGGTGACGCCGCGCGGCAGTGGCACCGGCAATTACGGGCAGGCGATGCCGCTGTCCGGCGGCGTGGTGCTCAATCTCGCCGAAATGAACGCGGTCAAGACGATCGCCCCCGGCCGTGTCGTCACCGGCCCCGGCGCCGTGCTCGCCGACATCGACAGAGCGACGCGGGCGCATTCCGGCCAGGAGCTCCGCATGTCGCCGTCGACCTACAACACCGCATCGATCGGCGGCTTCGTCGCCGGCGGCTCCGGCGGTATCGGCTCGATCCGCTGGGGCGGACTGCGCGACCTCGGCAACGTCATCCGGCTGAGGACCGTGACGATGGAGGCACAGCCGCGGGTCATGGAGCTCACCGGCGAGGACGTGCTGAAGGTGATGCACGCCTACGGCACCAACGGCATCATCACCGAAGTCGAGATGCCGCTGACCGCCAGCTATGACTGGATCGACGTCATCGTCGGCTTCGACGATTTCATGGATGCGGCCGGCTTCGGCAACGATCTCGCCATCCAGGACGGCATACTGGCAAAACTGATCACGCCGATCGCAGCACCGATCCCCTACGATTACTTCAAGCGCCACCAGCGGTTTTTCCGGCGCGGCCAAAGCATCGTCGTCCTGATGATCGCACCGCATGCTATGGATGCCTTCCTCGCCTTCACGGCGCGCAGCAAGGGCGAGATCGTCTTCCGCGCCGACAAGGAGGCCGATCTCAAGGGATTGCCGCCGGCCTATGAGCTGACCTGGAACCACACGACGCTGCGTGCCATCCGGGTCGATCCGACGATCACCTACCTGCAGACCCGCTACCCGTCGCCGGACCACCTCGGCCACGTCAAGGCGATGGTCGACCGCTTCGGCGACGAGGTGCCGGCGCATCTCGAATTCATCCGCTTCGACGGCGCAATCGGCATTGCAGGGCTGCCGCTGGTGCGCTTCACCACGGCGGAGCGGCTCGACGAGATCATCCGCATCCACGAGGACAATGGCTGCTGGATCTTCAACCCGCACCGCTACACGCTGGAAGAAGGCGGCATGAAGCGCACCGACGAGGTGCAACTCGCCTTCAAGCGCGAAACCGACCCGCAAGGGCTGCTCAATCCGGGCAAGATGATCGCCTGGGAAAACCCGGACTATGATTATCGCTCGGGCAAGTCGTTCCTGTTCAAGGGGCTGGAGAAGGCGGGTTGAGCCGATGACGGGCGTGTGGCGCTGTACCCCCCTCTGGCCTGCCCTCTTTGCCACCACTTGGCATCTCCCCCTCAAGGGGGGAATTTGGCAGTTCCAACGTCTCGACCATCTTCCAACGTCGTCAACTGGCGAAAGCGATACTGACAGCCGATCTCCCCACTTGAGGGGGAGATGGCCGGCAGGGCAGAGGGGGGTGCTTGGTGCCGACTTGCGAGATGTTCTCCTGTGAACGTCCTCGTCCTCTATGCTCATCCTGTGGAGACCAGCTTCAACGCCGATCTGCACCGGACGATCATCGAGCGGCTGAAGGTCGCCGGCCATGTCGTCGACGACTGCGATCTCTATGCCGAGGGTTTCGATCCCAGGCTGACGCGGGCCGAACGGATGTCCTATCACGACGAACGCAGCGACGGCGATCCGGCGTCAGCCTATGTCGAGCGCCTTCTGCGGGCCGAGGCGCTGGTGCTGTCGTTTCCGGTGTGGAACTTCGGCTATCCGGCCATTCTGAAAGGCTTTTTCGATCGCGTCTTCCTGCCCGGCGTGTCGTTCAAGCTGGTCGACGGCAAGGTGACGCCGTCACTGCACAACATCCGCAAGGTGGTCGCGGTCACGACCTATGGCGGCAGCCGGTTCCGAGCCATGCTGATGGGTGACCCGCCGCGCAAGCTGGTCAAGCGGGTGCTGCGTGCGACGATCAAGCCCGGCGGGTCGGTTTCCTACCTTGCGCATTACTCGATGAACCTGTCGACGGACGAGACGCGGACGAGGTTCATCGCGAAGGTCGCGGCCAGGATGGACGCGTTCTGACGCGGGAGGGGACTTTTCCTTCTCCCCTTGTGGGAGAAGGTGGATCGGCGCGTAGCGCCGAGCCGGATGAGGGGTGCTGGAAGAAACGCGGCGTGGGAAGACTGGGACGGGAGCGCTAAACGCTAATTCCGTTGAGGTAGCGATCCTTCCAACACCCTCATCCGACACCCCTCATCCGACCGAGCTTCGCTCGGCCACCTTCTCCCACAAGGGCAGAAGGACAAGGGTTACATCCGCACCCGTTCCGATTTTGGATCGTACATCGGCTTGAGCGAGGCCTCGGCGGCAAAGCGCTCGCCGGCGATCTCGATCTCGTAGGACGACGACAGGACATCCGCCTTGCTCTCGCCCTGGCACGGCACGTAACCAAGCCCGATCGCGCCGCCGAGATGATGGCCGTAATTGCCCGAGGTGATCGGACCGACGATCTTGCCGTCGCGCAGGATCGCCTCATTGTGGAAGAGCAGCGGCTCGGTGTCGTTCAGGCGGAACTGCACCAGCCGGCGTGACAGGCCGGTTTCTTTCTTCTTCAGCACCGCATCGCGGCCGAGGAAGTCTCCCTTGGTGGTCTTCACCGCGAAACCCAGCCCGGCCTCCAGCACATTGTCCTCGTCGGTGATGTCGTGGCCGAAATGCCTGAACGCCTTTTCGATGCGGCAGGAATCCAGTGTGTGCAGGCCGCATAGCTTCAGGCCGACGTCGGCGCCGGCTTCTTCTATCGCCTCGAAGACGTGGGCGGCCTGGTCGGTCGAGACATAAAGCTCCCAGCCGAGCTCGCCGACATAGGTGACGCGGTGGGCGCGGGCCAGGCCCATGCCGATTTCGATCTCCTGAAACGTGCCGAACGGATTGTTCCCGTTGGAGAAATCGTTGGGGCTGACCTTTTGGATCAGCTTCCTCGAATCCGGGCCCATCAGGCAAAGCACGGCTTCGGCAGCGGTCACATCGGTGATGACGACGAACTCGTCGGCAAGGTGTTTTCGCAGCCAGGCCAGGTCGCGCTGCAGCGTGGCGCCGGGCACGACGAGCAAGAAGGCTGTTTCGGATAGCCGCGAGACGGTGAGGTCGCTCTCTATGCCGCCGCGCTGGTTGAGCATCTGGGTGTAGACGATCTTGCCCGGCGCCACGTCCATGTCGTTGGCGCAGAGCCTTTGCAGGAAAGCGCAGGCGTCGCGGCCCTCGACGCGGATCTTGCCGAACGAGGTCATGTCGAACAGGCCGACGCCGTTTCGGACCGCCAGATGCTCCTCGCGCTGGTTGTCGAACCAGTTCTGCCGTTTCCAGGAATAGCGGTATTCGCGCTCCTGGCCCTCCCGCGCAAACCAGTTGGCGCGCTCCCAGCCGGCGACCTCGCCGAACACCGCGCCGCGCGCCTTCAGATGTTCGTGCAGCGGCGAACGGCGGACGTTTCGCGAGGTTGCCATCTGCCGGTACGGAAAATGATCGGCATAGAGCAGGCCGAGCGTTTCGGAGACGCGCTCCTTGAGATAGCGGCGGTTCTTCTGGAACGGCTGGGCGCGGCGGATGTCGACCTCCCAGAGGTCGAAGGGCGCCTCGTCGTCATTGATCCATTGCGCCAGCGCCATGCCGGCGCCACCGGAGGAGACGATGCCGATCGAATTGTAGCCGGTCGCCATCCAGTAGCCGGAAAGCTCCGGCGCCTCGCCGAGATAATAGCGATCGTCGGGGGTAAAACTCTCGGGGCCGTTGAAGAAGGTGTGGATGCCGGCGGTGGCCAGCATCGGCATGCGGTTGACGCCCATTTCCAGGATCGGCTCGAAATGGTCCATGTCCTGCGGCAACTGGTCGAAGCAGAAATCCTCGCTTATGCCGTTCATGCCCCAGGGCTTGGCCACCGGCTCGAACGCGCCGAGCATCATCTTGCCGGCATCTTCCTTGTAGTAGGCGCACTCGTCCGGCACGCGCAGCACCGGCAAGCGGGAAAGCCCGGGGATCGGTTCCGTGACGAGATAGAAATGTTCGCAGGCGTGCAACGGGATGGTGACGCCGTTCCGGGCGCCAAGTTCGCGTGCCCACATGCCGGCGCAGTTGACGACGATATCGGCCTCGATCAGGCCTTGCTCGTCGCCCTGCGCCCAGGAAACGCCGGTGACGCGGCCGGCCCTGGTATGCACCTTGGTCACCTTGACGTTCTCGACGATCGTCGCCCCGCGCTGGCGCGCACCCTTGGCCAACGCCATGGCGATATTGGCCGGGTCGCACTGACCGTCGAGCGGCAGATGCACGGCGCCGACCACATCGGAAACATTGAGATGCGGGTACATCTGCTTGACTTCGTTGGGCGAAATCTCGCGAACATCGACATCGAAGGCGCGGGCGAGAGATGCCTGCCGATAGATCTCGTGCTTGCGCTCCTCGGTCAGCGCCACCGTGATCGAGCCGACCTGGCGCATGCCGGTGCCGACATCGGTCTCGGCCTCCAGCTTGACGTAGAGGTCGGCCGAGTACTTCGCCAGCCGCGTCATGTTCTGCGAGCCGCGCAACTGGCCGATCAGGCCGGCGGCGTGCCATGTCGTGCCCGACGTCAGCTGCTTGCGCTCGAGCAGCACGATATCGGTCCAGCCGAGCTTGGCCAGATGATAGGCGACCGAGCAGCCGGAGACGCCGCCACCGATGATGACCGCCCTCGCTTTGGGAGGAATGACCTTGGTCGGAATGGTTTTGGTGGGCGAGGCGTTCATGCGGCCTCGCGACCATAGCTGGAGGCAAAGCGGCGCAGGCGCGTGGCAGCCTCCATCAGTACCGGCTCAGGCTGGCAGAGGCTGAAGCGGATGTGGCCGGCGGCGGCCTCGCCGAAGCTTGAGCCGGGCATGACGCCGACATTTTCCTGGTCGAGGAAGGCCCAGGCGAATTTTTCGTCGTCCGGCTCGATCGCCGATATGTCGAGCATGACGTACATGCCGCCTTCGGAGCCGCGCACGGTGATGTTGTTCATACCGCGCATGGCATCGAGGACGACGGTGCGCCTCGCGGCGTAGCGCTCGGCGATTTCCTTGACGCCGTAGCCATTTTCGAGCGCCTCGGCGCAGGCGAGGCTGATGAAGGCCGGCAGGCCGTAAGTCATCACCAGATTGAGGTCGGTCAGCAGCGAGACCATCGGTTCCGGCCCGGTCAGCCAGCCCATGCGCCAGCCGGTCATGCCGTGGCTCTTGGACATCGAATTGATGACCAGCGTGCGTTCCGCCATGCCGGGCAGCGAGCGTGGTGAGACGTGCTCGCCGCCGCCCAGCGTCCAGTAGACCTCGTCCGACAGCAGCCAGAGGTCATGTTCGCGGCAGATCTGCGCCAGCTCTTCCAGGCGCTCGCGCGAATAGACGGCGCCCGTGGGATTGTTCGGCGTGTTGATCAGGATGGCGCGGGTGTTCGGCCGAAGGGCGG
Organism: Mesorhizobium sp. M1227; assembly: GCF_040318315.1. Lineage (NCBI taxonomy): Bacteria > Pseudomonadati > Pseudomonadota > Alphaproteobacteria > Hyphomicrobiales > Phyllobacteriaceae > Mesorhizobium > Mesorhizobium sp. M1227. The sequence goes on from NZ_JAMYLZ010000003.1 coordinate 254,461, forward strand.
CGCGAATGTCGGCGGCGCGCGGCTGAAAGCCATCCTCGGCGGGGGTCTCGACGACGCTGAACTCGGCGCCCGCCGCACTGAAGGTGTTGGGATAGGTGGCGTAATAGGGCGCGACGACGATGGCATGGTCGCCCTGGTCGAGAACCGCTTGTATGGCCGCGTAAAGCGCGGCCTGCCCGCCCGGGGTGGCGATGACCTGGTCGGGATTTGTCGCAACCCCGGTGCACCGCGTCGAGGCCGCCGCCATCGCCTTGCGCAGGCGCGGAACGCCGGCAAGCGGGGTGTAGTGGTGATTGCTGGCGCGAACCGCCGTCACGCAGGCTTCGATCGTCTCGCTCGGCGTGTCGAAATCATGGTCGCCGACCGACAGCATGATGATGTCCTCGCCGGCCTGCTTGCGCGCCCAGGCAGCGGAATGAACCTCCCAGCCATCCTTGCCCGAAGGCACGATGCCGGAAATGCGCGATGATGGCCTGGCCATTATGCTGCTCCCGAAATTTCATAACCGGCCTGTTCGAGCCGGTCGCGCAGCGCGGCGATGTGGGCCGGTCCGACTTCGCAGCAGCCGCCGACGATGCCGGCGCCGGCCTCGACCCAATCGACCGCCTGGCCGGCATAGGCATCCGGATCGAGGTCGTGGCGGGCGTGCAGCACTTCCACCGTACCGCCATGCTTGAGCGCCTCAATCGAGGTGAAGCCGTTGGCATAAGCGCCGACCGGACCGCCGAGAGCGATCAGTTCGGGCAGCGCTGCAGCGATCGCTTCGGGCCGGCAGCAATTGATCAGCCGGGCCGCGACGGGCAGGCCGGCAAGAGCGCCCGCCGCCGCCGCAATGGCTTCGCCGCTGCGCAGGCGCGGCGTGCCGTGGTCGGCAAGCGTCCACGACACCCATACGGGCTTGCCGCTTTCCGACGCCGCGGTGACGGCGGCGCGCGCCTCTTCGGCCGACGCCATGGTTTCGCACAGAAACAGATCGACGCCGCCCGCCTGCTCGGCAACGATACGGCGATAGATGTCGAGCGTATCCTGGAAGGATATCGTCAGCGCCGGCGCATAGCTGCCGAACAGCGGCGACAGGCAGCCGGCGATCGCCGCGTCACCAGCCTGGTCGCGGGCTTGCCTTGCCAGTTCGATGCCGCGCTTCTGCAGCGGCTTGAACAGCTCTTGCGCGCCTTCGCGCGCCAGCCGCTCCGGCGTGGCTGAATAGGTGTTGATGGTGATGACGCGGGCGCCGGCGCGGATGAATTCCGCATGCAGGTCGCGCACCAGATCCGGTTCGTCGATCAGCACCCTGGCCGACCACAGCGGCGTCGGCTCGGAACTGCTACGGCGGACCAGCTCCTGGCCCATGCCGCCATCGGTGAGGATGACAGTCTTCATGCTCTGAGCCTTTCGTTCTTCGGATCCCATAACGGCTCATCCTTCTGCACGACCGCCCTGAAGCGTTCGCCGAAGATCTCGACCTCGACAGCGGTTCCCGGCTCGGTGAGGTCGGCGCGCAGCATGCCGAGCGCGATCGACTTGTCGATGCGATGACCCCAGCCGCCGGATGTCGTCTCGCCGACGATGCGGCCGTCATGCCACAGCGTCGACATGTAGGGCGCATCGCAGTCGCCGGGGTTTTCGACGACCAGCGTGACGAAGCGCCTCTTGATGCCCTGCTGCTTCTCGTTCTGCAGCGCCGCCTTGCCGCGGAAGTCGGGCTTATCCCATCTGACGAAGCGCTCCAGCCCGCCCTGCAGGATCGAATAGTCGGTCGACAGGTCGCTCTTCCAGGTGCGGTAACCTTTTTCGAGCCGCAGCGAATCCAGCGCGTACATGCCGAACGGTTTCAGGCTGTGCTTCTGGCCAGCTGCCCAGAGGGCGTCGAAGATGGCTGCGGTATCGTCGACCTTGCTGTGGACTTCCCAGCCGAGCTCGCCCGCGAAGGATACGCGCACCAGCTTTGCCCAACGTCCGGCGATACTGGTTTCCTGATGCGTCAGCCAGGGCAGGGTGAGGTCGGCCGCGCAGAGTTCGGCGAGGATTTTTCGCGAGTTGGGGCCGGCGAGGATCTGGGTGGAGTATTCCTCCGTCCGGTCGACCAGCTTGAAAGTGGCGTCCTTCGGGATGCGCGATTTCAGCCATTCGAAATCATGCCACTGAGCCACCGCGGCGGTGATCAGCGTCATCAGGTTCTCGTCGTGGCGGACCACCGACATTTCGGTGACGATGCGGCCCTTGTCGTCGGCAAAATAGACGAGGCCGATGCGGCCGGGTTTCGGCACCAGGCCTGTCACCTGGAGGCTCAGCCATTCGGCGGCACCCGGACCATCGAGATTGAAACGGGAAAACCCCGGCAGGTCCAGAATGCCGGCGGCATCGCGCACGGCGAGGCATTCCTCGCGCACACGATGCTGCCACGGCCCGTCGCGGCGGAAAGTCAGCGTGGATTCTTCGGAGATGTCGTCGCCTGGCTTCGCATACCAGGTGGCGCGTTCCCAGCCATTATAGGCGTCGAACCGGGCGCCGAGTGCCTTGATGCGGTCGTGGAGCGGCGACAGCTTGCGGTCGCGCCCGGCCGGCCAGGCATGGCGCGGGAACTGGATGGCATATTCGTTGCCGTAGATCTCCATGCCCTTGGCGACGCAATAATCCGGGGCCGAGGCAAAGGCGATGAAACGGCGCGGATCGCACGACCACATGTCCCATTCGGTCTGGCCCTCGGTCACCCATTCGGCCAGCACCTTGCCGGCGCCGCCGCCCTGGGCGATGCCGAAGGTAAAGACGCAGGCCTCGAAGGCGTTGGGCACGCCGGGCATCGGGCCGATCAGCGGGTTGCCGTCCGGCGCATAGGGGATCGGCCCGTTGATAACCTTGGAAAGGCCGGCGGTGCCGAGGATCGGCACGCGGGCGACAGCATCGGCCAGGTAATGTTCCAGCCGGTCGAGATCGTCGGGAAACAGCTGGAACGAAAAGTCGTCGGGCATCGGGTCGTTGTGGCCGACCCAGTGGGCGCGGCAATTGCGCTCATAGGGGCCGAGATTCATGCCGTTCTTTTCCTGGCGCAGATAATAGGACGTATCGACGTCGCGCAGCAGCGGCAGCTTCTTGCCCTGTTCCTTCGACCACGCCGCCAGTTCGGGGATTTCCTCGAACAGGATATATTGATGGCTCATCACCATCATTGGCACCTCGCGGCCGAACATCCTGCCGACTTCGGCGGCGCGGTAGCCGGCGGCGTTGACGACGATCTCGCAGCGGATCTCGCCTTGCGCCGTCTCGACCACCCACTCGTGATTGTCTCGGCTCACGCCGGTTACCGGACAGAAGCGGATGATCTTCGCGCCCATGTCGCGCGCGCCCTTGGCCAGTGCCTGGGTCAGCTGCGCGGGATCGATATCGCCATCATTCGGATCGTAGAGCGCGCCTTTCAGCTCATGCGTCTCGATGAAGGGGTAACGGCGCTTGATCTCGTCGAGCCCGACCACGTCGATATCCATGCCCTGGTAACGGCCCATGCCCTTGGCGCGCTGGAATTCCTGCATGCGCTCCGCGCTATGGGCTAGCCTGAGCGAGCCGGTGACGTGGTAGTTCATGGGATAGCCGACCTCGTCGGCCAGCCGGCGATAGAGCTCGGTCGAATATCGCTGCATGTTCATCAGCGACCATGACGAGGAGAAAGTCGGCACGTTGCCGGCGGCATGCCAGGTCGAGCCGGAAGTCAGCTCGTTCTTCTCCAGAAGCACGCAGTCGGTCCAGCCCGCCTTGGCGAGATGGTAGAGCGAGGAGGCGCCGATGGCACCGCCTCCGATGATCACAACGCGTGCCGTGGTCGGCAAACCGGCCATGTTCTTCTCCGACTATTTGTTTTGATGCATGTCGTTGTCCCAAAACCGCCACGCACTTTGGGCGACATGCATTCGTTCAATAGACAGGCGGCGAAACCACCCAGATGACGACAGCCGGCTCGGCTCCAGGATTGCGCCAGCGGAACGGCTTGCCGTCGAAGCGGAAGGAGTCGCCTTCGCCAAGCCGGTGCCAGACGCCGGCAATTTCGATGTCGAAACTGCCCGAAGCGACGTAGCCGGCTTCCTCGGTCGGCCGGCGCGCCTCGGCCTTCATCTCGGCACCCGGAGCGAAGACCGAACGCAGCATCTCGAAGCTACCGCCGAGATCGGGCGACAGAAGCTCCTCCACCAGGCCGGAATCGCTTGTGCCAAGCGTGCGCCGGTTGCCGGCGCGCACGACCACGCCGCGCTCGGTCTCGACAGGCACGTCATGGCTGAAGAACAGGCTGACCGGCACGCCGAACAATTCGGCGAAGGCCCTGAGATCGCCGAGCGACGGGACCGACAGACCGCGCTCGACCTGGCTGACCCAGCCGACGGAACGGCCGAGCTTCAGTGCGATTTCAGCAAGCGTCAAGCCGCGCGCCTTGCGCAACGCGCGAATGTCGCCGGCCAGGAGCCGTTCGCCGCTGTCCTGTTCCGATCTGGCGGCGGTTGAGGGCAAAGCCATCCCTGTCTTGGTGAAAAATTCCCAGCAAATTTCATTTGATGGCGGGTTCATGAAAAAATCAAGAGGATTTTCACGAAATCACAAGATTTACTTGCGCCATTTTGACGGTTCGGGCAAAGGCTCGGCGCACGAGCGGCGAGTGGGGCGTCCGGTCGAGGCGGGTAGGCTATCGGGCGTTCAAAAAGACGCGCAAGGATGCTCCATCACTTCTAGTCGGCGCATGATCCTTCCGGAAAATCGGGTTCGGGATCATACGCAAAAGGACGGCCCATGCTGGAAAACAACTCCCGGATTGCGGCGGCGATCGTCGATGACGCGATCACCTCGCGGCGGTCGGTACGCGCCTTCTTGCCCGATATGGTCGACGACGAGACCATCCGCGATATTCTCGCCGTTTCCGCGCGCGCGCCCTCAGGCACCAATATGCAACCCTGGAAGGTCTATGTGACCAAGGGCGAGGTCAAGCAGCGCATCACCGACGCCATCCTCAGCTCGGGCATCCGCGCCGAAAAGGCCGAGTGGGACGAGTACCGCTACTATCCCGACCAGTTCTTCGAACCCTATCTGACGCGACGGCGGGCCAACGGCTTCGGCCTCTACGGCGTGCTCGGCATCGGCCGGCGCGAGGTCGACAGGATGCGTGCGCAGCACGACCGCAACTTCGTCTTCTTCGACGCCCCGGTCGGCATGATCTTCACCGTCGACCGGCGGCTGAACAAGGGGTCGTGGATCGACTACGGCATGTTCCTGCAAAACATCATGGTCGCCGCGCGGGGCAGGGGCCTGCACACCTGTCCGCAAGCCGCCTTCGCGCCCTATCACCGGCAGATCAGGCCGGTGCTCAACATTCCCGACGAGGAGATCGTCGTCTGCGGCATGGCGCTCGGCCATGAGGATACGTCCAAGCCCGAAAATGCCTTCCGCACCGACCGCGCGCCGCTGGAAGAGTGGGTGACGTTCGCGGAGTGACGTGAAGCGCCGTCCGGCTCTACTGCACTTCGTAGCCGACTTCCTCGCTCGCATGGCAGAGCGCTTTCCAGAACGAGCGGGCAAACGAGCGGAACACATAGATGTCGAACTGATCGGCGCCGGTGCGCTGGATTTGCGCGAAGATGTCGTGATGCATGGTCGAGCGGCCGGCGCCGATCGGGAAGGCCGGCAGCGCGAAGTCGATTGCGAAGAATTTCGCCAGCACCCACTCGGCCTTCGGCCCGGCGATACGGATCGCGGTGCGGCCGTGCGAAAGGTCGGTCACCGTACCGATGGCCGAAGTAACGACATCGGCAAAGGCCGGCGCCAATCCCTCGGCTTCATCGACAACCGTAAATTTTCCCGGCGCAAAGCCGAACACCGACCTGGCGCCGTTCGTCACACCGCCACCGGCGCCGTCGGGCAAAGCCAGGCCGGTGACCGCATGGATGCCGGCCATCAACGTCTTCTCCTCGCCGGGCCAGGCGGCGAGCTGCAGGATCGACCCCGGCCTGGTTTCGGAGAGGATGATTTCGACACCGTGCTCGAAATTGCCATGCGAGCCCGGATGCGGCACCGGCTCAAGCGGTGATTGGCGTTCAACCATGCATGCGGCTCCCGTCCGGATCGAAGAAATGGTTGGAGACGATCTCGACCGGCCCGAACCGGTTGCGCAACGGATCGGAAACGTAGGCACGCGAGCCGCGCCGCGCCTTGCCGCCCTTGACCAGGGCAAGCGCGATATATTTGCCGAGCGCCGGCGAATAGCAGCAGGCGGTGATGTGGCCAAGCGAGCCGTGTGGATTGGCTTCGTCAAGCTCCTCGACGATGTGTGCGCCGCCATTGAGCGGCTGGTTGTCGAGCGAAACAATACCGACGAGTTCCAGGCGGTCGGGTGCGATCAGCCCCTCGCGATCCATCATCGCCGAGCCGATGAACGACTTCTTCTTCGACAGCATCCAGTCGAGATGCAGGTCGCGTGCCGTGGTACGGCCGTCGATCTCGGCACCGGTGACGTGGCCTTTCTCGATGCGCATGGTGCCCAGCGCCTCCAGCCCGTAGGTCACCAGCCCGAACGGCTTGCCGGCTTCGATCAGCGCCTCCCAAACATGGGTGCCGTAGCCGGCGCCGGAATAGACCTCGAAGGCCATTTCGCCGGAGAAGGACAGCCGGCAGATCATCACCGGCACGCCGGCGATTTCGCCGTGGACGATGCCCATGAAGGGCAGGGCGGCATTGTCGACGGCGGTGCTGCTGACGCAAGCAGCCAGTATCTGCCTTGCCTTCGGCCCACCGATGGCGGCACCGGCCCATTGGTCGGTGACCGAGGCGACGTGGACTTTCAGCTCCGGCCAGATCACGTCGAGGAAATATTCCAGATGCTGCATCACCTTGCCGGCATTGGCGGTGGTGGTGGTCATCAGGAAATCCTGCTCGCCGAGCCGCCACGTGGTGCCGTCGTCAAAGGCGAGACCGTCCTCGCGCAGCATCAGCCCATAACGCGCCTTGCCGACGGCCAGCGTCGAAAACACGTTGGTGTAGACGCGGTCGAGGAATTCCGCCGCGTCGGGGCCTTGCACCGCGATCTTGCCCAGTGTCGAGACATCGACGATGCCGGCGCTCTCGCGCGTGGCTCTCGCTTCGCGCACATAGGCCTGCTCGATCGTCTCGCCGGGATGGCCGTAGATCATCGGCCGATACCACAGGCCGGCCGAATACATGGTGGCGCCGTTGGCGACGTGCCAGTCATGCATCGGCGTCAGCCGCTCGGGCTTCAGATCGCCGAAGCGTTCGGCGGCTAGCGAGCCGATCGACACCGCCGAAAAGGGCGGGCGAAAGCGCGTCGTGCCGACCTCTGGGATCGGCTTGCCGAGCGCCTCGGCCATGATGGCGAGGCCGGGTATGTTGGAGCTCTTGCCCTGGTCGGTTGCCATGCCGAGCGTGGTGTAGCGCTTCAGATGCTCGACCGAGACGAAGCCTTCGCGATGCGCCAGCCGCACGTCATCCGCCGTCACGTCATGCTGGAAGTCGACGAAACTCTTTCCCTTGGCCTTGATCTCGAGCACCGGCGCCGGATCGGGATCGCCAGGTGCTGCCTCGACGGCAGGCAAGGCCGCCGGCGTGGCGGTTGCGCCCGCTGCGGAAAGGCCGGCGGCGCGGCCTTCGGCGATCGCCTCGGCGGTGGAGAAACTGCCGGTGAAGGCGCCGGCGCCGATCCATTGCCGCGTCGTCGGCTTGGGCGGCAGGAACGCTTGCAATGCTTCGTTCCATTCCGCTCTCGCGCCGGCCTGGCTGGCCAGATGAATGGTCGGCGACCATCCGCCCGACATCAGCAGGCAATCGGCGTGGATGCTGCGCGCTTCGCCGGAAAGCGCGCCGTTGACCATGTCGAAGCGCTGCACCTTGAAGCCGGAAAGCGCCTTGCCGCCCTCGGTGGCGATTACCGCGTGGCCAGAAAGGATCTCGGCCTCCGCTTCGCCGGCCAGCTTGCGCATTTCGCTCGAAAGTTCTGGGCGCACGTCGACGATGGCGACGACGACGGCGCCGGCCTTCTTCAGCGCAAGCGCGGAGCGATAGGCGCTGTCATTGTTGGTGAACAGCGCGACCCTGTCGCCCGGCAGCACGCCATATTCGTTGGCAAAACGCTCCGCAGCATGCGCCAGCATCACGCCTGGCCGATCGTTGCCCGGAAAGACCAGCGGACGCTCCAGGGAGCCGGTGGCCAGCACCACCGACTTGGCGCGGATCGTCCAATAGCGATGGCGCGGCTCGCCCTTGCCGGGCTTTTCCTTGTGGTCGGTGACACGTTCGAGCGCGGCAAGCGTGTTGCCGTCATAATAACCCCAGACAGTAGTGCGCGGCAAAAGGCGGATATTGTCACGGCCTTCAAGCTGACCGGCGGCGCGCGCTGCCCAGTCGGCGGCCGGCATGCCATCGATCGTCTCGCGCGACGAATTGGCCGAGCCGCCGAAATGCGGCTCGAGCTCGGCCAGGATGACGCGTGCACCCTGATCGGCAGCCGCCCTGGCGGCCATCAGCCCCGCCGGGCCGGAGCCGACCACCAGCACATCGCAAAACGCGTTCATGCGTTCGTAGCGCGCCGTATCGGGAGCCGTGCCTGCCTTGCCCAGGCCGGCGGCACGGCGGATGAAATGCTCACAGAACATCCAGAAGCGAGTGCCCTTCAGCGGACCGATCACCGGTCCCATGAAGGTTTTGTAGTAGAAGCCGGCCGACAAAAGCTTGCCGCCGAGCTGGTTCACGGCACTGACGTCCCAGGCAAGCGAAGGGAAGCGGTTCTGGCTGACTGCGGCCAGCCCGTCATAAATCTCGACCATTGTGGCGGGGATGTTCGGCTCGCGAACCTCGCCCCTCAACACTGTGACCAGCGCGTTCGGTTCCTCGACGCCGGCGGTCAGCACGCCGCGCGGGCGGTGATATTTGAACGAACGCCCAAACAGGGTGACGCCGTTGGCCAGCAGCGCCGAAGCCAGCGTGTCGCCGGCATGGCCGGTATAAGGCGCGCCGTCGAAGGTGAAACGGATGGTCCGCAGCCGGTCGATGCGCCCCCCGGCCTCTGTACGGCGCGGGCTCATGGCTTGTCCTCGGCCCGGTGCCGCGCAACCGAGTTGTGGTCGCCGCGCGCGAACGCGGTGCTGGAGATCTCGTGCGTCAGCGTATTGCGCACGACCCTGAGATGGGCGCGGCAGCCGCCGGAATGCTGCCAGATCTCATTGTGGTCGCCGGCCGGGTTAAGCCGGTCGTAGACATAGGCGTTCCAGGCGTCGAGGTTCTGCGAGGCGGGCTGTGGGCGCTGGCGGTTGCCGTCGCCCTGATAGGTGAATTCGATCACGTCGCGCGGGCCGCAATAGGGGCAGGTGATGAGCATGGATCTCTTAAACTTCTCGTTTGACCATGATCTTGTCCGAAAACCGGTTTCCACTTTTCGGGATCATGGCCTAATGCAGCCGGGGCGTGGCGCCCTGGCCCTTGTCGTCGATCACCATGCCACGGTAAAAGCGGTCGAGCGTGAAGGCCGCGTTGAGACCGTGCGGCTCGTCCTTGGCGATGGTCCAGGCAAAGCACCAGCCGGAAGCCGGCGTCGCCTTGAAGCCGCCATAGCACCAGCCGCAGTTGAGATACATGCCCGGCAGCGGACCGGTGGTGATGATTGGCGAGCCGTCCATCGACATGTCGCAGACGCCGCCCCATGAGCGCAGCATGCGGACACGGGCCAGCCCAGGGAACAGCGCCAGCATCTCGCTCATCACCTCATCGACGATCGGCAGGCTGCCGCGTTGGGCGTAGCTGTTGTAGCCGTCGAGATCGCCGCCATAGACAAGCCCGCCCTTGTCAGATTGCGACATATAAAAATGGCCCATGCCGAAGGTCAGGACCGTATCGATGAACGGCTTTAGCGATTCCGTGACGAAGGCCTGCAGCACGTGGCTCTCGATCGGCATCGTCTCGATGCCGGCAAGCCGCATGACCCGCCCGGTGCTGCCGGCAACCGCGACCGCTACCTTTTTTGCGCGGATTTCGCCGCGCGTTGTCGTCACGCCGGTGATGCGGTCGCCGTCGCGCAGGAAGCCGGTGACCTCGCAATTTTCGATGATGTCGACGCCGCGGCGATCTGCGCCGCGCGCATAGCCCCAGGCGACGGCGTCGTGGCGGGCGGTGCCGGCGCGCCGCTGCATCAGGCCACCGACGATCGGGAAACGCGCGGTGGCGGAGACGTCGAGCGCCGGCACCAGGCGCGCGATTTCGGCCGTGGTCATCAGTTCGGCGTCAACGCCGAGATGGCGCATGGCGTTTCCGCGCCGGGCATAGTCGTCGAGCTGAGCAGGTGTGTGGGCGAGGTTCAGGCAGCCGCGCTGCGAGAACATGACGTTGTAGTTGAGGTCATGGGCCAGGTTCTCCCACAGCTTCATCGAATGCTCGTAAAAGCGCGTGTTGGCCGGCAGGAGATAGTTGGAACGGACCGCCGTGGTGTTGCGGCCGACATTGCCGGAACCGAGCCAGCCCTTCTCCAGCACCGCGACATTGGTGATGCCGTGCTCCTTGGCTAGGTAGTAGGCGGTCGACAGGCCATGGCCGCCGCCGCCGATGACGATCACGTCGTAGGACGCCTTCGGGTCGGGCTTGCGCCAGGCCGGCCTCCAGTCCTTGTTTCCGGTCAGCGCGTTCTTGAGAAGCGAAAAGGCCGAATATTCCGCCATTCTTATTGTCATCCATTTCAGGCTTTGCGGCAGACTATAGAGCAGGCCGCCAACGCAAAGCCAAGATTGCGCCATCGCTTTTCGACTCCCCGACTTCGACTGGATTGGCCGACTTCGACTGGATTGGCCGACTTCGACTGGCCGACTTCGATTGGCGGACTTCGAAAACGAGCCGCCTGGCATGACTTGCCCCGTGATATGAGCGTCTTTATCAAGGACGTGCTTCAAAACTGCCGCTGCCGTCCGCGAGTCGCCAGAAAAATCATGTTCTTTCGTTTACTCCGCCTGGTCCTGATCGCTGCACTTGTTGTCTCGGCGCCGCCGTCGCTCGTTGCTATGGCGCAGGCACTCGGGCAGGGCGCCGCCGGGTTGATCGCCGACCAGCAGAAGGTCATCCAGAGCCTGACGGCCAAAACCGACGGTCTCGAGAAGAAGATACAGCAGGATGGCCAAGACGATGCCACCCTCGTGGAAATCCGCCTGCAATTGGAGGATCTGTCGCGGGCGGCGCTCACCAGCGCGCTGGCGTTCCGCTCGCGTCTCGGCGATATCAACGATCGGATCGAGACGCTGGGACCTCCGCCGGCCGCGGGCCAGCCGGCCGAGCCCGACATCGTGACCGGTGAACGCCAGGCACTGGCTTCCGAAAAAGCCGAGATTAACGCCGTCATTGCCAGCGCGCAGAACCTGTCGATCCGCATCAGTGGGCTGATCGAGAAGATCGGCAACATGCGCAGCGAGCTGTTCCGCAATGTGCTTACCAAACGCTACGTGCTGTCCGATGCGCTTAGCCCCGAAGTCTTTTCCGACGCCAACGCTGAGTTTTCCGGCTTCTATAAGGCGGTGTCATCCTGGCTGAGCTTCGCCTTCAAGTTCAAGTTCCAGGCCATTCTTGCCGCGACTTTGATGGCGCTCGCATTCGCTGCAGTGCTTTTTATCGGCGGCCGACGCCTGTTCGGCCGCGTCTTCGAAGCGGATCCCTCCGTCGAGGACCCCTCCTATCTCAGCCGCCTGTCGGTGGCGTTCTGGTCGACGTTGCTGCCGACGCTGGCGGTCGGCGCCTTCCTTGTCTCGACGATCTTCTTCTTCGATTATTACAATGTTTTACGCGGTGACATCGGCATCTTCCTGAATTCGCTGGTTGCCGTTATCGCGGTGGTGTTCTGCGTCAACCGCCTGACCAACGCAGCGCTCGAGCCCCGACTGCCGAACTGGCGTTTGATCCCGGTCGAAACCGGCCCGGCGCGCTGGCTGGTGCGGCTGACGACCGCCATGGCTGTCGTCATCGGCAGCAACAACTTCCTGTCTGTCGTCAACGACAAGATGGGCTCGCCACTGTCGCTGACCATCGCCAGAAGCTTCATCGCCACCATCATCGTCGGCATCATCCTGATCCTTATGGGCCTTCTGAAGCCGTTCAAGGCCCCCGACGGAAGCTGGCGCCCGTGGCCGGCGTGGCTGCGCTACACCGCCGTCGCGCTAGGCCTATTCACAATCGCATCGGCACTGCTTGGCTATATCGGCCTTGCAATTTTCGTCTCGCTGCAGGTCGTGGTCACCGGCACCATCCTGGTCACCGCCTATATCGGCTTCCTGTCGGCGCGAGCGATCGGCGAGGAAGGTGGTTTCGCCAAAACTTCGATCGGGCGCTGGCTAGCGGCCAATTCAAGCTACGAAGAGACCGCCCTCGACCAGCTCGGGCTTGTCGTCAGCGCCGCCATCAACATCATGATTGTGCTGGTGTTCCTGCCGCTGATCCTGTTGATGTGGGGCTTCCAGCCCGGCGACATCCAGGCCTGGGCCTACAAGCTGGCGACCGGCCTCACCATCGGCTCGGTGACGATCTCGGTCACCGGCATTCTCACCGGCGTCGTCGTCTTCATCATTGGCTATTTCCTGACGCGCTGGTTCCAGGGGTGGCTCGACGGCTCGGTGATGGCGCGCGGCCGGGTCGACACCGGCGTGCGCAATTCGATCAGGCTGGCGGTCGGTTATGCCGGTGTCGCGGTCGCGGCACTGGTCGGCATCTCGGCGGCCGGTATCGACCTCTCCAATCTCGCGCTGGTCGCCGGCGCCCTGTCCCTCGGCATCGGTTTCGGCTTGCAGAATGTCGTCTCGAATTTCGTGTCGGGCCTGATCCTGTTGGCCGAGCGGCCGTTCAAGGTCGGCGACTGGATCGTCGCCGGCGACATCAGCGGCACGGTCAAGAAGATCAGCGTGCGCGCCACCGAGATCGAGACGTTCCAACGGCAATCGGTGATCCTGCCCAATTCAAACCTGATCAACAATGCGGTCGGCAACTGGACGCACCGCAACAAGCTCGGCCGCGTCGACATCAAGGTCGGCGTTGCCTATGGCAGCGACGTCAAGCACGTGCATGGCGTTCTGTTGGAGATCGCACGCAGCCATCCGCAGGTGCTGAAGAACCCGGAACCCTTTGTGCTGTTTTCCAATTTCGGCCCGGCCGCGCTCGAATTCGAGATCCGCGTATTCCTGGCAGACGTTCTTAGTGGCAATATCGTCCAGAACGACATCCGCTTTTCCATCTTCGATGTGTTCGCCGACCAGCATATCGAAATTCCGTCGACACCGCGCGCCGTCGTCGAGATCAAAAAGCACGAGGCGTGGCCGATCGACGACGACAAGATCGAAGTCGAATTCGCCGAGCGGGAACAAGCAAAAGCCCTAGCGGCGGTCGAGGCGAAACGTCTCGCCAAGTCGGGACGCAAGGTACGGAAGCCCGATCCTGACTAGCTGATTGGAGCTTGCCTTCAAGCCTTCGGAAACCAATTGCGGCATGAATGCGGCATTCAGTTGCCGTTCAGCTTGCATTGCATATAAGCTCACCTGCAAACGGCGAGAATGCCTTGCGAAATGCAACAGAGGCGGTGGCAACACCGATACTGCAAAATGTGGAAGTCTCTCGTCGCCGCCGTCGCTTTTCTGGCCGTGGGCGGCTCGGCCCATGCCGCCAGCGCGGTTAACAAGGACGCCGAGACCCGCACGCTGATCGTGACGGAAGGCGGCGGCAAGACCGAGCTGGCGCTGGCCGCTGGCGAAACCGTGGAATTTTGCCCGAGCGGCTGTTTTGTTACCTTGCCGAATGGCGACCTCGAGGCGCTGACCGGTTCGGAGACGATCGAGATCTCGGGCGGCGTCGCGCGCATCAAGTAAAGTCGACGCCATGATTTTTGAAGGCCGGGCAAACACCCGGCCTTTTATTTGCTTCCGGTAATCGGCGATGAAGGTATGCATTTTTCTTCGAAGCTGCGCAGGACGGGCTCTAGCAGCGTCTTCGTACCGAGCAGGGCGAAGGCGTAGGTCTAACTGCATTCGACGGGCTGGTGGCGCGGGCTTTTTTGGCGATGTCGCAAACAGGCTGCAAGCGCGGCGCCGCGCCGCCCTATAGTCTGCTCGCAATAGCATCTTGGAGTCGCGGGCAATGGCAGGGTTTCCGGAAAAGGCGAAGGTCGTCATCGTCGGGCTGGGCGGCATCGTCGGCGCATCGGTCGCCCATCACCTGATCGAGCGCGGATGGGACGATATTGTCGGCATCGACAAATCGGGCATCCCGACGGATATCGGCTCGACGGCGCACGCTTCCGACTTCTGCTACACGACCAGCCATGATTTCCTGTCGTGCTGGACGACGCTCTATTCCATCGATTTCTACGAAAAGATGGGTCACTACGCGCGGATCGGCGGCCTCGAGGTCGCCCGCGTCGGCGACGACGCCCGCATGGCGGAGATCAAGCGCAAGATCGCCTCGGCGAAGGCCTTCGGCACACGCGCCCGCCTGATCGATCCCGCCGAGATCAAGGAAAAATTCCCGCTGATCGAAGAACAGATGGTACAGGGCGGCCTGTGGGATCCCGACGCCGGCCTCGTCATCCCGCGCTCGCAGACCGTCGCCGGCAAGCTTGTCGATCAGGCGGAAGCTTCCGGCAAACTCAGGGCGTTTGCCAATACGTCGGCCAGGTCGCTCGTCATCGAGAACGGCCGCATCAAGGGCGTGGTGACCGACCGCGGCACCATCGAGGCCGACTATGTCGTGGTCTGCACCGGCATCTGGGGACGGCTGATCGCGGAAATGGCGGGCGAGGACCTGCCGGTCATGCCGATCGACCATCCGCTTACCTTCTTCGGGCCGTACACCGAGTTCGCCGGCACCGGCAAGGAGATCGGCTGGCCGCTGCTGCGCGACCAGGGCAACTCGGCTTACATGCGCGATACCGGCGACCCCAAGACCGCCGAAGGCGGGCAGATCGAATGGGGTTATTACGAAGAGACCAATCCGCGCCTTTGCCATCCGCGCGATATTCTCGAGAAAAACGAGGCGCGGCTTTCGCCGTCGCAACGCGATCTCGACATGGAACAAATCCTGGCGCCGCTCGAGCGCGCCATGGAACTGACGCCGATCCTGGGCGAGCTGGGCTACAATGAGAGCCATTCCTTCAACGGCCTATTGCAGGTGACGGCGGACGGCGGCCCCTCGATGGGCGAAAGCCAGAAGGTCAGGGGCCTATGGTATGCCGTTGCGATCTGGGTCAAGGACGGCCCCGGCATGGGCAAGCTCATCGCCGACTGGATGACGGACGGCCGCACGGCGATCGACCACCACGCCATCGACTATTCGCGTTTCTATCCGCACCAGACGAAAGAACAGTTCATCTGGGATCGCTGCACCGAAACCGCGATGAAGGTCTACAACCCGGCGGTCCATCCGCGCGAGCCCTTCTCCAAGGCTCGCAATGTCCGCCGCTCGCCCTTCTGGGAGCGCGAGAAGGAACTCGGCGGCTATTTCATGGAACTCGGCGGCTGGGAGCGCGCCCATGGCTACGCCGCCAACGAGCATCTGCTCGAGAAATACGGCAACCGGGTGCCGGTGCGCCAAAACGAATGGGATAACCGCCACTTCTGGCGCGTCTCGAACGCCGAGCATCTCGCGATGAGCGAGGATTGCGGCATTGTCAATCTGTCGCATTTCGCCATGTACGACGTGGAAGGCCCGGACCATGTCGCGCTGATGGAATGGCTGTGCGCGGCAAAGATCGGCGGTGACGGCAATATCGGCAAGGGCATCTATACCCATTTCCTCGACGAGGAAGGCATGGTGCGCGCCGACCTGACCGTCATCCGCATGGCCGACCGCTGCCGCGTCATCGACGGCGCCGATGCCGGGCCGCGCGACTTCCAGTACATGCGCCGGACGGCAGAGGACAAAGGCTTCGACGTTAGCGTCACCGATGTGACCGAGAGATATGTGACCGTCGGCATCTGGGGTCCGAACGCGCGGGCGACATTGAGCAAGTGCGTGGAAAACCCCGACGGGCTGACGCCGGAGAATTTTCCCTTTGCCGCGATCAAGCCCGTCAGGATCGCCGGCAAGGACGTGACCGCCTTCCGCATCTCCTATGTCGGCGAGCAAGGCTGGGAACTACATATGCGCTACGAGGACGGTCTGGCTGTCTGGGACGCGCTGCGGTCGACCGGCGTGATGGCCTTTGGCGTCGAGACCTATGCAAACAGCCGCCGCATGGAGAAGAGCCTGCGCCTGCAGAATGCGGACCTGTTGACCGAATACAATCTGCTGGAAGCCGACCTTGCCCGTCCGAAAGTCAAGGAGGCCGATTTCTGCGGCAAGGCAAAGCATCTGGAATATCGCGCCCGGGTGCATCAGCCGGCCATGCTTTGCACGCTTATCATGACGGACAATACCGATTCCGATGGCGTTCTCCGCTATCCGGTCGGCACGATGCCGGTGATGGACCCGCAAACCGGTGAGACGCTCGTCGACGAGCTCGGCCGACGCTCCTTCACGACCTCGGTGGCCTATGGTCCGACCCTCGGCAAGAACATCGCGCTCGCCTACCTGCCCTGGGCGTATTGCCAGGAGGGCCGCAAGCTGAGCGTCGAATATTTCGGCGAGAAGTACCCGGTCGAAGTGGCCGCCGTCGGTTACAGGCCGCTCTACGACCCGGAGAACGTCAATCCGCGCAGCTAAACGTTGCTTGCCTGCCGATTCTCCACACAGGCAAGCCGAGCAGGACCTGAATGCAGAAGCCCGATTCATCGTCGGGCTTTTCGCTTTGTGGAGCGATGGTTCTCGCTTACCGTCGCGCTGCGATTGGGGGGTGCCTTTGCGGCGGATCGGCTGGGACAGAAAAAACGATGCGCTTGTGTTTCAGCTGAACCGGAATATCCCGGTTCGCGTCAGCTGGACCTTCGCAATTCCCATTGTGCTGCCCTTCCTGAACGAGTGGGCGAGCCGACCCAAGGATGCACTGATCCATACCTCTATCTTTGCAGCGCTTCTGTTTGCGTCGATATTTCTGCACGAACTGGCACACGCCTGGATCGGACGCCGACAAGGCGTCGCCACCGACAGGATAGAATTATATCTCTTCGGCGGGCTCACGCGTTTCAAACGCGCCGCAGCGCCATCGCCTGCCTGGGCGCGGATTGCGATAGCGGGTCCCCTGGCGAACATCGCGCTCGCCGCGTTTTTCGATGCGGCCTATTATCTGGTTTTTGGAGAACTCATCCCAGTTGTGCCCGAAAGGCCATTCGGGTGGCTGCCGTCAAGGTCGGCCGGTCCTCTGGAATGGACGCTTTGGATTGGCGCATTGTTGAACGTGTCACTTATCATTCTCAACATCCTGCCCGCCTACGATCTGGATGGCGGCGTGATTGCAAGACATTTGTTCCTGAGACGCTTCGGCGTCCGCCGGGCCGCGCAGATCGTCGGCATCTGCGGCATCGTACTTTCAATTCTGCGTTTTGCGATCATCTTGCCTGCCGCGGTTGCAGGTATTCTGTTGTGGCTTCCGCCGTCATTCAAGCCGAACTGGACGGCAGCGCGTGGGGTCGGTGCTAGAAAACCGAAGCCGGACCCATCCTCCGAGACGGATGTCGAGAAGGCCGTGGAGTGGCGGGGACGGGGCGGGCACCGCATCTACAAATGAAATTCGCTTTCCGGCGGTTCGCAAGAATGTGACCGGATGAGCCCGGCTCTTCACCGGGCTTTTCTCTTTGTCGATCGGCGATTTTCGCTTACCGTGCGGCATGTCTGGTTTTGCCCGTGCAAGACATCTCGTCTCGGGTGCCGCCGCGCTGGCGTCGGTGCTATGGCTGACTGCAAACTCCCGCGCCGCCGAGCCGGTCGACGTCGAACTGGTGCTGGCAGTCGACGTTTCGCTGTCCATGTCGCCGGACGAGCTCGAAATCCAGCGTCATGGCTACGCGGCGGCGCTGACGCATGACGATGTCCTGCAGGCAATCGGCGAAGGCGCTCATGGCAAGATTGCCGTCACCTATGTCGAATGGGCTGGCGCGACCTGGCAGCAGGTCGTGGTGCCGTGGACGGTGATCGCCAATCGTGCCGACGCCGAGCGGCTGGCAGCGCAGCTTTCCGCTCATCCGCCGGCCAGTGCCAGGCGCACCTCGATCTCCGGCGCGCTGGAATTCGCCAGCGATCTCTTTGCTGAAAGCGGCTTCCAGGGCGTCAAGCGGGTGATCGACATTTCGGGTGACGGCCCCAACAACCAGGGCGCACCTGTCGATATCACCCGCGACGCCGTGATCAAGCAAGGCATCACCGTCAACGGCCTGCCGCTGATGACCAGGGGCGGGTTCAGCAGCGCTTACGATGTCAACAATCTCGACCGCTACTACAGCGACTGCGTCATCGGCGGGCCGGGCTCCTTCATGATCCCGGTCAATGACTGGACGCAGTTTCCGGAGGCCATCCGCCGCAAGCTGGTGCTGGAGCTTGCCGGTCCGGCCTCGCCGCAGCGAGCGGCGGAAGAGGCGGCGCATCCGCCATTGGTGCTGGCACAGGACATCCCCGTCACCGACTGCCTAGTCGGCGAAAAAATGTGGCGCGACCGCAGCT
Organism: Mesorhizobium sp. M1227; assembly: GCF_040318315.1. Classification (NCBI taxonomy): domain Bacteria; kingdom Pseudomonadati; phylum Pseudomonadota; class Alphaproteobacteria; order Hyphomicrobiales; family Phyllobacteriaceae; genus Mesorhizobium; species Mesorhizobium sp. M1227. Next base: position 273,043 of record NZ_JAMYLZ010000003.1, read on the forward strand.
GGATGTACGACAGCCGCTGATGGCGGAGTTTGCTGTCGATGGTGACATACCGCAGTGCAGCATCTGCTTCATTGACAAGCCTGCGGGCGTCTGTGACACAATTCCGCATCCGAACACATTAAAGGGGAACCGACATGAACAGGATCGGAATTCTTGCCGCAAGCTTGACGCTTGCCGTTGGATTGTCCGCGCCGGCGATGGCCGCCACATCGGTCAGCATCGGCATCAGTGGGTGGACCGGCTTTGCGCCGCTGACGCTCGCCAAGCAGGCCGGCATCTTCGAAAAGCACGGCCTCGACGTCACCTTGAAGAAGGTGCCGCAAGCCAGCCGGCCGCTCGCCATCGCCAGCGGCGACCTGCAATGCGCCGCCACCACGGTCGAGACCTGGCTGGTCTGGAACGCCAATGGCGTGACGACCAAGCAGATATTCCAGCTCGACAAATCCTACGGCGCCGACGGCATCGTCGCCCGCAACGACATCAAGACCGTCGCCGATCTCAAAGGTAAGTCGGTCGCGTCTTCGGCGCCGGGCACCTCGCCCTATTTCATGCTGGCCTGGGTGCTCAACAAGAACGGCATGTCGACCAAGGACGTGACGGTCGTCAACCTGGAGCCGGATGCGGCGGCGCAGGCGTTTCTCGCCGGCCAGAACGATGCGGCGGTCACCTATGAGCCGTTCATCTCGGCGGTGCGCGAAAAGTCCGACCAGGGCCACATCCTTGTCACCACTCTCGACTATCCGATGGTGCTCGATACGGTCGGCTGCACGCCGGAGTTCCTCAAGGCCAATCCGGATGCGGGCAAGGCGCTTGCCGACAGCTATTTCGAGGCACTCGACCTGATCAAGAGCGATCCGGCGAAATCCTATGAGACGATGGGTGCCGACGTGAAGCAGTCGGCCAAGGAATTCGAAGAGTCGGCCAAATACCTGAAATGGGCCGACAAGGCTGAAAACAAGCAGTTCTTCACCAAGGAATTCCAGGACTTTTCCAAGACCGCTGGCGAGCTTCTGCTGCAGATGGGTTTGATCAAGGAAGCGCCTGACGTCTCGACGTTGGCCGACACCAGCGCCGTCGCCGACTAACCGCCAGGATTGTCGCCCGGCGGCGGCGCGTGCGCCGCCGCTTTTTCATTCAGATCAGAGGACGGTCGAAGATGCCGCGCCCCTTGCATCCGGTCTCGCCGGGCATTCGAACCGTGCTCGGCATTTCGTTCTTCGTGCTGTTCGTGGCGTTCTGGGCGTGGATCACGCTTGGCGGCCACGTCAATCGCATTTTCCTTGCCGATCCGCTGTCGATGGTGAGAGACGGCTGGCGGCTGCTGGTCGAGGACCGCTTCTGGCTCGACATCCTTATCACCATCTGGCGCGTCTTCGGCGGGTTCCTGATGGCGGCCATCGTTGCCGTGCCGCTCGGCATCTTGATGGGTGCCTGGAAGCCCGTGGAGGCGTTCCTGGAGCCGTTCGTCTCCTTCGCCCGCTATCTGCCGGCATCGGCCTTCATCCCGCTGCTCATCCTGTGGGCGGGCGTTGGCGAGCTCGAAAAACTGCTGGTGATCTTCGTCGGCTCGGTGTTCCAGATCATCCTGATCATCGCGGTCAAGGTCGGCGGCACACGGCGCGACCTAGTCGAGGCGGCCTACACGCTTGGCTCGTCCGACAACGGCATCGTGCGGCGCGTGATCATGCCGGCCAATGCGCCGGAGATTGCCGAGACCCTGCGGCTGGTGCTCGGCTGGGCCTGGACCTATGTCATCGTCGCCGAGCTGATCGGCTCGTCGTCGGGCATCGGCTACATGATCATCAACAGCCAGTCGCGGCTGGCGACAGGGCAGATCATCTTCGGCATCATCGTCATCGGCCTGATCGGGCTGTTGTCCGATTTCGCCTTCAAGGCGCTCAACCGTTGGCTGTTTCCATGGAGCCTGGCGTGAGCAAGCTGCTCATCGAAGGCGTCTCGCGCACCTTCGCCGGTGTCGGCGGTGGGCAGCCGGTCAAGGCGCTGATGCCGATCGATCTGGCGGTCGCCGCCAACGACTTCATCACCATCCTGGGGCCATCCGGCTGTGGAAAGTCGACACTGCTCAGGATCGTCGCCGGCCTCGAAGCGCCGAGTGGGGGACGTGTTCTGCTCGACGGCAGGGTGGTGGACCGGCCCGGTCCAGACCGCGGCATGGTTTTCCAGTCCTATACGCTGTTTCCGTGGCTGACGGTCGCCGAGAACATCGCCTTCGGCCTGCGCGAACGTGGAATGGCCGAGCACGAGCGCAGCGAGATCGTCGCTTCTTACGTCGATCTCGTCGGGCTGAGAGGTTTTGAAAACCATTGGCCGAAGCAGCTTTCCGGCGGCATGCAGCAGCGCACCGCGATTGCCCGGGCACTGGCCAACGATCCGGAGATCCTGCTGCTCGACGAGCCGTTCGGCGCGCTTGACAACCAGACCCGCGGGCTGATGCAGGAACTGCTTCTCGGCATCTGGGAGCGCCGGCAAAAAACGGTGATGTTCGTCACCCACGACATCGAGGAGGCGATCTTCATGGCGTCGCGCGTGGTCGTGATGACGGCACGGCCGGGCCGCATCAAATCGGACGTTGCCGTCGACCTGCCGCATCCGCGCCACTACACGCTGAAGACCAGCCCGGAATTTTCGGCGCTGAAAGCGCGGCTGACGGAAGACATCCGCGTCGAGGCTATGCGCACGGCGCAGGTATAGTCGCCGCAACCTACACTCGACCGCGACCGGAAAAGATGCTCGGTTCGCTCAACAGGCGCTTTAGGCGTGGAAGGTCGCGCGTAGGGGCGTCCAGTGCCGCCATGAACGCGGCCCATTTTTCTGCATCGAGGCGGAAGCTGTGCGGGTCGGCCGGTTTTTGGGATAGGCTCGAACTCGTGGTCATGCGACATCTCTCGATGCGGGAATATCACGCTTCGCCGGTCCTCTGCTGATTTGCCAGATCAAGCCGCCAGCAATTGCTTGCGATCGACGCGTTCCTGTTGCGGCGAGCGGGCGTACAACTCGCGATAGCATTTGGAGAAATGCGAGGCGGAAACAAAGCCGCAGGCGACCGCCACTTCGACCACCGGCAACGACGACTGGATCAGCAGGTGCCGGGCGCGGTCGAGGCGGATCTCCAGATAGTAACGGGCAGGGGAGCGCCCCATCTCGGTGCGGAACAGGCGCTCAATCTGCCGGCGCGACAGGTCGACATGATCAGCGACCTCGATCAGCGAGAGCGGCTCGGAGAGATTGGCTTCCATCAGCTCGATAATGGCCAGAACTTTGGAATTCTGCACGCCAAGGCGGGCGCGCAGCGGCAGGCGCTGGCGGTCGGTCGGGCTGCGCACGCGATCAGTCAGCACCTGCTCGCAGACGCGGTTGACGAGGCTTTCGTCGAAATCGTCGCCGATCAGCTTCAGCATCATGTCGAGCGCGGCGGTGCCGCCGGCGCAGGTGTAGATGTTCTGGTCGATCTCGAAGAGGTCGGCGAAGACATTGGCCTTGGGGAACGCCTCGGAAAAGCCCGGCAGGTTCTCCCAATGGATGGCGCAGCGCTTGTTGGACAGCAGGCCTGCGGCGGCCAGGATATGCGCGCCAGTGCACAGGCCGCCGACGGCAACGCCGCGATTGTACTCCTCGCGCAACCAGGCAAAGGCCGATTTGTTCTGGTAGCGCTCGACATTGATGCCGCTGCAGACGATGGCCATGTTCGGCCGGTCCGGTCCGGACATTTTCTTGCGCTCTTCCTCCAGCGAGGTGTTGACGGCGCATTCGACGCCGTTCGAGGCGCGCACCGGCTTGCCGTCGATGCTGGCGAGCCGCCAGCGATAGGCTTCATAGCCGAGCATGCGGTTGGCCGAACGCAACGGGTCGAGCGCCGTCGCGAAGGCGATCATGGTGAAATCGGGGACCAGGAAGAATACGAACGATCGCCGGATCGGGTGCTTTACGACGTTCACGGGTAGATCCTCACGCTGCAATGGCGCGAACAGGATGTCGCGATTAGCACAGCGACATCAGGAAAGACGTTTCCTGTCAATTGGCTAGATGGCAACGGAGCGACTTTATTTGCGACACGGGTCGCAAATGGGCGATCGCTATGCGGCGAAGGACGCGACATGCCGCCGGATCGACCAACCGAGCCTACGCAGTCTGCGCACACGAAAACGCCGCCTCGGCAAAACCGAAGCGGCGCTGGATCGACTTCGAAGCAGCGCTAGGCTGCTTCCGCCGGGATTGCCGCGTCTCAGGCGACGAAGCCGAGGCGCGCGGCAGCCATGGCACCGGTCTGGCCAGGCATGGTGTTGGCCAGGCGCTGGCGCTCGAGCGCGGTCGTCAGGTTCATTTCGCGACGGGCAAAGAGGCGGGCAAAAAGCTTCATGATCATCTCCATTCGGTTGCTCAGACGGGTCGCCTTCGCTTGATGGAGTGGGGCAGCTCGTTTGTTGATGATGATATAGGCTTACGTGAGGGGAAACTAAATCGCAAAAGCGAAGCACTTGATATGAAAAGCGACACGGAATGCGACAAATTTGGGCATTCTGCCCAGGATTTTCGATTATTTACAATGCGTTGATTGCCAGTGCGGGCTGCTATGCGACTTGCTCATATGCGGCATGCGACGGCGACATGGCTCGGGAAAATCATTGGAGTACAAACAAAAAGGCCTGCCGGGCTGATCTGCGCGGCAGGCCTTCAGCTGTTGATACACACGGTTTACTTTGCTCCAGCCCACGATCCCACACCATGGCGAGTGCCGGCCTTGGCATCGGCAGCTTCCGGCCAGCCGATATCCTTCTGCAGTTCAATCGGCAGCGCGCGGATGGCGCGTTCCGTCTGGTAGCGGGCACGGGCCTCGCTGAACTCGGTCGCGATCCGACCGATGGATGACAGGATAGACATCTCATTCTCCTTCGCGTTGGGCCGGGTCGTCCCGGCGCTTGCAGCGTCAGGCGGTACACCGGCTTTGTTTCAGCTTCATTTCGTGTCGATTGCAGGTCCGTGTCATGGTTGTTTCGGGACCACTTCGATGCGTCCTGCCTCCGACCGAGTTGACTATCCTCCCAAACTGATGTTCAATCAAACGAAATGGAATGATGGTTTGCATCAGAAAAATTGAAGGTCGCTTGCCATGAACGCCCCACTCAATCATCCGCTGCCGCTGCTCGATCTGGATGTTCTGCGCACTTTCGTCGCGATCGCCGAGACCGGCAGCTTCACCACTGCGGCCAATGCGGTCTTCCGCACGCCGTCGGCCGTCTCCATGCAGATCAAGAAGCTGGAGGACATTCTCGGCCGCTCGGTGTTCGCGCGCGACGCCCGTTCGGTGACGCTGACCACCGATGGCGAGATGCTGCTCGGCTATGCGCGCCGGCTGCTGTCGATCAATCGCGAGGTGGTGTCGAAGTTCATCATTCCAGACATTGTCGGGGTGGTGCGGCTCGGCTCGCCGGACGATTACGGCGAACGTGTGCTGCCGCATGTACTGAAGCGGTTCGCACAGTCGCATCCATCGATCGCGGTCGACGTCACCATAGACCAGAGCGTCAATCTGCGCCGGCGCATGGACGACCGGGCGCTCGACATCACGCTGCTCACCAACTCCTACAAGACCAGCGCGATCGGCGCCGAAGTGCTGCTCACAGAGCCGATCGTCTGGGCCGGTGCCAAGGGCGGTTGCGCGCATCTGCGTGAGCCGCTGCCGGTCTCATTGTGGGAAGAGGGCTGTGCCTGGCGGGCAGGGGCATTGGAGGCGCTTGGGCGCGAGGGCCGCAACTACCGTATCGCATATATGAGCGCACACACGGCCGGCCAGCGCGCCGCGATCATGGCGGATCTTGCGGTGGCGCCGCTGCCGAAATCCTTCCTCGGCAGCGATATGGTCGAGCTGTGCCCGAAGGACGGCATGCCTGACATCGGCACCTACAACCTCGCCATGGTGGTGACGCCGGACGCCAGCGCGCCGGTGAAGGCAGTCGCCGACCATATCCGCGCGACGTTTGAGATGTTCAGGGAAACTGGGAAGTTCTGAGCCAAACTACGACCTGAGCGGCGCAACCAGATCGCGAGGCGTTCCGTCGCGGTCTGCCCTTTGCAGCGACAACTCTCCTGCCTTGGCATGATAACTGTCAGTTTCGTTGGTCAAGAAGGCCACTATGCTGTCCCGCGCGCGACGCGCCTCCGGCATGTCGATCAACGGCCAGACATGGAACATGCCTTGCTCGTGGACGACCTCAATTTCGACGCCGGCCGCGCGTGCCTTTTCCGCGAAAATCAGATTGTCGGGGGTGAGCAGATCGCGTGAACCGGTCAGCAGCAGCGTTTTGGGCAGCACCGACAGGTCGCCGTAAACCGGGCTGATGCGCCAGTCGGTGGGATCGATGCCGGCGCTGTAAAGCCGGATCGCCTCGCGGCCGCCGGCAATGCCCAGCCACGGATCGTTGCGTTCGGCCTCATACATTTCTGGGTTGGCGAGCGACACGTCGAGACCGGGCGAAATCAGCACGTGGCGTGATGGCAAGGGCAGGCCGTCTTGCGCAGCCATCATGGTCAGCACGACGGCCATGTTTCCGCCGGCGGAATCGCCCATGAAGATGATATCATTCGCCCTGGTTTCGCCGAACATCTGGCGGTAGACGGCGCCGACCATGCCGAACATGGCGTGAAAATCGTGTTCGGGAGCAATGGGATAGATCGGCACGGTGATACCGAACCCGAGGCGGTCGGCCATGTCGGCGATCAGCCGCCAATGATAGGGTGTGATTTCAAAGACGTAAGCGCCGCCGTGCAGGTAGAGAATCCGCCTCCGCTCACCAGCCTGGGGAGCGATCTCGTAGACGGGAAAGCCGTTGATCGTGCGGGTTGTGATCTCCAGGCGTGACCACAGCGACGCAGGCGGCTGATGGTTTTCCGTCTTGCGCGCATAGGCGATCCAGCGCTGCAGGTTCTCGGGGCTGGAAAACGCCTTCTTGCGGCTGTACCTGAGGACGAACGACACGACGTGGCTTTTGAGACTGGGCATGCAGATACACGGACTTCGGCTGAGCCGACTAAGAGAACCCCCGACTATTTCGAAGATTGTGTCGCCACCAAAAAAGTCAAGATTGATGCAATCTCAACACGGTCGTTTGATCCCAGCTGTCGACAAAGCGTCCGGCCATGAAGTCTCTGGCCTACCGGTGCAGCTCAACGCCGCGGCAGCAACGCGGCGCGCAGCCAATTGCTGGGTGCAGCCGGAGCCGCATTGCGGCTCCGGCGAATACCGAGCAGCTTGCATTTGTCGATGAATTTCATCCGCGCTGCGTGCCCCATCCGACCGCAAGCTGCCTTTCGCTCGAACGCGGCGACACCGGCCAGCCAATGTCCTTTTGGATCTCAGGCGGCAAGCTGTTGAGGATGCGCAGCGACTTGCGCGCTTCGCGTGTTTTCTTGAAGGCCGCACCATAGCGGCCGAAGCTTTCGAACATCGACATCTTGATCTCCTTGGAGCGTTGCGGTGGCCGAAAACTGTTTCCGCCGGCCGTTCGATGCCGGTTAAATGCTCCGCCTATGTATCTGGCGGATTTCACGAAAACGCGATTTCGTTTCCAGATCGGCGCGATCTGGAAACATTTGCATACATGAAAATGGAAGTTCTGACAGCCTGGCGGAGGCGAGTCATCCCCGCCCGCGCCGCGCGGCATGGCCTTCGCGCGAACGCCGCCGCGGGGCAGCGTCGCCGGCAATGCCGTCTTCGCTCACCGTCTTGCGCGGCGGCAGTTTCACCGCCGCCGACAGCTTGGGAAACGGGTCGATCTTGTTCGGGAGCGCCATGGCATAAACGAAATGTTCCTGGAATTTCGGCTCCAGCGCCGTCTCGATCTTCTCGATCTTGCTAACGGTTTCCTCGATCTCGCGGCGATAGCCACGGTTCAACAGCGCCATGCGGGCGCCGGCGCCGGCCGCATTGCCAACGGCCGAGACCTTGTCGAGGTCGCAATCCGGAATCAGGCCCAGCACCATTGCGTATTTCGGGTCGATGAACGAGCCGAATGCGCCGGCGAAGTGGATGCGGTCGACATGATCGGTGTGCTGCTTTTCCATCAAAAGCTTGGTGCCGGCATAAAGGGCGGCCTTGGCTAGCTGGATAGCGCGCACATCAGTCTGGGTGATGGTGATCTTGGGCTCGCCTTCCTTCAGCACATAGGAGAAGGTGCGGCCATTGGCGACGACGCGGGGCGAGTGGCCGCTCAGCGATCCATCGACGACGCCGTCCTCGGAGATGATGCCGGCGAGATACATCTCGGCGACCACCTCGATGATGCCGGAGCCGCAAATACCAGTGACGCCGGTCGCCTGCACACTGTCGAGGAAGCCCGGCTCGTCGGACCAGAGTTCCGAGCCGATGACGCGGTATTTCGGTTCCAGCGTTTCAGGATCGATGCGGACGCGCTCGATGGCACCCGGTGCGGCGCGCTGGCCACCGGAGATTTCCGCACCTTCGAAGGCCGGGCCAGTTGGCGATGAGGCCGCCACGACCCGCTGGCGATTGCCGAGCACGATCTCGGCATTGGTGCCGACATCGACGATCAGCATCATCTCGTCCTGGCGGTGCGGCCCTTCCGACAGCGTCACTGCGGCAGCGTCCGCGCCGACATGGCCGGCAATGCAAGGAAGCATATAGAGCCTGGCGCCCTGGTTGAGCTTCAAACCGATATCCGATGCCTTGATGTGCACGGCGCCGGAGACGGCTAGCGCGAAGGGGGCGCCGCCGAGCTCGGTCGGATCGATGCCGAGGAACAGATGGTGCATGATCGGATTGCCGACGAACACGGAATCCAGGATGTCGTTGCGCTGGACGTTGCCTTCGGTGCAGACCTTGTCCACAAGCCCCGAAATGGCCTCGCGCACGGCGACCGTCATGCCTTCGCGGCCGTCCGGGTTCATCATCACGTACGAGACACGGCTCATCAGATCCTCGCCGAAGCGGATCTGCGGATTGGATGTGCCCGACGAGGCGGCGACGCGGCCCGACAGCAACGACACCAGATGCATGGCGATCGTGGTCGAGCCGATATCGCAGGCAAGTCCGTACGCCTCGTTCTTGAGGCCGGGCCACAAAGCGATGACCCGTGCGGTCTCGCTGTCGGTGTCCTTGTGGATGGCGGCGGTCGCGGTCCAGTTGCCTTTGCGCAAAATGCCTTGCACCTGCGGCAACAGATGGAAATCGAAATCGAGGCTCTTGAGGCCCCAGTCCTTCATCAGCGCGATCTTCAGACGGTCGAGGTCGCCGAGCGGCTTGTGCATGTCGGGTTCTTCGATCTCGACATAGCACATGCGGATTGCCGCATCGCGGGCGATGACCCTGGTGTCGGCGTCCTTGCGAATGGTCTGCGCGTTGATGACGGTGTCCTGCGGCACGTCGACGACGAGATCGCCGAGAATCTGCGCCGAGCAGGACAGCCGGCGGCGCTCGGGCAGGCCGCGTACGCGCTCGTAGCGCTCTTCCTTGGCGCCCTTGGGCGAGAGGTGATCGTTGGAGGAAACGATCTTGTGCTTGGCGAAATTGCCTTCCTGCACCTCGATCTGGCAACGCCCGCAAGTGGCACGCCCGCCGCACACGCTCTCGACATAGACACCGAGTTGGCGCGCGGCGTCCAGAACCGGCGTGCCGACCGGAAACCGGCCGCGCTTGCCCGACGGCATGAACAGCACGAGCGGATCGGTGATGTTGACGGGAGAGTTCATACGTTCCAGACTTTACTTTCTACGCAGCTCGGGTCTTGGCTACGGCAGCGATGCCGCTATGTCTCGGTTCCTCCCCAGTCCTAGGCCCCATATCGTGTCGGCCAAGACCTGGCTCAACCCCGGGCCATACGCGCTTCGCGGCCGCCGCGCCTGCGTCCGCCATTGCCATTGCCATCGCCCGGCGCGTTGACCTGCGTCCGGGCGGCAACGGCCTGGCCGCCTTCAGCAGGCTTGTAGTCCTTGTAGGTCCTGATCCAATTGGTGCAGTTCTCGTCGGTGCCGTTCAGCACGTTGGCGCCACGCACCGCTTCCATTTCCTGCGGCCGCACCGGGTTCATGATCGCCGAGGTCATGCCGGCGCCGATCACCATCGGGATGAAGGCGGCGTTGATGCCATGACGGTGCGGCAGGCCGAACGAGATGTTGGAGAGGCCGCAGGTGGTGTTGACCTTGAGCTCCTCGCGCAGCCGGCGTAGCAGGGCAAATACCTGGCGGCCGGCATCGCCCAGCGCGCCGATCGGCATGACCAGGGGGTCGACGACCACATCATGCGCCGGAATGCCGAAGTCGGCACAGCGCTGAACGATCTTCTTGGCGACGGCGAAGCGCACATCGGGGTCCATCGAAATACCGGTCTCGTCGTTGGAAATGGCGACGACGGGAACGTTGTATTTCTTGATCAACGGCAGGATGGCTTCGAGCTTTTCCTCCTCGCCGGTGACGGAATTGACCAGCGGCCGGCCTTTGGCGACCTTCAGCGCCGCTTCGATTGCCGCAGTCACGGAGGAGTCGATCGACAACGGCAGGTCGACTAGGCCTTGCACGATCTCCAGCGTCTGCACCAGCAGCGCCGGCTCGGTGGCGTTGGGATCAACTGCAGTGACGCCGGCATTGACGTCGAGCATGGTCGCCCCACAGGCGGCCTGTTCCAGCGCATCCTTGATGACGGTCTCAAAATTGCCGGCGATCATTTCGGCGGCCAGTTTCTTACGGCCGGTCGGGTTGATGCGCTCGCCGATCACGCAGAAGGGCTGATCGAAGCCGATGATGATTTCTCGTGTCGCCGAGGCGACGATGGTGCGGGTCATGAAATCTCTCCATCGTGATATAAAGAGTTCTTTATATCGTTATCTGTTTCTGATCAAGCGAATGCTGACGATTCGCGCTGTCAATGCGCGGTCTTGACCATGTCGACCTGGGTTTCGGTGAGGTCGTCATGCAGTATGTGGTCGAGCCGGTCGGCAACGAGCTGGTCGTCGCGGCGGATTTCGCGTTTCCACGGCCGGCGACCCTTCAGCACGCCAGATTCGTCGACGATCTCAGCGACGTATTCTTCCTGGCGATAGGCCATCACATGGACGCCGGACACACCGGGAATTTCCTTCACCTCATTGATGATGTCGATGCAGAGCTGCTTGCCTTCCTTCTTCTGATCCTGAGCGCCTTCCAGGCGCTTGACGATCTGATCGGGAATGTGAATGCCCGGTACGTTGGAGCGGATCCATTTGGCCGTCTTGGCCGAGGCCAGCGGCCCGACGCCGCACAGGATGAAACATTTCTCGGTATAGCCGAGATCGCGGACCTTCTGCATGTAGGTGCGGAACATCGGTACGTCGAAGCAGTACTGGCTCTGCACGAACTGTGCCCCGGCGGCGATCTTCTTGCCCAGCCGATAGGGCCGGAAATCGATCGGCGGCGCAAACGGGTTGATCGCCGCGCCAAGGAAAAGCTGCGGCGGGGTCGTGAGTTTGCGGCCGGACAGGAATTTGCCGTTATCGCGCATAACGCGGCAGGTTTCGAGCAGCGACATGCAGTCGAGATCGAACACCGGCTTGGCGCCGGGCTGGTCGCCGGCCTGCACGCCGTCGCCGGTCAGGCACAGCATGTTGGCGACGCCCATCGCAGCACCCCCAAGCACGTCGCCCTGGATGGCGATGCGGTTCCGGTCGCGGCAGGCGATCTGCATGATCGGGGCATAGCCCATGCGGGTCAGCAGCGCGCAGATGCCGACCGACGACATGTGGCAGTTGGCGCCGGAAGCGTCGACGGCATTGATGGCGTCGACCCAGCCGTCGAAAATCCTGGCGCGGTTGTAGACGTCTTCCGGATCGGCGCTGTCGGGCGGATTGAGCTCGGTCGTCACTGCGAACTCGCCGCGCCTGAGGACGCGTTCCAGCCGGCCACGCGAGGTGTGGCCGGGCAGGGGATCGAGCGGCAAATGGATGCCGGCCGGATTCTCGTCTGGCTGACGGCCGATCATGCCGATGCTCCGGTCTTCGTAGTATTCCGGGCCGCATTGCGGGCGGCCGCGGCCTGCGCGGTGACCCGCAGCCAGGCGGAAGTTTCGCGCAAGGACTGATCCACCGGCTTCTGCACTTCCAAAATCTTGTCGCCATGCACCATGTTCCGCGAGCCTTCCCAGGCTTTGACCCAGACGCAAGGCATGTCAGGCTCGACCTCGCAATTGCCGTTGGCGCGGACACCGCCGCAAGGGCCGTTGCGCAATTGCTTGGGGCAGTTCATTGGGCACGACATGCCGGTCGAGGAAAGGATGCACTGGCCGCACATGCGGCAGTCGAACATGAATCCCTTGACGCGCTTTTCGACGAATTTCACAGGCCCTTCGACACGGCTGTAGCCGATGCCCTTCCACAGCGGATGGAGGAGCAGGAACATGTCGGCGAATTTGCCGTAGAACCATTCGAGCAGCCGCGAATGCCGCACAGACCAAAGGCGCACCGCGAAAGAGCGCTGCACACGCCGCTGCGGCGACACGTCGGCCGGCTTGTAGTCGGATTTCGGCGCCGCCTTCTTGACGATGGTCGCCTGGGTCACGCCGGCTTGAGCCGTCGTCGCCGGCATTGATTGGGGATCAGACATTCTCTTTGCCCCCCGCCTTGACCAGAGCGACCAGCCGCTCACGGTCGTATTTCGCATCAAGTTCCTGAAGAGCCTTCTCGGCCTCGGCTTCAAGATCGTCACTGACCGGGAGGGGTTCTGCCTTGTGCCATTCGGCAAGATAGTCGTCGGTGCCGCCAGCGCCGGTGCGCATGGCGCACATGTCGATCGCCTCGGTGAAGCGCAGCGGCAGTTCGCGCTTGGCGTTCTGCCGGCCCTTCTTGACGATGACCTGGGCGGGGATGTCGCGCCAGTAGACGACGATCAGATCGGCCATAATTTCCTGCTCCTGCAGAGCGCCGTGCGTCCAATCGGACGCACAAACGATGCTCTACCATTTAACTCCGCTGCATCGTGCTCTCCGAAGATCGATTCCGATCTTTTGGCCAATGCAGTGGTTTCGAGCATTGCCGGAAGCGCTGTTGGGCTGCTTGTTATGGGACGACGCGGGGGCCTTCAAAAGCGACGCAATCGACGGCCGCGGTTGAAAGCGGAGTTTCTTCCAGCACTGGTCAGCCGGCGCGGCCATCGTAGCTGCCGACCAGCTTCCTGTGGAAGCGCACGTAACCTCGTTCGGTCGTGCGTAAATGCTCCGCGACGATGTCATGGAAGCGCGGCAGGCGGTGGAAGGGAACGGCCGGATAGGAATGGTGCTCGGAATGGTACGGCATATTCCAAGCCACGAAGCGCACCAGCCTTGTGGTGAAGGTGGTGCGGGTGTTCTCGAGCATGTTGGCGACATGTGGGCACAACGCGTGCTCGGCCAGCAGGTAGGCACGCAAAAACGGCTGTCCGACCAGCACCGGCACGATCCAGACCCACAACAGCAGCGCCGACTGCGCGGCGAGCGATGCGGCCAGCAATGCCGCATAGCCGATCAGGAACTGCCGTGCTTCGGCAACCACCTTGCCGCGGCGCTTTTCCGGCACAAAGCCGTCGCGGTTGCGGCCCGCCGCATTGGTTGCGATCACACGGCCCATGGCGATCCAATAGGGGCCGCCTGACAGATAGCGCAGATATTGGCTGATGGTCTCCGGCTTCGGGGCCATCAGTTCGGGGTCGTTGTCCGGGTCGTGCGTATGGCGGTGATGGGCGAAATGGAAATAGCGGAACCATGCCGGCGGCAGCAGGATAAGGAAGCCGGCCACGGCGGCGATGGTGCGATTGAGCCGCGCCGTTCTGAACGCAGTTTCATGGATGGTCTCGTGCAACGGCGTGAAGAAGAAGACGATCAGGATTCCCTGCGGCAAGACGAGCGCGGGCCAGAACGGGATGCGAGCGGCGATCAGCGCGCCTAGCAGGATAACCAGCCCGGCATGGACCGCCAGCCGGACAATGCCTGGCCGGTCAACCCTGGCGGTGAGGTCGCGACGGTCCTCGACCGAAAGGCCGGCAATGATGGTGCGGTGGTCGATGTCGCTCATGATGCAATGTTAGTGGCGGGTGGCTGTCCGGTAAATCGGCGCGTCACCAGACGCCGTTCCTTATCCCCGTCCAGAGATAAAACCATATCGTCGGATGATACCATTGTGTCGAAGGTAGGCCGGGATCCACCGTGCCGAGCTTGCCGGCCAGCGCATCCCTGACCGCTTCGACGCAGATGTCGCGCGAGAAGGCCGCCTGCCGCAACGCGTAGCTCGAAACTGTGTCGCCCGGCTGCGGTTTGCCACGCGTCTGCCGCAGCACGCCGCCAGTGTCGACGCCGGCGTCGACCAGATGCACGGTGGTGCCGAAGTTCTCCGCATCGCCTGAAGCCAGCGCCCAGTAACCGCCGTTCATGCCACGATATTTCGGGGCGATGCCGGCATGGTAGTTGAGGACCGGGCAAGGGATTTTCGCCAGCGTCTGCCGCGACAGCAAGCGGCAGCCGGCGAGCAGCACCACACCCGGCTGGATTTCCGCAATCGCCTGCAGGCACTCCGGCGCGTTGGCCGACGAGACATAAATGATCTTTTGCCCAGGCTTCGGTTCGGTTTGCAGCTTCTGCCCGGCGGCAAGCCGTGCTGCGTGGCCGGCGAAGAAGCGCTTGCCGAGGCGCGTCAGCACCATCGTGCCGAGTTGACCGATGGCCGAGGTCCAGCCTTGCCGCCGCGCCCGCGCGAGGAGCAATTGCTTTTTGGATTCAGGAGCTTCGAGGATGACGCTGACCGGGCCGAGTTGATCGGCGAGGGCGTTGACGATCGCCCAGATATGCGGGCCGCCTTCGGTGACGACGACGATCGGCCGTTGGTTTGTTTTCGACAGTGCCATGCTCTGCGACTCCCCGCAAAGAACCTGTTCTTTGCGCGCGAATGCTAGGCTGACCGGGTTAACCCCTGGTGATCGGGCTCAGCGCTTGAATTCGAGGATATCGAGCTTCGATTCGTAATAGGGCGCCGGGAACTCGATGCGCCATTCACTGGCGCTGTTGCGGAAGGCATAGCCGACCTGATCGCTTTCCGGGCCGCTGCCGTAGGGCTTTGCCGGATCGTCGTTGACGTGGAAGGAACCGAGATAGATCGCGCGTTTCTCGCCATCGTCGAAGAAGCGGCCCTTGGTGCGCTGCGAGCCGGTGATCTTTTCCAGTCTCCAGCCGGAACCGTCGTCGCTCACCTTGCATTTGAACCAGCCATAGATGACGAGCGGGCTCAATCCGCCGGCCTTGATGGTGCGGCATTGCCATTTGCCGGTCAGGTCCCTGTCAGAGAAGGGAACCAGCGGCTTTGCCAGCAAAGCGTCGAGCTGCTTGACCTCGGCGGGATCGCCGGCCTTCGCCTCGTCAAGCGCTGCCCTGCGCGTCTCGCCATACTTGTTGAGCCGCGCCTTGTCGGCAGCCGTTATCAGCTTCTGCACCTCGCCATCGGCGAACGCGGGCATGGTCAAGCAGAGGACAGTTGCTGCGGCAAACATGAGGCGAGCGATCATCGGTGGCGTTTCCTTTTTGATGGCTGGAGCAGGCTGTTTTCTTGTCTGGCGCATACCTTAATGTTTCGCCGCGTTCTGTCATCCGTGCCTGAGCATCGACAGCAGAAACGAGGTGGAAAGAATGCGGATCTTGCTGACGGGATCGTCCGGTTGGCTGGGCAGCGCCTTGGCGCCGCGCCTGCGGGCTCTTGGCCATGACGTCACCGGCCTCGATCCCGTTCCGTCTTCGGAAACGCCAATCGTCGGCTCAGTCGCCGATCGCGACCTGGTCATGAGGGCGGTCGAGGGGAACCGCGTCGAGGCCATCATCCATAGCGGCGCGCTGCACAAGCCTGACATCGAACGTTATCGCAACGAGGATTTCGTCGAGACGAATGTGCGCGGCACGCTCAACCTGCTCGACGCGGCGGCAGCATTCGGCGTTCAGCGTTTCGTGTTCACGTCGACGACGTCGCTGATGATTTCCCAAACCATTCGCGCCGGCTTCACCGGCGGGACGCGCAAGGCGGCATGGCTGACGGAAGACATGTCGCCTGAACCGCGCAACATCTACGGCGTCACCAAGCTTTCAGCCGAACAGCTCTGCCGGCTCTATCATTTGCAGTTCGGCCTGCCGGTGATCGTGTTGCGCACCGCCCGGTTTTTTCCCGAGGCGGACGACATGGCGCACGTGATCGAACAGTCGGATGCCAACACCAAGGCCAATGAGCTGTTGTTCCGCCGGCTGACGGTGGAGGACGCAGCCGACGCCCACATCGCTGCCCTGGAGAAAGCGCCGCAATTGGGCTTCGACACTTTCATCATCTCGGCACCGACGCCTTTCCAGCCCGAAGATTGCGCGGCCTTGATCGCCGACGCGCCGTCGGTCGTGGCGCGCTATTTTCCGGATTATCCGGCGCTCTACGCGAAGAAAGGCTGGACGATGTTTTCGTCGATCGACCGGGTCTATGATGCGTCGCGGGCTAGGGACCGGCTGGGTTTCGTCTGCAAGACGAGCTTTGCAGATGTGCTCGCCGGGCTTGAAGCTGAAGAACGCTTTGCCTAGAAATATCGTCAAGCCAGGATTGCAGCGCTGGCCAGTTCCTTCGTCAGGTCACCATAGCCGGTCGAGCGCCGCTCATAGGCGAGGCCGAGCATTTTCGCCGCCTTTTCGGCGACCTTGTCGAGTTCCGGGTCGTCGGTCTGAGCGATATAGATCAGCTTCTCGTAGTTGCCGAAATAGTCCTTGATCAGCTCCGGGTGCTTGTCCAGACCGAGCGGCTTCATGAAGAAGGCATCGAATTGCCGGCAGAGGAAATCGGTCATGTAGAACGACATCATGTCGTCATCGGCGACCTTCGCATAGGCATCCATGCCCTGGTAGAAAGCAAAGCAATGCGGCCCGGCCATGCGCTCGACGCCATGCTTCTCGCAGATCCGATCGAGCAAGCCACCCGTGCCGCAATCGGCATAGCCGACGAATATGTGGCTGTAGCCGTCGGTCTTGGCCTTCTCGATAGCCTTGTCCATGGCCGGCGCGATGCGGTCCGGATAGAAATGGAACTCCGCCGGCAGGCAGGTCAGGTCGAGATGGTCGAGCCCGAGCTGCTCCTTGACCGCCAAAACTTCGCGCGCAATCATCCCGCAGGCGATGACGAGCAGCCTGTCGCCTTGATCGGATTGTTGTTTTCGCGCGGTAGTCATGGAACCAGTCTAATCCATCTTCGTTGCTGTCCAGCGAATTTATATCCTGAGGGAGACACCATTCATGAAATTGTTCCGCGTCGCGCCAATCGCTATTCTCGCCTGCGCCTTGGCTGTTTCGGCCTGCGCCAACACGGTGCGCGGCGTCGGTAAGGATATCAAATCCACTGCGAAGGCTGTTGACGATACCGTCAAGAAACCCTGATCCGCACGGCTCTAAACATTTGGGAATAAAAAAGCCGCACTGCAAGGCGCGGCTTTTCTCGTTGGTGCCGGACTTATTGGCTCAGGCCGAAGCGCGGACGTTGTGCTTGCGCTTCATGAAGTCCTTGGCGGTCTCGACCGCCACCGCGGCGTCGCGGCAATAGGCGTCGGCGCCGACGGCTTTGCCGAATTCCTCGTTGAGCGGTGCGCCGCCGACCAGCACGACATAGTCATCGCGAATGCCCTTTTCCTTCATCGTATCGATGACGACTTTCATGTAAGGCATGGTCGTCGTCAGCAGCGCCGACATGCCGATGATGTCGGGCTGGTGCTTTTCGATGGCATCGAGATATTTTTCGACCGCATTGTTGATGCCCAGGTCGATGACATCGAAGCCGGCGCCTTCCATCATCATGCCGACCAGATTCTTGCCGATGTCATGGATGTCGCCCTTGACGGTGCCGATCACCATCTTGCCCTGCTTCGGCGCGCCGGTGGCGACAAGCAGCGGACGCAGGATGAACATGCCGGCCTTCATCGCGTTGGCCGACAGCAGCACTTCGGGAACGAACAGGATGCCGTCGCGGAAGTCCTCGCCGACGATGCGCATGCCCTCGACCAGAGCCTCGGTTAACACCTTGTAAGGCGCCCAGCCGCGCTCGAGAAGGATATTGGTGCCTTCCTCGATTTCTTCCTTCAACCCGTCATAAAGATCGTCGTGCATCTGCTGCACCAACTCGTCGTCGGAGAGTTCCGAAAGGATGATCTCGTCGTCGGCCATTTTTTCTCAGGCTCCTTGCCGGCTACAACTGTTGCGGCAGCTTAAAAATATCGCGTCAATACCTAACCCGCACGGGCCGGTTGTCCATAGCTGATTTGCGACTTCCCGCAAAACGAAAGCGACCGTAAATCTCTTGGAATTCTTGTCGATTTTGCGACAGGCGTTGGCGCTGGCGGGCCGTTTCGAATAGGGTGCATGGCTACGATCCGGCCAGAGACCGCAATATGCGGCCGCAAACGGATTTCAGGCCGGTGCAGGAGCCAGGCCGGAGTAAATCAGGCCAGAACGAAAGCCAGGGAAGAACGATTATGAGTGAGAACGCGCCGGTCGATCAGGAAGCGTCAAACGCACGGCGCGGGCGCGCTGCCAGCGGTGGCGCCGCAGCCCGACGGGCTGCGCGTTCGGGCGGCGGCCCCGGCACACAGCTCACCTATATCAAGCGCAAGATCAACGTCTATGAAGTGCTGGACGAGGAAGGGCTGGCGCTGATCGAAAAGAACACCGACACCGTGCTGGAGGAGATCGGCATCATCTTCCGCGACGACGCCGAGGCGCTGCAGCTTTGGAAAGAGGCGGGCGCCGACGTCAAGGGCGAGCGGGTGCATTTCCCCAAGGGCCTCTGCCGCTCGCTGTTGAAGACCGCTCCGTCCGTCTATACCCAGCACGCCCGCAACGGCGAGCGCTCGGTGCAGATCGGCGGCAACGCGACAGTGTTCGCGCCGGTCTATGGACCGCCCTTCGTGCGCGATCTCGACGGCGTCAGGCGCTATGCAACGATCGAGGATTTCCGGAATTTCGTGAAACTCGCCTATATGGCGCCGTCGATCCACCATTCCGGCGGCACGGTTTGCGAGCCGGTCGACGTGCCGGTCAACAAGCGCCATCTCGACATGGTCTACAGCCATATCAAATATTCAGACAAGCCGTTCATGGGCTCGGTGACCGCGCCCGAGCGCGCTGAAGATACGGTGGCAATGGCCAAGATCGTGTTCGGTGACGATTTCGTCGAGAACAACACGGTGCTGACCAGCCTGATCAACGCCAACTCGCCGATGGTTTTCGACGAGACCATGCTGGGAGCGCTGAAGGTCTATTCGCGCCACAACCAAGCCTGCATCGTCACGCCGTTCATCCTTGCCGGTGCGATGAGCCCGGTGACGGTCGCCGGTACACTGACGCAGGTTTTGGCCGAAGTGCTGGCCGGCGCGTCGTTCACGCAGCTGATCCGGCCGGGTGCGCCGGTGCTGTTCGGCACCTTCGCCTCGTCGATCTCGATGCAGTCGGGCGCGCCGACCTTCGGCACGCCGGAGCCGTCGCTGGTCTCGTATGGCGCCGCACAGCTTGCCCGTCGGCTCGGCCTGCCGTTTCGCACCGGCGGTTCGCTCTGTGCTTCAAAAATCCCCGATGCGCAGGCCGCCTACGAGAGCGCCAACACGCTGAACTCGACGATCCTCGCCGGCACCAACTTCGTGCTGCATTCGGCCGGCTGGCTCGAGGGCGGTCTCGCCTCCTGCTACGAAAAGTTCATGATGGACATCGACCAGCTCGGCATGACGCAGAAGTTCTCCGAGGGTGTCGACCTGTCGGAAAACGGCCAGGCGATGGATGCCATCCGCCAGGTCGGCCCGGGCAGCCACTATCTCGGCTGCGACCACACCCAGGCCAATTTCCAGACCGCGTTCTACCGTTCCAACATTGCCGACAACAATTCTTACGAGCAATGGCTGGCGGAAGGCGAAAAAACCGCGCCGCAGCGCGCCAACGAGCTCGCCCGCCGCTGGCTGGAAAGCTACGAGGCGCCGCATCTCGATCAGGGTATCGACGACGGGCTGAAGGACTTCATTGCCAGGAAGAAGGCGTCGATGGCCGACGCCTTCACCTGAAAGGAGCCCGAATCAGGCGGGGCTAAAGTCGCCAACATCATCCACAAGGAAGTCTGGCGGAGTGCCTTCTCCGACCCGGACAAGAAGGGATGATCCCGAGCGCAGCATGATCGAAACCATCGCGGCTGCGCTTTCCGCCCACGGCCTTATGCTTCGCGGCGGCTTCGATTTTGCGGGCGGTGAGGAAACACCTTCCGGTCTCTCCGGCGCTGCCGCCAGATCCGTTCTGCTGGTGGGGCAGGCGGGCGCCGCACCTTGGCCGCACTTCCTGCGCTGGCTGGAGAGACAGTCACAGCCGATCGACGATCCGCTCGACAGATGGTCTCGCGAAGTGATCGGCGCGGTGGCCGAAAGATTCGGGGCACGCGCGGTGTCGCCGTCCGACAGGCCTTATCTGCCATTCCAGCAATGGGCGATGCGTGCGGAGGGGCTGAAGCCGTCGCCGCTCGGCATTCTCATGCATCCGAAATATGGGCTCTGGCATGCCTATCGCGGCGCGCTGCTGTTCGAAAATGAGATTGCGCTCCAAGAACCCCACGACGTAATTCACCTTTGCGATACATGTTTGGAAAAACCTTGCCTGAAATCCTGTCCGGTCGAGGCTTATTCTGCGAATGGTTTTGCACATGAAACCTGTCTGGCCCATGTGCTCGGGCAAAACGGCGCGCCTTGCCGAACCGGCGGCTGTCTTGATCGCAACGCCTGTCCCTACGGCACCGATTATCGCTATCCGTCCGAGGTTCAGGCCTTTCACATGGCAGCATTTGCGCGTCTGTAGCGTCGCCGAATGCCGCACGAAATCTTGAAGCAGATCGCCTCACTACAGCTTGCGGCGACGGCCACCGCGGGTATCTATCGCACGTCAGATCAACGGAGCGGATGATGGCCACGCAAGCGATGCAGATCAAGACAAGCGACGGCATTGCCAAGGCCCGGCTGTTCCGTTCGGCGGCCCCAGCCAAGGCAGCGATCATCCTCTACATGGACGTTTTCGGTCCGCGACCGGCGCTCGACCAAATGGCGGAAAGGCTTACCGACGAAGGCTATGCGGTGCTTGTGCCGGACCTCTTTTACCGCAATGCGCCCTACGGTCCGTTCGATCCCAAGACTGCGTTCGGCGACGAGAGGAGCAAGGCTGCCATCACAGGTCTCCTCGGCGGCACGACCCAGGAGATGACGATCCGCGACAGCGGCGCTTTCCTCGATGTGCTCGCTGCCCAGGGCCTAACCGGGCCGGTCGGCATTGTCGGCTATTGCATGGGCGGAGCGCGGGCGCTGAACGCCGCGGCCAGCTATCCCGATCGCATCGCCGCCGCGGCCAGTTTTCACAGCGGCAATCTGGCTGGTGACGCAGCCGACAGTCCGCATCGGAAGGCCGCCTCGGTCAAGGCAAGGGTCTATATCGGCACCGCCGGTGTCGACCGCAGCTTTCCGCCGGAGCAATCGGCGCGGCTGGCCGAAACACTGCGCGCCGCCGAGGTCGATCATGTCATAGAGAACTATGCCGGTGTGGCGCATGGCTGGTGCATGCCGGACCATAGTGCCTTCGATGCAGCCGGCGCCGAACGCCACTGGAAGCGGCTGACGACGCTGTTTGCGGAGACGCTCGGCCAAGGCACGCCAACCATCACGACGTGACCGCCCGCCAAAAAATTCTTTCCATCGCCCCAAGGAACCGCCATTAGCCTTCGTCCAACAGGCAAATGATGGCGATGATGCTGGACGAAAGCGAAGCCTCCGACGCCGAACTGATCGGACGGGCGAAGGGCGGAGACCGGGGTGCTTTCGGCAAGTTGCTCGAAAGGCACTATGGTTTCGTCTATCGCGCCGCCTATCGTTGGTGCGGGAAAAAGGCCGACGCCGAGGACATCGCCCAGGAAGTCTGCGTCCGGCTCGGGCGGGCGATCCGCGATTATCACGGCAGCGGTGCCTTTACGACGTGGCTCTACACCATGACGCTGAATGCGGCGCGCGACATGATGCGCAAGACCGCCCGTGAGACGGTCAAGACCGAGGCCTATGGCGCCTATGCGCTGATTTCGGGGGAAATCTCGGCTGAGCCGGAAGACCCGGCCGAGGCGCTCTGGGCAGCGGTGCGCAAGCTGCCGGACAAGCAGCGCGATGCGGTGCTGCTGGTTTATGGCGAAGGGCTGAGCCACGCCGCCGCCGCCGAGGCGATGGCGATCTCGGAGACGACGGTTTCCTGGCACATCCATGAAGCGAAGAAACGGTTGAAGACGCTGATGCGTTCAGCCGGGGAAGTGTGACCATGGTCGACGACAATCAACTGAACAGGCTGCGCGATATCGCTGCACCGGCGCCCGATGCGGATGCAAAGGCGCGTGCCCTGCAGGCCGCGCTGCGTGCCTATGATATGGACGAAAAAACTTTACCTGCCGCCCAAGGATCGGCAGGCGGGGTTCGTCTCACAGAGCGAGCACAAAGGCTCTGGAGCGAAATCATGCAAAAGAAACTCTTCGCCACGCCGGCCATTGCCGGGCTCGTTGCCCTGCCGATCGCCGGATACGCTACCATCTACATGCTTGGGGAATCCAAATTCGGCGGGCCCGAATTCGGCGGGGATAAGATCACCGAAACGCTGGCTGACAAACCGGCGACCGTCAAACCGCCGGTCGTTGCCGAAGCGGACAAGCAGAAGAAGGCGGACGCCGACCGTGAAAGCCGCGACACCGGCGAGGCGCTTGTGGCGCCGACATCGCCGCCGAAGGCGGAATCGACCGCAGTCGGCGGGCTGACGCAGCAGGATGTGCTCAGCCGCAATGCACCTGAACCGGCGCAGAGCGGCGAGTTCGCGCTGGATGGGGGTGCAAGCTCCGCGGCTCCGGCAGTCGATGGCGGCGCGCGGGTCGGACGCATGCCTGGCACGGTTGCCGAGTCCAAGCTGATGGCACAGCAGCCCGCCGCTGCGCCGGCCGACCAGATGCTGCCGCAAGAGGAAAACCGCGACCGCGTCGAGAATTTCAAGACCAACCCGGTGCATGCCGCACTTGAAGACCCGGTCTCGACCTTCTCGATCGATGTCGACACCGCTTCCTATTCCTTCGTCCGGCGCTCGCTGAAGGAAGGCTTTATCCCGCAGGCCGACACGGTTCGCGTCGAGGAGATGATCAACTACTTCCCTTATGCCTGGAAGGGACCGGACTCCGCCTCGACGCCGTTCAACTCGACCGTCAGCGTCATGCCGACGCCGTGGAACGAGCACACCAGGCTGATGCATGTCGCCATCAAGGGTTTCGACGTGAAGCCGGCCGAGCAGCCCAGGGCCAATCTGGTCTTCCTGATCGATGTGTCGGGCTCGATGAACGAGCAGGACAAGCTGCCGCTCCTGCAGTCGGCCTTCCGGCTGCTGGTCAACAAGCTGAGACCTGACGACACCGTCTCGATCGTCACCTATGCGGGCGATGCCGGTACCGTGCTGGAGCCCACCAAGGCTTCGGAAAAGGACAAGATCCTCGCTGCCATCGACAATCTGACATCCGGCGGCTCGACGGCAGGCGAGGCCGGCATCAAGGAAGCCTACAGGCTGGCACAGAAATCCTTCGTCAAGGACGGCATCAATCGGGTGATGCTCGCCACCGATGGCGATTTCAATGTCGGCCAGACCGATGACGACGACCTGAAGCGGCTGATCGAAAAGGAGCGCAAGACAGGCGTATTCCTGTCGGTGTTCGGCTTCGGCCGCGACAATCTGAACGACCAGATGATGCAGACCATCGCCCAGAACGGCAATGGCACTGCTGCCTACATCGATACGTTGGCGGAGGCCGAGAAGGTGCTGGTCGAGGATGCCTCCTCGACACTGTTCACCATCGCCAAGGACGTGAAGATCCAGGTCGAGTTCAACCCGAACAAGGTCTCGGAGTACCGGCTGATTGGCTACGAAACCCGCGCTTTGAACCGAGAGGATTTCAACAATGACCGGGTCGATGCCGGCGAGATCGGCTCAGGTCATTCAGTCACCGCGATCTACGAGATCACGCCTAAGGGCAGCGGCGGCGAACAGATCGACCAGTTGCGCTACGGCCAGGCCTCGGTGAACAATGGCGGCGTTGCCAATGCCGACGAATATGCTTTCGTCAAGATCCGCTACAAGCTGCCGAACGAGGACACCTCGAAGCTGATCACCACGCCGGTAACGTCAGCCAACGAGGTGGCGTCGTTCGACCAGGCCAGCACCGACCAGCGTTTCTCCGTTGCCGTTGCTGCCTTCGGCCAGAAGCTGCGCGACGAGGATGCGACCGCGAAGTTCGGCTACGACAAGATCATGGAGATTGCCACTGCCGCCAGAGGAGCCGACCCGTTTGGATACCGGTCCGAGTTCCTCTCGCTTGTGCGCCTTGCCTCGGCGCTCGGCGGTAACCGGTAGTGGCAATGACGGCCGGTTTCTTTCAGATGGGATCGTTCTGATAGGGGGAGCCGGCCTACGGGCGGGTGAGGCAGGCCGGCGAGGGAAACCTTGCCGGCCTTTTTTCGCGGCCGCACTGCTTCGCGCGGACCATGTCGCAGACGAAAGCGTCAGGCGCGTCCGCGGCGCCGCTCGCGGCGGGCTTCGCTGGTCTCGGCGACGTTGACCGTAGCCTGCTTGTTGCGCATCGGGCCGATGCGTTCGACGATCTGCTCGACGGTCGGGCGATCCGACTTGGTGTGCGCATCGAGCGCCTTGCGCATGGCGGCGAGGTGCTGGAACGAGGTGCCGCAGCAGCCGCCGACGATCTTGGCACCGGCGTCGACGGCGAGACGCACATAGTCGGCCATCAGCTCGGGTGTGCCGGAATAGTAGATCTCGGCACCGCGAAATTCGGGAATGCCGCAATTGCCCTTGACGATCACCGTTGCTTCCGGCTTCGCCTCGGTCATGTCGAGCAGCGAAGCGAGAATGTCGGAGGCACCGACACCGCAATTGGCGCCAACACCGAGCGGTGTCTGCGACAGGCCATCGACGACGCCGTGGATGTCCTTCGGCAGCAGTCCCATCATGGTGCGGCCGGCGGTGTCGAAGGAGCCGGTATAGGTATAGGGCAGGCCGACGCGGATGGCGGCTTCGGCGGCGGCGCGGATTTCGTCAGGCGCCGACATGGTTTCGATCCAGGCGACTTCGGCGCCGCCGGCCTTCAGTCCCTCAATCTGCTCGGCAAAGGCTTCGACCGCCTCGTCGTAGGTCATGGCGCCGAGCGGCACCAGTAGCTCGCCGGTCGGGCCGACGGAGCCGGCCACGATCACCTTGCGGCCGGCCTTGCCGGCGACGGCGCTTGCGATCTCGGCGGCGCGCTTGTTCAGTGCGTAGACACGGTCCTGCGCATGGTGCAGCTTGAGCCGATGGCGGGTGCCGCCAAAAGAGTTGGTCAGGATGATGTCGGCGCCGGCATCGACAAAGTTCTGGTGCAGGCTGGTGATGGTGTCGGGCGCGGTCTCGTTCAAGAGCTCGGGAGCCTCTCCGGCCTCAAGGCCCATGGCGAACAGATTGGTGCCGGTGGCGCCATCGGCGAGCAGGACGCCCTTTTCGGCAAGCAGAGCGTCGATCGGATTGGTCATGTGAAATACGCCTTCCCGGAAGAATAACTGAGATAAGGATATAAAGAATTCTTTATGTGCCGTCAATGTCGGCACGTAGAGCAACCGGTCAAAATCGCATCTCCGCCAGCTTTCGTGTGAAGCTGGCCGCTTCATGCGCGTTGACGTCCGCGGCACGGATCAGATTGTCGAAATGGCTGGTCAGGATGCGGATCGGCTGCGTGGCGTTCAGCACCAGATACATGTCGCCGACGTAAATGGCGGCGCGATAGGGCCCGAAGATGGTGTAGGGGATCGAATAGCGCATCCGCCCGTCATAGAGAAACAGGCGGAAGGTGGGATAGAGGTCGTCGAGCAGCGTCGCCATGTGCAGGAGCTGCTGGTGGCGGTCGGCCTCCGGAAAGCGGTCCCACACGCCCAGCCCGCGCGCGAAGATCTCCAGCGTGTGGCGCGGCATACAGACTTCCATGTCGGTTTCGGGCCGTCGGTTGTAGTCGATGCGGTACTGCGTTTCGCCGGCCTGTGCCTCGCGGCTCTTGTTGGCGATGACGGCTTCGTAGTCGACAAGCGCCTCGGTGCGCAGAAGATCGGGAATGCCGGCCGGCACGTAGCGGATTTTCGTTCCCGCCGCCTCGGCATGCCAGCGAGCCAGCAGCGTGCGGTCGAAGCCGTCCGGCGCCTCCTCGATCTCAAGGCTCTCGCGGATTTCACCGGTGACGCCCTCATCGTGGCTGAGGCCGAGCAGCCAGTCGAGCGAGACTTTGAATTCGGCGGCGATGTTGAGCAGCGTTTCGGCGCGGGGAAGGCGGATCGACGCGCCGGAGAGCAGCTGCGACAGTGCCGAACGGTCGATGCCAACCGCGGCGGCGAAGGCCGACTGGTTCAAATCGGACCTTGTCAAGAGCATTTTCAGGCGCTCGCGAAAGATCGTCGACAGGTCGCGCTTGTCCAAATCTCTACTCTCCCTGACGTGAGCAAAATTTTGCGCCGAAGCGATCTACATGGCGTTTAGAGCGCAAATGAATCTACGAGCTTGTTTACAATAGATAACATCTGCAGCTGAAAATGCGCAATCGCAACAGTTTGTGCGCTTTATCGCGTTGCAGCGATGCAACGCTCCTGACACAATGCTGTCAGGAATCAAACGGGTTCCGGCGACTGGAAGGCAGTGGTCGATAGCATGACGAGCATGGGCAACAGGCGACACGGCGCAACGGCCATCGAATGGCCGACAGCATTTCTCGCACTTCTCTGCTACGGCGGCTGGCTCGCTACCGGCTTCCTGCTCTGGCCCTCTTGCCCGCTGCTGGCACTCGCCTTTCTGACCCTGATTGCGGCGCTGCAATCCTCGCTGATGCACGAGGTCCTGCACGGCCACCCAACCCGGAATGCGCGGCTCAACGAAGCCTTTGTGTTCCTGCCGATTGGCCTTGTCTGGCCGTTTCGCCGATTCAAGACCATTCATCTGCGCCACCATGCAGACGAGCGCCTGACCGATCCGCTCGATGATCCCGAAAGCTATTACAAGGCTCTCTGGCAGCACGAGGAGCTGCCGTCGGCGATGAAATTCCTGCTGAAGGTCAACAACACGATGATCGGGCGTTTGGTGCTAGGCCCGTGGCTTTCCTGCATCGGCTTTTTCATCGACGACGCCAGGCAAGTTGCCGCGGGCGACAATTCCATCCGCAAGGCATGGCTGCTGCATGCGATCGGCCTCGTCGTGGTGCTGCCTGTCGTGCAGTTCGGCTTCGGCATGCCGTTGTGGCTTTACGTTCTGGTGCCGGTTTGGCTTGGGCAGTCGCTGATTTCGATCCGCACCTACGCTGAGCACCAATGGTCTGAACATCCGGAAGGCCGCACGATCATCGTCGAGCGCTCGCCGCTGTCCTTCCTGTTCCTCAACAACAATCTGCATTTCGTCCATCACAAGAGCCCGACGGTGGCCTGGTACAGGCTGCCGAAGGTGTTTCGCGACCGCCGTGACGAATGGCTGCGGATGAACAATGGCTATGCCTACCCGAACTATTTCGCGCTGCTCAAGGCCTATGCCTTCAAGGCGAAGGAGCCGGTCGTCCATCCCGTGCTGCGGCGCATGCCGGAACCAGGACGCGCATTCAAGCCGCGCGTCAGGGCACGCAGCCTCAATGGGCTTGGCAGCGCACCGGTACCCGCCGAGCCGCCGAAAGAATGATTCTTGCGTTGTTGCAGGCGGTGCCGCGCGGACGACGCTTTCCTGACCTTGTCAATTTCCCCGCATAACGGTCAAATCCCGGCATGAGCGAATTCATTGCGGCTTTGCCGATGTACGACTGGCCGGAAGCGCGGGACGATGTCGACGCGCAATGGGCGCGGCTGCGCGATGCTTTCAGACAAAAAGGCATCGATGCGCCGGAGACGATCATCCGCCGCACCGGCGATTTGCCCCCCGTGCCTGGCGGTATTCGCGACGATCAGGGAAAACCCATCGCGCCCGATCCGGCGACATTGCCGCCGGACGAACTGGATTTTCACCAGCTCTGGCTGCATCCGGCGCTGCTCTTTGCGCAAACCTGCTGGGGACCGATGGAACTCGGCCTGTCGCAGCGTGTCCAGCTCATCGGCCAGCCGCGTTACGACGCCTTCGAGGGTGGACAGGGCGAACTCTATTCGAGCGCCATCGTCATGAGAGCGGGCGAGGCACCGCCGGCAAGGGCGCCGGCCGACGGCGGTGCCGTCATTCCGCTCGATCAGCTGCGCGGCAAGCGCTTTACCTTCAACAGCCTCGATTCCATGTCGGGCATCATCGCGCCAGCCCGCGACCTGCAAACATTGGGCGAGAGTTTGGATATCTTTTCCGCGCTGAGCGAAAGCTGTGGGCACCGTGCTTCGATCGTTGCCGTTGCCGAGGGCAGGGCGGACGTCGCGGCGATCGATTGCGAGAGCTGGGCGCTGGCGCAGAGTTTCGAGCCGGCGGCGCAGAAGGTGACGGTCGTCGGCTGGACAAGGCGGCGCAAAGGCTTGCCGTTCATCACGGCCAGGACAACGCCGGAAACGATCGTCGCTGCGATGCGCGAGGCGATCGCCGCGCTCGCATAAAGCGCGTCGCGTTCGGTCGGCCTCATGCGACGCGCTTTAGATTCTTGTTTTATGCATGTCGTTATCGCAAAGCCGCTGCATACTTTTGCGCGACATGCATTAGCGTCGCTCAGCCGCCAAGCAGCCGATTGTCGAGCGGGTAGGTCGAAAGCTTCTCGTTGCCGGTTTCAGTGATCAGGATCTGTTCTTCGATCTTGACGCCTTCGTAGCCGCCAAGCCGACCGATATAGCTCTCGACGCACAGCACCATGCCAGGTTCGAGCACTCCGTCCGGTGTGTCGTCGGTCCAGTCGCCAGCATGCGGCAAAGTCGGGTATTCGTCGGCAAGGCCGACGCCGTGATAGAGCACCCCGTAACGGGCCGGGAAGCAGTCTCCCGGTGGCACTGACGAGCCCTCGACGAGGTCGCGGAACGATATGCCCGGCCGCATCAGCTCGGTGTTGTGGGCGATCTGGTCGGCGGCGATGCGGAACAGGTCGCGCTGCTCCTGCGACGGCGGCGCATCACCGCAAAGCCAGGAGCGCGAAAGGTCGGCGCAGAAGCCGTAAGGACCGATCAGGTCGGTGTCGAAAGCGACGAGCTCGCCGGCCTCGATCGTCCGCGACGAACACTCCTGGAACCATGGATTGGTGCGCGGGCCCGACGCCAGGAGCCGGGTTTCGATCCATTCGCCGCCGCGCGCGATGTTGCCGCGATGGAGTTCGGCCCACAATTCGTTCTCGGAGATGCCAGGCCTCAGCGCCTTCTCCATCTCGCCCATTGCCGCCTCGCAAGCGGCGATCGCCCGGCGCATGGCAAGGATTTCGTCGGGCGATTTGATCAGCCGGGCATTTTCCATCACCGCCTCGCCATTGCCGGTCGAGATGCCGAGGCGGGCGAGCTCTTCGATGCCCTCGGGATTGATGTGGTCGACTGCGATGCGGCGATTGCCGCCGCCATGTTCCAATACCAGGTCGGCGATGCCGGCTGCCCAGCGGCGGACTTTTTGACTGGTCAGCTCGCCGCTGTACAGATAAGCCCACGACACCGCCGGCCGCACCTCGTCGACGACGCCGGAATGATCGGAAAGGTGCTCGCAGGAGAAATAGTCGAACAGCACCACCGGGCCATCGGTGGCAACGAAACAATGCCTGGTCCGATTGTGTGCGACCCAGAGCTGCATGTTGGTTGCGTCGGTGGCATAGCGGATATTGACCGGATCGTAGAGCAGGGCTCCCGCATAGTCGCGGCGCTTCAGCTCGGCGCGGATGCGCTCGAGCCGATATCGGCGCATGGCGGGCAGGTCAGGAGCAGCAATGCCCGCCGCCTGCCATTCGACTTCCGCCAGCGCTCCATAGCCCAGCGCATGCTGGTTGAGTTCAGCGGCCTTCAGCCGCGATTTTTTGTGCAGCACATCGTTCGAGCCGTCCGGCTCGAACGGCATGATCTTGCGGTGATGACGGGGCCGGTCAGTCGGGTTCCTGTCCACCCTCGGCTCCTCCGCTAACGCCTTCCTTGGGCGCCGTGGTTTCTCCCACCGCCATTCTCTTCAATCTTACATAGGCGCCGGCCCGGGCGGACTTGCCGGTGCCGCGCAACAGCGGAACCATCATTTGCCGTGGTTGGCCGTCCGGCTCATAGCCGGCCGCTTTGAGCTGCTCCAAAATGACCGGACGCGGATCGTCTCGGTCAAGCCAGACGAGTACGGCCGGCTCCTGCATCAGCGTTTCGAAATTAGGCACTTCCTGGTCAAGTGCGACCAGGTTTTCATCGACCAACCGCAGGTTTCCGACCCATGCACCATCAGATATTGCGGTTTTGACCGGTCCGTCCGCAGTCAGTTGGCGATAGAGGGCGGGGTAATCCACGCGGATCATCCGCGAGAGGCCACTGGTCCCGTTTATCTGGACGTACCAGGTGGCGGGCGCGAGCAGCACGGCGATGATCGCTCCAGCCGCGATCACCAGGAGCTGCGCATTCCTGCCGCGCGGCGCCAGCCGTTCCATAGTGGCGACGATGGCCAGCGGCAACATGAACAGGACCGGTAGCAGCCAGCGGTCCTTGACCACCGTCACGCCGGTGGCAAGTACAAGTACTGCAAGCATGGCCAAGCCGAGCGCCAAGGTACGCCACAACAGAATTTCCCTTGCCGGACCTTTCGGGTGCCGCTCGGAGAAACGGAACTTCGCCAGCCAGAACGTGAGGGCGGAAACGAGCACCGGCAAGACCGCGAAATTGAAGGTGCCCATGATAAACTTGCCGGCGCCGACAAAGGCCGCCGCCACGCGCCCTTGTTGCGCGTCTATTCCGAACTTCTCGCCTCTCGACAATAAATCGGCGGGATGCATGAGGCTCCAATAGGTGGTTGGCGCCAGCACCAATATCGCGACCGCTATGCTGATGGCGAACTTCGGATCGAGAATCGCGCTGCGCCATTCGCGCAGCGACAGCACGGCCGCAACAAGGGCCACCACGAGGAAGACATCATTATATTTGGCAAGAATTGCCGCCGCCGTGGCCAGGCCAAACGCCGCATAGGCGATCATGCTTCGCCGCTCGAGAAGATAGGCCATGGCCAGCAGGAGCAGCGAGCAGAAGCCGACGACGGCGACGGAATGCGACAAGGCGCGCTGCGATTCCCAGACGATCTGCGGGACGGTAAACAGGCCGAACATGGCCGCCGCCGCTGTCGCTTTGGTGTAGCTGAACCGCCGCATGGCGGCGAACACGCTGCAGGCGGCAAGGAACAGCACGGAGTATTTGACGAGCTTCAGCGTGAAGATACTGGTGCCGAAAACATGCGCGGCCAGCCAGTTGATCCAGGTGTACAGGGGTGGTTGCGAGCCGCCATATCCAGCCCAGAGATACGGAACATAGATCAGCTGCTCCGCATCATCGATGCCGACGCCGGTTCCCGCCCAAGAGCTCAACAGGGACAGTATGATGGTCTGCAAGGCAAAGTAAGCCGCGACCATGACGATCGCCGCCGGGAAGGGGCCGATCCGTCCCTCGGCCAGCCACTCGGCCCATCTCAGATTGTACTTCAATGAAATCTCATCGCCCTTGCCAGCAGAGTGTTGCCGGCTGCGCTAGCATGAAGAGTATGCTCCGCACAATGCGACCGGCTGGCTGCGCCTACGTCCTCATCTTTTCGCCGCTCGGGTCGAAAGGCGGTTCGACATTGATGCGTGCGGGACGCCGGTGCCCGAGGATTTCGATCTCGAACAGGCCGGCGCTCTCGTTCTCGGCAAGCGCCGCCGGTACATATCCCTGCGCCATCGACTTCTCGACATAATGCGCATAGCCGCCGGAGGTGACCCAGCCGACCACGCGCCAGTTGCCGTCGACAATGCCGCGCACGGCAGACGCGCCTTCGGCGGCGTTCGAGCCGCGCACTTCCTTGCCGCCCGCGTCGAAGCGCGGCGCGCCATAGCCATGCGGCTTTTCCACGGTGCCGTAATCCTTGCCGCCGACCTTGGCCCAGATCGGCTCATCGCCCATGACGTCTGCATCCGCGGCATCGACGATGAAGGAGACACGGCGCAGTTTCGGCCCTTCTGCCTGTTCCTTGGCCGCTGCTTCCCGGCCGATGAAGTCGTTCTTCTCCAGCTTGATGAAGCGGTCCATCGAGCCTTCGAACGGTCCGTAGATCGGACGTAGCTCGCGGAACCAGGTCGGGAAGTTCTTCTCAAGGCGCATAGAGAGCAAAGCCCGCATGCCGAAATCGACAAGCCCAAACTCTTCGCCAGCCTCCTTGATCGCCTTGTAGACAAGGCGCTGGTAGGCAGGCGCCATCCAGATCTCGTAGCCGAGGTCGCCGGTGTAGGTGATGCGATTGACCATGCAAGGCGCGCCGCCGACCGCCATTTCGCGGAAATCCATAAAGCGGAAGGCCTTGGTCGAGATGTCGACATCGACCAGTTTCTGCAGCAGGTCGCGGGATTTCGGCCCGGCGATGGAGAGACCGACCAGCGTCTGGTCGAAGCGGTGGATGCGGATGCTTCCATCCTTTGGCAGATGCTTCTCGAACCAGCGCATGTGGTATTTTTGCGCTGCCGAAGAACCCCATATCATGAAGCGTTCTTCCCCACCCCTTGGGCCCGCCTTGGCGATTGTGAAGTCCCCGATCAGCCGGCCGAACTCGTTCAGCATGGGCGTCAGCACGATGCGGCCGGTCTTCGGCATGCGATTGGTCATCAGACGGTTGAGGAAGTCCTCGGCCCCTGGCCCGGAGACTTCGTATTTGGCGAAGTTGGCGATCTCGGTGACGCCGACCCTCGCGCGGGTGGCGCGCACCTCCTCGCCGATCGGGCGGAAATCATTGGAGCGGTGGAAGGACACGACGTCCTTCGGCTCCGAGCCTCTCGGCGCGAACCAGAGCGGGGTTTCGAGACCCCAGCTGTCGCCCATGACGGCGTTGTTGGCGATCATGGTGTCGTAAAGCGGGGTCGTCTGCGCTGGTCTTGCCGCCGGTAATTCCTCGTTGGGAAAGCGGATGGAGAAACGGCGCGAATAATTTTCGCGGACCTTTGCGTTGGTATAGCGCAGCGTTGCCCATTCGCCGAAGCGCGCAACGTCCATGCCCCAGACGTCGAAGCCGGGGTCGCCATGGACCATCCAGTTCGACAGCGCCAGGCCGACGCCGCCGCCCTGGCTGAAGCCGGCCATGACGGCGCAGGCGCACCAGAAATTGGTCAGGCCCTGCACCGGGCCGACCAGCGGGTTGCCGTCCAGCGCGAAGGTGAAGGGGCCGTTGATGATCTGCTTGATGCCGGCCTTTTCGATGCCGGGGAAATGCTTGAAGCCGATCTCGAGCGACGGCGCGATGCGGTCGATGTCGGGCTGCAGCAACTCGTGGCCGAAATCCCACGGCGTGCTGACCGGCGACCACGGCTTGCAGGCCTTTTCATAGGTGCCGAGCAGGATGCCGTTGCGTTCCTGGCGGGTATAGATCTCGCCCTTGAAATCGAGCACGCCAATCATCTCGCGGCCGGTCGACTTGTTGAATTCCTCGACCTCCGGCATCGGCTCGGTCAGGAGATACATATGCTCCATGGCCAGCACTGGCAGTTCGACGCCGACCATGCGACCGATCTCGCGCGCCCACAGGCCGCCGCAGTTGACCACATGCTCGGCTTTGACTGTGCCTCGCTCAGTGACGACGTTCCAGGTGCCGTCGACCTCCTGCGTCAGTTCCACGACGCGGTTGCGCAGTACGATCTCGGCGCCTAGCTTCCTGGCGGCCTTGGCATAGGCATGGGTGGTGCCGGAAGGGTCGAGATGGCCCTCGACTGGATCCCACATGGCGCCGACGAAATTCGTCTCGTCCATCAGCGGGAACATTGCCTTGGCTTCGGACGGCGTGATCAGTTCGGTGTCCATGCCGAGATAGCGGCCCTTGGCGTGGGCGAGCCGCAAGAAGTCCATGCGCTCGGGCGTGTCGGCCATCATCACGCCGCCGGTCAGGTGCAGCGAGCAGGATTGGCCGGAAATCTCCTCGATCTCCTTGTAAAGCTGCACCGTATAGGCCTGCAG
This sequence comes from Mesorhizobium sp. M1227, assembly GCF_040318315.1. Taxonomy (NCBI): domain Bacteria; kingdom Pseudomonadati; phylum Pseudomonadota; class Alphaproteobacteria; order Hyphomicrobiales; family Phyllobacteriaceae; genus Mesorhizobium; species Mesorhizobium sp. M1227. Next base: position 307,240 of record NZ_JAMYLZ010000003.1, read on the forward strand.
CTTGGCGACGTTGGGATCGCCGTTCAGCGTATGGAAGCCGCCCGCCGCATGCCAGGACGAGCCGGAAGTGAGCTCCGAACGCTCGATCAGCATGATGTCGGTCCAGCCAGATTTGGCCAGATGATAGAGCACCGAGCAGCCAACGACGCCGCCGCCGATGACAACCGCTTTTGCATGAGATTTCATGAAGATAGATCCGTTTTCGAAGAGATTGAATCGAGTGAGCGGGGCGCGAAAACAAAGCGGAGATGGGATACAGCGATGTTTCGGGCCAGCCTGCCATCAAGACGGAGTGGGGGTCGACTACTCATCAGATGATCAAAAATCGGTCGGCGCGCCGCCTTCGGCCCGGCGCTTGTCGACGAAGGCGTTGAGCTCCTCCCGGATTGCCGGATCCATGTAAGGCTCTTCATAGGAGGCCAGCCGTTCCTTCCAGACGCGATTGGCCTTTTCGAGCGCCGTCGGCGATCCGGCCTCCGCCCAACTCTCGAAATTGCGCCAGTCCGAGATAATAGGCGCATAGAACGCGGTCTTGTAGCGGTCCTGCGTGTGCTGGGTGCCGAAGAAATGGCCGCCGGGGCCGACGGACTGTATGGCGTCGAAACCGAGTGCTTCCTCGGAAAGATCGAGCGGCGTCAGGAACTCTGCGACCATCTGCAACAGGTCTATATCCAGGATGGTCTTCTCATAGGAGCAGCGCAGGCCGCCTTCGAGCCAGCCGGCGGCATGCATCATCAGGTTGCCGCCGCCCTGGATGGCGCCCCACAGCGAGAACACACTTTCATAGGCGGCCTGCGCGTCGACCGTGTTGGCTGCGCAGGTGTTGGAGGTGCGGTAGGGGATGTTGTAGCGGCGGGCGAGCTGCCCGCCGACCAGCTGCGCCTTCATATATTCCGGCGTGCCGAAGGCCGGCGCGCCGGACTTCATGTCCACATTCGAGGTGAAGCCGCCGTAGCCGACAGGCGCGCCCTTGCGCACCATCTGCGCGAAGGCGATGCCGGACAGCGCCTCGGCATTCTGTTGCACCAGCGCGCCGGCAATCGTCACCGGCGCCATAGCGCCGGACAGGGTGAACGGCGTCACGATGACCACCTGGCCCTTGCTCGACATCTGGATGATGCCTTCCATCATCGGCACGTCGAGCTTGAGCGGCGAATTGGTGTTGATGATGGTGAATACCGACGGCTCCGCAAGCAACTGCTCATGGCTGATGCCACGTGCGATCCTGGTGATCTCGATGCCGTCGACGTTGCGCTCCTTGCCGAGCGAATAGATGTGGAACATCTTGTCGGTCAGCGTGGCGAGGTCACGTATGCATTCAAGGTGGCGGACGGACGGATGGATGTCGATCGGCTCGACCGGATAGCCGCCCGTGCAGTTCAATATGTTGTGCATCTGCGCAAGCTTGAGGAAGTTGCGGTAGTCCTGCTGGTTGCCCGGCCGGCGGCCGCGGTCGACGTCGGAGCAATTGGGCGCCGACGCCATCATCGAGATGATCAGATTATCGCCGCCGAAGCGCACGTTGTGCGCCGGGTTGCGGGCGTGGATGGTGAATTCCGGCGGGCAGTGCGCAACCAGTTCCAGGATCATGTCACTGTCGAAGCGCACCCGCTCGCCGCCTTCGCGTACATCGGCGCCATGCGCCTTCATGATGCGCCGGGCTTCGTCATGCAGCACGTCGACGCCGATTTCCCGCAGCACGCGCAGAGAGGCGAGGTGGATAGATTCCAGCTCGTCGTCGGAAACCAGCCGGGTCGGCGCCAGCGGGTTCTTCAACTGCCGAAACGGCGGCTGCTCGAACGCCGCCGATCCGCCGGCACGCTTTCCCGCGCGGCCGCCGCGGCGGGCGCGGTCGTTTGCCAATGCAGGTTCGGCGGGCTGAATGGCGGCGGTCATGATAGTCCTCGTACGCTGCGGCAATGCGGCGGCATAATGGACTGCCGGCCGGCCAGCCATTGCGGAGGCGGCGACCACTAGGACGAGGGAAGCGACATGCCTGAAGGGCAGCCGGAGGGATCGTCAGGCTCTTATTCTCTTCCGGCTGGCGCAAGCGGTTTTCGTTGCCGGTGCTTACCGCGATGAAAGCGAAACGCTAGTCCTGCATCATGGACCGGGCGGAACAGGACAGCGGCGAGACAGTGCAATGGGCGGCGATCACCGGCGTGATCGCCACCGTCTCGGTGTTCGCCATCGCGCAAGGGCTGAGCTATCCGCTGTTGAGCTTCATCCTGCAGCGCCAGGGCGTCTCGCCGGCCATGATCGGCCTGTCGGCGGCAATGACGCCGATCGGCTTCATCGTCCCGTCGCCGCTGGTTCCGGCGCTGGCGGGGCGTTTCGGGGCAGGGCGCACCGCGCTTACTTGCGCGGCACTTTCCGCGCTGGTGCTGGCGCTGATCGGCTGGACGCAAAATGTCTATCTGTGGTTTCCTCTGCGCTTTTTGATCGGCGCCGTCACCAACCCGCTCTACGTGCTGAGCGAAGTCTGGGTGATCGCACTGGCGCCGCCGACACGCCGCGGCCGCGTCATGGGCATCTATTCGACCATCATTTCGGCGGGCTTTGCGGCGGGGCCGCTGTGCCTGCTTGCCGTCGGCACCGAGGGGTGGCCGCCGTTCGTCGTCGGCATTGCCGCATTCCTGTTTTGCGGCGCCTGCCTCGCCTCGGTGCTGGCACGGCTGCCCAAGGTCGACGAGAGCGGGCACCGGGTTTCGGTCCTGGGGTTCGTGCCGCAGGCTTGGCTGTTGTTATCGGCCGTCGTCCTGGCCGCCGGTTTCGAACAGGCGGTGCTCGCCTTGCTGCCGGTCTACGGAACACATTATGGCATTGCGGAAGCGCGCATGTCGGCGCTGCTGTCGGTGATGATCGCCGGCAACATCGCTATGCAGGTGCCGCTCGGCCTGCTGGCGGAACGACTGACAGCGCGGCTGGTGCGGTTCATCTGTGTTTCGATGACGGTGCTCGGATGCGTTCTGTTGCCGGTTCTCTGGCCGTGCGTCTTCATCTGGGGCGCGGTTTCCTACGGCATTTACACGATGTCGATCATTGAACTCGGCGAGCGGTTCACCGGCTCGGCACTGGTCGCCGGCAACGCCGCCTTCTCGCTGATGTGGGGCGTCGGCGGCATCGCCGTGCCGCCGCTGGCGGGCAGCGCCATGGATGTTGTTGGCGCCGGCGGCCTGCCAATGACGCTCGGTGCCATTTGCCTGGCGCTGGCAGTTGTAACGGTCATTCGAAGACGGATGGTGTGAATGCCAGAAAGCCGCCGTTTCTGACGAATGACTTGAATGTAAGCGGCCCCATGTCGATCTTGGCTATGTCGCCACCCGACTCAACCGGAGACCTCATGAGCAAATCGAATACCAAGGGCCAGCCGGGTTCGGCGGCCGAAGACCCGTTTCTCTGGCTTGAGGACAGGAGGGGCAAGCAGGCGCTCGACTGGGTGCATCACCAAAATGCAGTTACGGTCGGGGAGCTGCAGGGTGATCCGTCCTATCAGACGTCGTTCGAGACGGCGCTCCACCTGATGACAGCCGAGGATAACATCGCCGTCGGGGCCGCTATCAACGGCTATGTCTATAATTTCTGGCAGGACCGGACGAACGTACTCGGCCTCTGGCGGCGCACCACCGTCGCCTCCTACAAGACCGACAAGCCGCAATGGCAGACGATCATCGACTTCGACAGCCTGGCGGCGAAAGAGGGGGTGAAATGGGTGTTCAGCGGCGCCAGTCGGCTCTACCCCGACTTCAGCCGCTGCCTGCTCAACCTGTCGCCGGATGGAGGCGATGCCAGCGAGATGCGCGAATTCGATATCGAAAGCAGATCGTTCGTCGATGGCGGCTTTCGCGCTCCTGCCTCGAAGTCGAGCTTTAGCTGGCTGGACGAGGACACGGTTATCGTTTCCGCCGCCTTCGAGGAGGACGACAAGACCCAGTCCGGTTATCCGCGCGTGGTCAAGCTTTGGCGGCGCGGCACGCCACTGGAAGCGGCGATGCCGATCTTCGAGGCGCTGAAGCAGGATCTTGCCGCCGGCGGGTCAGTCGAATTCGACGGCGACAAGCGTCATGTCTTCCTCGCCCAGACCATCGACTTCTTCGCCTCCCACAGTTTCCTGCGGCTGCCTTCCGGCGAGAACAGGCGCATCCCGTTGCCGGACGACGTCACCGATACAGCGCTGTTCAAGGGCCAGCTCGTCTTCGGCGTGCGTACCCCGTGGACTGCGCCGGACGGCACGCTGTGTAAGCCCGACGGGCTCTATTCACTCGATTTCGAGCGCTGGATCGAAACCGGGATATTCGGATCCCTCGATACCGTGCTCGAGCCGGCGCACCGCGTCTCGATCGCCGGCATTGCCCGCACGCAGGACCGGCTGTTCATCAATTTGATGGACAATGTGCGCGGCAAGGTCGTCGCCGGCGAGCGCAGCGACAGCGGCTGGGAGTTCAAGCCCGTGGCGTTGCCCGAAAACGGCAATGTCGGCATCAGCCATGCCGAGCATTTCGGCTCCAGCGTCTCCTTCTCCTTCACCGATTTCCTGACGCCGAGCTCGATCATCTGGTCGGACGACAACGCCGCGGGGCTGGCAACGGTGAAGTCGCAGCCGGCGCGTTTCGATGCGTCGTCCCTGGTCTCCGAACAGTTCGAGGTGCGCTCGAAGGATGGCACGATGATCCCGTACTTCGTCGTCAGGAGGCGCGACTTGCATGGACCCGTGCCGACATTGCTTTACGGCTATGGCGGCTTCGAAGTGCCGCTGCTGCCCGGCTATGCCGGCGTGCGCGGCAGGCTGTGGCTGGAGAAGGGCAATGCCTATGTGCAGGCCAACATCCGCGGCGGCGGCGAGTTCGGCCCGAACTGGCACCAGGCGGCGCTCAAGGCCAATCGCCAGAATGCCTTCGACGATTTCGCCGCGGTCGCGCAAGATCTGGTCAAACGCGGCATCGCCACGCCCGCCACGCTGGGCATCCAGGGCGGATCGAATGGTGGCTTGCTGACCGGCGTCTCGCTGACCCAGCACCCGGAATTGTTCGGTGCAGTGATCATCGACGTGCCGCTGCTCGATATGCTGCGCTACACCGAACTGCCGCCCGGCGCGTCGTGGATGGCCGAGTATGGCGATCCGGCGAAGCCGGAAGAGGCAGCCTGGCTCGCCGCCTATTCGCCCTACCAGCATGTAGACACGGATGCAGCCTATCCGCCGGTGTTGCTGACGACCTCGACCGCCGACGATCGCGTCCATCCCGGGCATGCGCGCAAGATGGCGGCACGGCTGCAGGCGGCCGGCCATGGCAAGACGCTGTTCTTCGAGGAGACCGAGGGCGGCCATGGTGGACGCGGCGACCGGCGGCCGCAGGCCGCACAGGCGGCGATGAAGTACGTCTTCCTGCAGCGGGCCCTGACTGGCACCAATTGACCGGCGTCGCTTGACCGGCACGGCTTGAACTGAGGGCTCGAGGCAGCCTAAGGTACATGCATGGCTCGGCTGGCGAAATCGGGTTGCGCATTTAGGGTGGCGGTGACGCCGTCGTCGCGCACGCTACGCGCCGAGCTGTTGCGGCTCTGCGCTCGCATCGGCTATTCGCCGCCCGCTGTCCTCTGACGAATCCGCCCCGGCGCGAAAGCTGCCGGATTGGTTCAAGAGGAAAGACCAGACATGACCTACCAGAATTATTCGCTGAAGCAGCTTCAGCAGATCGATGCCGCGCATCACCTTCATCCGTTCACCGACCACAAAGAGATGCGCGAGACCGGCTCGCGCATCATCACCCACGCCGACGGGCCGTTCATCTATGATGCCGAAGGGACGGAAATCCTCGACGGCATGGCTGGGCTGTGGTGCGTCAATGTCGGCTATGGCCGCGACGAGCTCGCCGACGCCGCCTACGCCCAGATGAAGGAGTTGCCCTACTACAACTCTTTCTTCAAATGCTCGACGCCGACGCCGGTTCTGCTGTCGAGAAAGCTGGCGGAGATCGCGCCAAGGCACATCAACCAGGTGTTCTACGGCTCGTCCGGTTCGGAGGCCAACGACACGGCGCTGCGCCTGGTCCGTCACTATTGGGTGCTGGAAGGCAGGCCCGAGAAGAACCGCATCATCTCACGCAAGATGGGCTATCACGGCTCGACCATCGCCGGCGCCTCGCTCGGCGGCATGGATTTGATGCACAAGCAGCTCGGAGGCGCCGTGCCCAACATCGTCCATGTGATGATGCCCTATGCCTATGAGCTCGCACTGCCCGGCGAAAGCGACCATGATTTCGGCCTGCGCGCGGCAAAAGCGGTCGAGGACGCGATCCTCGAAGCCGGCGCCGACAAGGTGGCCGCCTTCATCGGCGAGCCGGTGATGGGGGCAGGCGGGGTGAAGATCCCGCCGATGAGCTATTGGCCGGAGGTGCAGCGCATCTGCCGCAAATACGATGTCCTGCTGATGCTGGACGAGGTCATCACCGGATATGGCCGCACAGGCGAGTGGTTCGCCGCACAAGCCTTCGATGTCGAGCCCGACACCATCACCACGGCCAAGGCGCTGACCTCTGGCTATCAGCCGCTGTCGGCGCTGCTGGTCGGCGACCGCATCGCGGCGACGCTGGTCGAAAAGGGCGGCGAATTCTATCACGGCTACACCTATGCCGGGCATCCGGTGGCCTGCGCGGTGGCGCTGAAGAACCTCGAGATCATCGAGCGTGAAGGCCTGGTCGAGCGCGTCAGGAACGACACCGGGCCTTACTTCGCCAGGGCCCTGCAGGAACGTCTCGGTGGGCACGATCTGGTCGGCGAGGTGCGCTCGTTCGGGCTGATGGGGGCGATCGAGATCGTCAAGGACAAGGTGACCAAGGAGCGCTTCCTGCCTGCCGGCAGCGCGGCGGTGATGGTTCGCGACCACGCGATTGTCCAGGGCATGATGCTGCGCGCTACCGGCGACACGATGATCCTGTCGCCGCCGCTGATCTGGACGCGCGAGACGATCGACATGGCCTGCGACCGCATCGCCACGGCGCTCGATCTGGCGCAAGCGGATTTGCGCAAGGGGGTAAGGTAGAACCATCGCCGGGCGTCCTGCAGTCGGACGCTCGGCGATCGCTGCGTCGATCGCCGAGCAGATGGTCGAGGACGTGGACAAAGTCAGTTCGAATTCGGCTGCGGGTGGAAACGCGCCCCATCCAGGCACTGCCGACTATTCAGCTTTGGCGCGCCAAGCCTACCTCACTCCCCGGCTGGCAAAACTCGTCCATGCCGAGCGCGGCAAGCGTGCGAACGGCGCCCGTCTTGTCACCTGCCGCCGATCAGCGTGACGTCCGTAAGCCATCCGTAAGTCCGGTCCTGTCAACTTCGCCTGATCGACTTCAGCAAGGGATCATTCGTTCAAGGAGACCAAAATGGGCGACTAGCTGTCCTTAGCGCCACGTCGCAACGAATTGCGCCACGTTGAAGAGCGAACAAGTCGAGCGGTGTGCAAATCTGAAGCATGCTTGCTTCCCAATTGAGGCATTTGGCGAATCCAAATCTGAGGGAGTGACACATGTTTAAATATCTGTCTCGGGAGGGTCTCACGCGCGAACAATCGGAAGCCCTGGAAAAGGCCGCGTTCTTGATCATCAGCGCGCGGAAAGAAGCCGCGGCGCTACTGGCGCGGGCGGGAGTAACTTTACCTGATAATGGGTTTGGGTTCGGGAACCCTTGCAACGCGCACATAGAGGCGCACGGCAACTGCCCGTGCAACGATTACACGGGCGATGGTGGGCCATGTTTGACGCAGACTACCCTCGATACGGCCTTCCCCCCGTCCCGGAGTTGCGGCCATCCACCATCAAAACATCTCTCCACGTAAGGCGTATTGGAGACAGTTGATGCGCACCGTTTCTTTGATCCTAGCCTTGGTTATGCAATCGGTCATCACTGTATCTCTTGCGCAGGACGCCAAAACACCTTTCAAAAGGCCGGTTCCAGAAGAGCACAAGGGCTTCGTGGCGGAAATTGAGAGTGTTTTCAGGAAATATCCAAAGGCGATCGCTCGCTACAAACTCGTGGATATCGGCCTCGTAAATATTGGCGAGATGCCGCGCGTGGAGTGCACAGTGGAATGCGAGTTTGATTCTACTTGGGGCGGATGGTGCAAAGACCGTTGTGATACGGAACGCGAAGAATAGCACTGCCGGTTTCCATTGCCCGGTTGCTAGTCGACAGACACGCGCTTTATGATGGCTGCTGAAGCGCCGATCGGGCCCGTTGCCCGAGATCGTTGTGCGGGAGGGACACTATGGCCCAGCAGGAGCAGTGGCAGCTGGAAGGCAGCGCCGCGGACCTCTACGAGCGCTACCTGGTCCCGGCAATCACAGCCCTGTGGGCTGCGGACCTGATGGATCGTGCTGCGCCTCAATCTGGTGAGCGGATTTTGGACGTAGCTTGCGGCACCGGCGTGGTGGCACGCTCGGCGGCCGAGCGTATGGGAAGTGGGCAGGTCGTCGGCCTCGACATCAATACGGGCATGCTCGCCGTTGCTCGGTCGCTCCCGAGAGGCGCTGGAGCGCGTATCGACTGGCACGAGGGAAGCGCGCTCGAAATGCCGTTCCCTGACTCCGCCTTCGATCTGGTTCTTTGCCAGCTCGGACTGCAGTTTTTTCCGGATCGATCTAGTGCGCTCCGTGAGATGTTCCGGGTTCTGGTGCCTGACGGCCGACTGGCTTTAAACGTTTTCAGCGCTATTGAGCACACTCCTGCGGCGAAGGCGCTGGCGGATGCCTTGGATCGACACCTCGGTCCAGGCGCTTCGGCAACGAAAAGGTCTGAGCATTCACTCGCCGATGCGGACGAGCTTTACCGATTGGTGGCCGAGGCGGGATTTCGTCAGGTGACCATCCACACGACGACACAAAACATCCGATTTCCCTCGTCTAGGGAATATGTGCGACTACAGCTGGCAGCGACTCCGCAGGCCGGGCTGGTCAGCAGAATTGATGCCGGGCATCGGGAAGCAGTCATCGCAGCGATCACCGGTGATCTAGATTTTTCGCTGGCAATCTATTCAACTGAAGGGGAGCTGATGTTCCCCCAAGAGGCCCACGTCGTGCTCGCACGCAAGTAGCGTAGCTGACCGATGAGCCATGGCACCGACGCGCTGGGGGATTGGGGCGCGACCACCTGTGGGTCGACGTAGCTCAGGACAGCAGCCACGACGCCGACGATCATCTGGAGACACGCCAGGGCGATCGCCTCATTGTCCTTGAAGAATGCGAAACGCAAAAACCGCGCTCCATCGGAACGCGGCTTTGCCAGATACGCATGGCGCTTCGCCAACAATACACTTGCGAAACTTACGGCGAAACTTACGGGCTCCGGTACGCGAGACCTGATCCGGAGCGCCGGGCGGATGTCCGCCTCGCAATCCGTTTTAAACGCATATCGTTACTGCAGGGTTAGCAAGAGCTTAAGCAAACCTAAATTTGCCGGCTTTCCGCATTGGGCAGATCGAAAACCTGTGAACCTGGAGCTTACGCCGGGTCACCACGGAGGAAATTAATGATGCCGGAAAAATCCGCGCCGGCATTCCCTTGTGCGTTGAACAGCGCATAAAGCTGGGCTGCCTCGGCGCCGAGCGGCGTTGCTGCACCGACGCTCTGTGCGGCCTCCTGCGACAGTTTCAGGTCCTTCAGCATCAGTGCCGCCGCGAAGCCAGGCTTATAGCCATTGTTGGCGGGCGATGTCGGCACCGGGCCGGGCACCGGGCAATAGGTGGTCAGCGACCAGCACTTGCCGGACGAGGTCGAGGCGACGTCGAACAGCGCCTGGTGCGACAGGCCGAGCTTTTCTGCCAGCACGAAGGCCTCGGCAACGCCGATCATCGAAATGCCCAAAATCATGTTGTTGCAGATCTTCGCCGCCTGTCCGGCGCCGTCGTCGCCGCAATGAACGATGCGGCCGGCCATCGGCTTGAGGATTGGTTCGGCCTTGGCGAAGGCATCCTTCGAACCGCCGGCCATGAAGGTCAGCGTGCCGGCCGCCGCACCGCCCGTGCCGCCGGAGACCGGCGCGTCGATCGACAGCAACCCGTGCTTGGCGGCGATGGCATGGGCCTTTCGAGCCGACTCGACATCGATGGTAGAGGAATCGATGAACAGCGCGCCTTTTTTTGCCCTGGATACTATGTCTGCGTAAACCGACAGAACATGCTTACCGGCTGGCAGCATGGTGATGACCGCATCGGCGTCTTTCACCGCCGCAACGGCGTTGGCCATGATGACGACGCCGTGTTCCCTGGCGATGACGAGATTCTCCGGCACCAGGTCGAAGCCGTGCACGGCATACCCGGCCTTGACCAGGTTGGAGGCCATCGGATTGCCCATATTGCCGAGGCCGATGAAGGCGATGGTGGTCATAATGGCGCTCCGTGGTTTGGGTAGGCAGTAGGCAGTAAGCGACCTATTCGGGCGCAAGTTTGCTAATAAGTTGGCGAAGCATTTTCCCGATGCCCTCGGTCGCTAAAAGCACGTGATAAGCTTGATCATGCGTAGCAAGGCCAATGCGTTCGGCGATCTGGAGGTGTGTCTCGAACTCCTTCAGCGATCCCTGGGCAATCCTGAGAAATTGCTGATAGGAGCCTCTGTCTCGGCCGTAACCTTCCGCGATGTTTGCAGGAATAGAGGTTGCTGAGCGGCGGATTTGGCTGGTCAACCCATACAATTCCTCTTTTGGCCATGCCTTGGTCAGGGAGTAGGTGGTGACGGCCAGATCCATCGCCTGCTGCCATACGATAAGATCCTTGTACGAATTGATCTTGCCGGTCATCTTTCTGCCTACTGCCTACTGCCTACTGCCTTACCGTCCGATCAGCGCGCGAGCGATGATGACGCGCATGATCTCGTTGGTGCCTTCGAGAATCTGGTGGACACGCAGGTCGCGCACCAGTTTCTCGATGCCGTAGTCGTGCAGATAACCATAGCCGCCGTGCAGCTGCAGGGCGTCGTTGGCGACGTTGAAGCCGGCGTCGGTGACGAAGCGCTTGGCCATCGCCGACCATTTCGAGGCCTCCGGCGCGTTGCGGTCGAGCTTCGAGGCGGCGGTGTAGAGGAAGACGCGCGCTGCCTGCAGTTCGGTCTCCATGTCGGCAAGCTTGAACTGCAGCGCCTGGAACTGGTTGATCTTCGAGCCGAAAGCCTTGCGTTCGGCGGTGTAGGCGAGTGCCTTGTCGAGTGCCGATTGCGCGCCGCCGAGCGAGCAGGCGGCGATGTTCAACCGGCCGCCGTCCAACCCGGCCATGGCGATGCCAAAACCGGCGCCTTCAGCCGACAAAAGATTTTCGGCCGGCACCTTGCAGTCCTCGAAGACGACCTGGCGCGTCGACTGCATGTGCCAGCCCATCTTGTGCTCGTTGGCGCCGAAGGAAAGGCCCGGCGCATCGTTCGGCACGACGAAGGTGGAAATGCCTTTCGGCCCGTCGGCGCCGGTGCGCGCCATGACGACATAGAGGTTGCTGTCGCCGGCACCGGAGATAAACTGCTTGGCGCCGTTCAGCACATAGTCGCCGCCGCTTTTGACCGCACGCGTCTTCAGCGCCGCGGCATCGGATCCCGAACCCGGCTCGGTCAGGCAGTAGCTGGCCAGCCATTCCATCGAGGTCAGTTTGGGCAGGAAGCGCCGGCGCTGCTCGTCGCTGCCGAAGCGGTCGATCATCGATGCTGCCATGTTGTGGATCGAGATGAAGGCGGAAAACGCCGGATCGGCACGCGAAAGCGCCTCGAAGATCAGCACGGCGTCGAGCCGGCCGAGCCCCGAGCCGCCGACGTCGTCGCGGACATAGATGCCGCCAAGGCCGAGCGGACCTGTCTCGCGGATCACATCGGCCGGGAAATGCTTGTTGCGATCCCAGTCGAGTGCGTTCGGCGCCACGCGGTCGGCGGCGAAGGCTTGCGCCATCTCCTGGATGGCGCGCTGGTCCTCGTTGAGTTCGAACTGGCTGGTGCCCGCATCGACAGCGGCGTCCATGGCGTGCTCCCTGATGTTTCCGGCCTGCTGGCCTGTCGTTTTTGGCTTTGCGCGCCGTCCAATCTAGACCAATGATGCCGCCGCGCAACCCGACCCGTCTTGATCCAACCATCTGGGCAGCCGCTGTGGGCGAATGCGCTTTGGAGCAAAGTGTGACGACAACTTTCGACGAACTGCTTGGATGCTTCCATGCCTATCTCCAGACGTTCGATGATGCGCTGGTGCGCGACGCCGTGGCCCGGATCGGCTGGGACATGCCGTCCCGTCCGCTCGAACCGCATGCACTGCCTTGTCTCGTCCAGCTCGACCGGATCGTCGAACTCGCTCCCGCTGCGGCCAAGTCGCTGGCGCGGCTGGTTGCGGAGCGTCGCGGCTATCTGCACTGGGGCCAGACCTATGGCGAGGCGGATTTCGGCAAGGTTTTCATCGACAATTACGGCTGGCTGGAGGTGTTCGGTACACGCGGGCATTTCGTCAATGACGAGGTCGCGGGCGGCCTGCTGATCCTTGGACCCGACACCGTCTACCCCGATCACCACCATGTCGCGGAGGAGATCTACATCCCGCTGACCGGCGGCACCGAATGGCGCATGGGCGATGGCGGTTTTCGCCTTCGAGCGGCGGGCGAGGTGATCCACCATGCCCCTGATATCAGCCACGCCATGCGCACCGGCAAGGAGCCGCTGCTGGCGCTCTACATCTGGCGCGGCGGGCCGCTGGCAGCCAAGTCGACGATCACCGGAACTGTTGCGCAGGGCAGGGGCTGATATGGCCAAGGCGATCATGCTGCAGGGCACGGGTTCGGATGTCGGCAAGACGGTGCTGGTTGCCGGCCTCTGCCGCGCGGCGAAGAAGCGCGGCCTGAAGGTGCGGCCGTTCAAGCCGCAGAACATGTCGAACAACGCGGCCGTCGCCGATATTCCGGGCGATTCAGGCGGCGGCGAGATCGGCCGCGCCCAATGGCTGCAGGCGATCGCCTGTGGCGTGGCGCCGACCATCCACATGAACCCGGTGCTGCTCAAGCCGCAGACCGATGTCGGCGCTCAAGTCGTCGTGCAGGGCAAGGTGTTCGGCGAGGCGCGGGCGCGCGACTACCAGGCGCTGAAGGGCCGGCTGATGGATGCGGTACTGGACTCCTGGGCAAAGGTCGGCGAGGGCGCCGATCTGGTCATTGTCGAGGGCGCCGGCTCGCCGGCCGAGATCAATCTCAGGAGCCGCGACATTGCCAATATGGGCTTTGCGACGCGCGCCGGCGTGCCGGTGATCCTGGTCGGCGATATCGATCGCGGCGGCGTCATCGCCTCGGTCGCCGGCACCCATCTGATCCTGCCGGAGGAGGACCGGAGCATGATCGTCGGCTACCTCATCAACAAGTTCCGTGGCGACGTCTCGCTGTTCGAAGACGGCATCAAGGCGATCGAAAAATTCACCGGCTGGCGCTGTTTTGGCGTCGTGCCGTGGCTGAAGGCGGCGGCGCGGCTGCCATCGGAAGATTCCGTCGTGCTCGAGCGACTGGCGTCCGGCGAGAAGCGCGCGCTGAAGATCGCCGTGCCGGTGCTCTCGCGCATCGCCAATTTCGACGATCTCGACCCGCTCAAGGCCGAACCGCAGGTCGAGGTGGTGTTCGTGCCGCCTGGTGAGCGCTTGCCCGAAGATGCGGGTCTGGTGGTCATTCCCGGCTCGAAGTCGACGATCGGCGATCTCCTGAAATTGCGCGAGAACGGCTGGGACCGCGACCTTGCCGCGCATAGGAAACGCGGTGGTCATATCGTCGGCATTTGCGGCGGCTTCCAGATGCTTGGTCACATCGTGCGCGATCCCGACGGCATCGAGGGCAGCGTTACAGAAACGCAAGGGCTTGGCCTGCTCGACGTCGAAACGGTGATGGAGCCGGAAAAGACGGTGCGCAATGTCAGCGCGCGCTCGGTGCAATTCGATCTGCCGCTCGAGGGCTACGAGATCCATCTCGGCCGCACCACCGGTCCGGACACGCTGCGGCCGTCCGCCGTTATCAACGGCATCGATGACGGCGCTATCTCGGCCGACGGCAAGGTGCTGGGCACCTATATGCACGGGCTGTTTTCCGCCGACGCCTTCCGGGCGAAATTCCTCGAAAGCCTCGGCGTCAAGGGCGGCGGCATCGACTACCGCGCCGAGGTCGAACGGGCACTGGACGAGATCGCAGCCGAACTGGAAACCCACCTCGACTGCGACACGATTTTTGGGCTGGCGCGTTAGATACTTTGCCTGAGCATGATCTTGTCCGAAAACCGGTCTCCACTTTTCGGGATCATGCTTTCTCGTCAGCCTTCGGCCAGTAGGTGCCGAACGACCAGACGTTGCCTTCCGGATCGCGGCAGATGAATTCGCGGCTGCCATAGTCGCGATCGGTGAGTTCTTCCAGAATCTCGGCGCCGGCGGTCTTTGCCCGCGCGTATGCCGCGTCTGCGTCAGCGACCGCAACGTAGATCGACTTGCCGCCACCCGAACCCGGCGCGCCGACCATCTTGCCATAGGCGTCGTCGCGCGCCGTGCCGAGCATGACGATCGAAGAGCCGAAAGCGAGCTCGGCGTGGTGCACCACGTCGCCTTCGCCATAGCGGGCGCGAACGCTGAAGCCGAAGGCCTCGCACAGCCAGTCGATCATCTTGCCGGCATTCCTGTAGCGCAGCGCCGGATAAAGCCGCGGTGGTTCGGGGGTGTTCGGCATGGCTGATCTCCTTCAGCGGGTTGGTCGATCAACCCAGTCTGCGCGACGGCCGGTTGCGCGTCTTGAAGAAATGTTACCTCGCGGCAAGCGCCGTCGGCGCGACGCCTGCCAGGTCGCGAAACTCGCGCACCAGATGCGCCTGGTCGGCATAGCCGCAGTCGGCGGCGATGTCGGCCCAAGCGCTGTTCGCCTGTCTCGACAGGCCAAGCGCATGATTGAAGCGGACGATGCGCGAGAGCGTTTTTGGGCCGGTGCCGATAGCGTCCGAAAATTTTCCGGTAAGATGCTTGCGGCTCCAGCCAAGCTTTTCGGCCAGCGTCGAGATGCGGATCCGCCCACGCGTCGAGACGATCGTCTCATAGACCCAGACCATTTCGGTCTGAGTGCGGTCCGCGGTTGCCAACCGATCACCGACGAAGGCTTCGGCGATGGCAAAGCGTGTGCTCCAATCCGGCGCATTGCCAAGCCTTTCGCGCAGCGCGATGCCGTCGACGCCGAGCACGTCATCCAGGCCGACCATGCGGTCGGTCAATTCGCTCATCGGGCGGCCGAAGAAGCGACGAGCGCCGAGCGGGGTGAAATTGATCTGCACACAGCAGGCGCCGCCGAAGGATTCGATCACTACCGGCCCGGCATAAAGGCCGGCGGCAAAACTGGCGAAGCGGTCATTGTCGCCCGGGTCATGGCCGAGCCCAATGGCAAAGGGTTCGGCAAAGCTGATGACCAGCGGCACGGTCAGCGAGGCATATTCGACGGCGCGGAAATGGCCTGGCATGGTTTCGCGAAAGCCGCACATGTCGGTGACGACGCCCTGAAGCCGATGGCTCGGCGCGCGCCGCACCATCTCGAACCGATCGAGGCCTGGGCTTTCGTGGCGGCTGCCGTCTTCGCTGTCGGGCATGCGCTTTCCTTCCGCCACGCGACTTTAACAGACCATACGCCGGAATCAAAAGCGCCCGGTTTTGGCCGGGCGCTCCGAGTTGCCTGAGATTCTGAATTGTCTGGACGTGTTTAGGCGCCGCGCATCAGGCAGCCGGCGGCCAGCACGATGTAAGCGATGACAACAATCCACACAGCAGCCAAAGGGATGAACGCAAGGACGCCAAGCGCGGCGAGAACGCCGATAATGGCGATAACAAGGGATATAATGAAAATAAGCTGGGTAGGCGCACTGAGATTCATGTTCGGTCCCTCCTCAACATGATTCGTACAACGGCATAGTATCAGGCGCGCGGTCACACACCAATGAGCGCAGCGGGTTCGCCGGATTGGCCGGCAGTTTTATGGAGTGCCAGAACGGTGCGGCGCATTCGATCACGAAGGGCAATCGCTTCGGACGAATGACAGTTTCCAAATTGTGGCGGAGACCACCAATTGTCGATGTCGCCGCCGCCCCTCATTGCCCTGCCGGGCATTTCTCCCCGCATAGTGACGGGGAGAAAGGGCTGGTCGCAACGTCGGCGCCTTTTCTTGCAGCGCCTGCGATTGGCGAAACCGGTGACGAGAGCGCCCCTCTCCCGTCACTAAACGGGGAGAGGATGCCGGCAGGCAGGTGAGGCGCAGCGCCAACGCCCTAAAAGGGTGAGGAGGCGAATTCAAAACCGATTGCCCTGTTCCACCATTCGCACCCGTTTGCGCCAAGCCGATTCCGCGCTACCTTCCCGACGAATCGGAAGGGGCTGATGGCGATGGGATTGCTGGACCAGATACGCTCGATCTTCGACGGCGACCCCGGCGTGCGCAAGGTCGCGGACGATCCGGTGCTGTCGGCGGAATTGCTGATGCTGTTCCGTATGATCCTGGCCGACGGTTCGGTCAGCGAAAGCGAAATGACCGCCTTCAGGCGTATCTGCCGGGACGCCTTCGGCATTCCCGACACCAGCATCGACAGCGTCATCGAATATCTCAACGATTTCGGCTACGAGACCAACAGCTCGCAGGCCGTCGCCCAATTCCGCGACCTCGACGTCGAACGGCGCAAGCTGCTCGCCCGCCACATGGCCGAGATCGCCAAGGCCGATTCGCAACTTGCCGGGAGCGAGATGCAGCTGTTGCGCCGCACGCTCGACCTGCTCGACATCAGCCCGGCCGATTTGGTCAAGCCGCAAGGCTGAGGCCGCTCACCCCTGTTCCTGCAGTCGTTTCGCGATCGCCCGGTGCAGGTCTGGAGCAGCAGTGACCAGCGCCTTGGCCGCCTCGGACTGCGGGTGGTCAAGTACTTCGCTCGTCCTGCCGCGCTCGACGATCTTGCCGTCATGCATGACCATCACCTCGTCGGTGATGGCGCGGGCGACGGTCAGATCATGGGTGATGAACAGATAGGCGATGCCGAGCTTCTGGTTGAGGTCGGCGAACAGATCGAGGATCTGCGCGCGGATCGAGACATCGAGCGCCGAGACCGGCTCGTCGGCGACGACCAGTTTCGGCCGCGTGATGATGGCGCGGGCGATCGAAAGGCGCTGGCGCTGGCCGCCCGAAAACTCATGCGGATACTTGTCCATGTCGCCTGGTGAGAGGCCGACCTCGTGCAGCGCATACGCCACCATCTCGCGCCGCGCGGCGGGCGCCGGCTTCTTCTCCAGCACATGCAGCGGCTCGGCCACCAATCTCTCGACCTTCTGGCGTGGGTCGAACGAGCCGTACGGGTCCTGGAACACGACCTGCATGTCGCGCCGTGCCGGCTTCAGCTCCGCCTCGCTCTTGTCGGTGAGGATATCGCCGCGGAAGCGGATGGTTCCCGATGTCGGCTTGTCGAGTGCCAGAACCATGCGGGCAAGCGTCGACTTGCCGCAGCCGGAACGGCCGACGAGCGCCACCGACCGGCCGGGCGCCATCGAGAAGGAGACATCGTCGACGGCGCGGATGGCAGCCGCGCGTTTAA
The DNA here is from genome assembly GCF_040318315.1 of Mesorhizobium sp. M1227. Taxonomy (NCBI): domain Bacteria; kingdom Pseudomonadati; phylum Pseudomonadota; class Alphaproteobacteria; order Hyphomicrobiales; family Phyllobacteriaceae; genus Mesorhizobium; species Mesorhizobium sp. M1227. The sequence continues at coordinate 324,810 of NZ_JAMYLZ010000003.1, forward strand.
ACAGGGATATGCGCCGTCCCGGATAATCCCGCGTTACGCTCTCTACCTGAAGCAGCGGTTTGGCCGATCCGCTGTCGTGTGTGCGGGCCCGCGCCGGCACATGCATCGAGGCCTGCGCCAGCTGTCGCGTGTAGGGATGAAGCTGTTCGGACAGCGTGCGCGCGGTATCGCCGGCCTCCATGACCTCGCCATGGCGCAGGATGGTGATGCGGTCCGCCATCTCGGTCACCACTGCGAGGTCGTGCGAGATGAGCAGAAGACCCATGCGGTTTTCCGCTACGAGGTCGCGCAGCAGGTCGAGGATCTGCGCCTGCAGCACCACGTCGAGCGCGGTCGTCGGCTCGTCGGCGATCAGCAGCTTGGGCTTCAGCGCACAGGCGATGGCGATGACGACGCGCTGGCGCTGGCCTCCGGACAGCTCATGCGGATAACGCGACAGCGGGAACTGCGCCGCCGGCAAGCCGACCCGGTCGAGCATTTTTCGCGCCCGTTGCTCGGCGTCCGCGCGGCTCGCCCTGGTGTGCCAGCGAATACCTTCGGCGACCTGCTCGCCAATGGTCTTGACCGGGTTGAGCGCCGTCATCGGCTCCTGGAACACCATGCCGATGTCGTCGCCGCGCAGCGCGCACATCTGGTCCTCGCTCGCCGCCAGAATATCGATGCCGTCGAAGGTAACGCGTCCCGTGGCGCGTGCCGCCCAGGGCAAGAGCTGCATCACGGTGAGCGCAGTCATCGACTTGCCGGAGCCGGATTCGCCGACCAGCCCCATCACTTCGCCGGGCGCCACGGACAGCTCGATGTCCCTGAGGATGGGCGTGCCGCCGATGGCCAGCGACAGCTTCTCGATTTCGAGCAGGCTCATCGCTGCCGCCGCGACTTCGGATCGAGAATGTCGGCAATGCCGTCGCCAAGCAGGTTCAGGCCAAGCACGGTGACGACGATCGCCATCCCGGGAAAGATCGCCATCCACGGCGCCACCACCATGCGGGTCTGGGCGTCGAACAGCATGCGGCCCCAGCTCGGCATCGGCGGCTGGGTGCCCAGCCCGACGTAGGACAAGCCCGCTTCGGCCAGTATGCCCAGCGCGAACTGGATGGTGCCTTGCACCAGCAGCAGCGTGGCGATGTTGGGCAGCACATGTTCGATGCTGATCAGCGTCCTGCTCTTGCCGGCGGCGCGGGCGGCGAGGATGAATTCGCGCGGCCAGATCGCCAGGGCGCCGGCGCGGGCGACGCGCGCGAACACCGGGATGTTGAAGATGCCGATGGCAATGATGGCGTTGAACGCGCCGGGCCCGAAGATGGCAGTGATCATGATTGCCGAAAGCAGCGCCGGAAAGGCGAAGACCAGGTCGTTCAGCCGCATCAGCACGTCATCGGCGATGCCGCCGCGCGCCGCAGCGAAGGCGCCGAGCGGCACGCCGACGCCCATGCCGATGCCGACCGCCACCAGCGCCACGGCGATCGAGTTGCGGGCGCCGACCATGATCATCGACAGGATGTCGCGACCGAAATGGTCGGTGCCGAACCAGTGCGCCAACGATGGCGCCTGGGTCTTGTCGGAAATGACCAGCCTGGTGACGTCGTAAGGCGTCCACACGAAGGAGAGGATCGCGACCGCAGCCACCAGTGCGGTGACGACGAAGCCGGCGAGGAACGAACGGTTTCGAAACGCCTTGGCCAGGATGCCGGCAAGGTTCTCGTCGGGGATGTCGATGTGCAGCGTCATTGCCTGCCTCTCAGGCGCGGATCGACCACCGCATAGGAGAGATCGACAACGAAATTGACGATGATGACGGCGGCAACCAGCAGCATGACGACGCTCTCGACCACGATCAGGTCACGCTGGTTGATTGCCTGGAACACCAGCCGGCCGAGGCCGGGCAAATAGAAGACGTTCTCGATGATGATGGTGCCGGCAAGCAGGAAGGCGAATTGCAGGCCTAGAATGGTGACCACCGGGATCAAGGCGTTGCGCAGCGCATGCCGCCACAAGACAAGACGATAGGGCAGGCCCTTGGCGCGGGCGGTGCGGATGTAGTCCTCATTCAGCACTTCAATCAGCGCCGAGCGGGTGACCCGGGCGAGGATCGCCGCCTGCGGCAGAGCGAGGGCGACCGCCGGCAGGAGCAGCGACTTCAGCGCCGGCCAGACGCCGGCGCCCCAGCCGGGAAAACCGCCGCCCGGCACCAGCCGCAGCCAGACGGCGAACAGATAGATCAGCATCAGCGCAAACCAGAAATTGGGCACGGCGACGCCAAGCTGGGCGGCGCCCATCGCAATCGTGTCGCCGGCGCGGCCGCGTCTGCTGGCGGAAAACAGCCCGACCGGAATGGCAATGACTGTGGACACCGCCAGCGCCATCAGTGCCAGCGGCAGCGAGACGACGAGGCGCTCGCGGACCAGATCGATGACCGGCACCGAATAGGTGTAGGAACGGCCGAAATCGAGGCTCAGCAAGCCGCCGGCCCAATGCAGGTAGCGCAGCACGACGGGAGCGTTGAGACCCATCTGGTTGCGCAGCAATTCGATCTGGTCGGCACTGGCGTTCAGGCCAAGCATCAGCCGCGCCGGGTCGCCGGGAATGATCTCCAGCACGGCAAAAACGACCATTGAGGCCAGAACCAGCGTGACGATGGCGATGATGAGGCGCTTGAGGAGGTAGGCGGTCATGGACGTTGAGGAACCGCTGTGTTGCCGGACGCAAAAACCGGGCGAAGCTTGCGTTCCCGCCCACCCCCCTCTGTCCTGCCGGACATCTCCCCCTCAAGGGGGGAGATTGGCAGTTTCCACGCTGGCACTGTCCTTGCAACGCTAGTGGTTAGCGAAAGCGGCGATGAGGGCTCAATCTCCCCCCTTGCGGGGGAGATGTCCGGCAGGACAGAGGGGGGTGTGACGGAGTGCAACTTTCGCCCTTCTATCAGCGACCCGCTCAATCCGTCCACTTCACCTTGGTCAGGTCGTTGGCCTGGATCGGGGCATTTTCCCACAGGCCCTGCAGTTTGGCGTCCCAGACGCCGACCTTCGGCAATTCGTAGAGGAAGCCGACCACGGCGTCATCGGCCAGGACCTTCTGCGCCTCGCCGAGCAGCGTCGTGCGCTTGGCCTCGTCGGAGGTAAGGTTCAATTCGTCGATGATCTTGTCGAAGGCCGGATTGTCGTAGTTGAAGTAATAGTCCTTACGCGAATAGATATCGATGTCGTTAGGCTCGGTATGGGAAACGATGGTCAGGTCGTAGTCCTTCTTGGTGAAGACCTGGTCCAGCCATTGCGCCCATTCGACCGGGATAATCTCGAGATCGATGCCGATTTCGCGAAGCTCGGAGGCGATGATCTCGCCACCAAGCCGCGCATAGGAGGGCGGCGGCAGCTTGAGCGTCGCCTTGAAGCCATTCTCCAGGCCGGCTTCCTTCAGCAACTCCTTGGCCTTCTCCACATTGTGCGGATAGAGGCCGGTGAGGTCGACATAGGCCTTGCTGGCGGGCGACATGTGCGAGCCGATCGGCACGCCTAGGCCGGCCGAGGCGCCGTCGATGATCGCCTTGCGATCGAGCGCAAAGGAAATCGCCTGCCTGACCTGCAGCTTGTCGAAGGGCGGCTTCTTGTTGTTGATCGACAGGATGGTTTCACCCTCGGTCGAGCCGATCACCACCTTGAAGCGCGGATCGTCCTTGACCTGGGCGACGCTGTCGGGGTCGAAGAACGGAAAGGCCTGAACGTCGCCGGAAAGCAGCGCCGGAACGGCGGCGGCGGCATCCGGAATGATGCGGAACTCGGCCTTGTCGAGAAATACCGGGGCGCCCCAGTAATTATCCGACTTGACCAGCGTGATCGATGAGCCCTTGGCCCAGTTCTGGAACTTGAACGGGCCGGTGCCGATCGGTTTTTCCTTGTTGGTGTCGGCTGTCTCAGGCGCCACGATCACCGCGTCGCCCCAGCCCATATTGTAGAGGAACGAGCCTTGCGGGTTCTTCAGCGTGACCTTCACCGTCGCGGGATCGACGACCTCGACCTTGTCGATGGCGGCAAACAGGGCCTTTTGCGCGTTGACGGAATTGTCGGCGCGGGCACGGTCGAGCGAGAATTTCACGTCGTCGGCGTTGAAGTCGGTGCCGTCATGGAATTTCACGCCTGTATGCAGCTTGAAAGTGTAGACCTTGCCGTCGTCGGAAATGCTCCAGCTTTGCGCGAGATCGGGCAGCACCTCGCCGTTCGGGCCGATGCGGGTCAGGCCCTCGAAGACATTGGCATAGAGTACCTCGTCGATTGCCGCGGCGGCACCCGCGGTCGGGTCGAGATGCGGGGGTTCGAGCGTAATGCCGATGACCAGGTCGGTGCGCGCGGCCATCGCTGAGGTCCCGGCGGCCAACGCCAGCGCCGCGGCGGCCAGAATGGTTTTCCACAATTTCATCGTGCAACTCCCCATGTCTAAAACACGTGCTCAAACCCGGGCGGATAGAAGCGTGAATTCGCCGCCGAGTAAATTGCGTTTCGTACCGTGTGCCGACGCCGGGAGGAATGTTTTTCCGCCCATGGCCGGATCATGGCGGGCCGGCGCCCCTCAGCAGCACGCCGAGGCCGATTGCCATCACCTTTGCCGAGTCCAGCATGTCGGCAATGCCGACCCATTCATCGGGCCGGTGGGCGAGATCGAGGATGCCCGGGCCATAGGCGATGCAGTCATAGATGTGGCCGATGCGGGCGATGTGCTTCTGGTCGTAGGTGCCGGGCGAAATCACATAATCCGGCTCGCGGTCGAATATCTCCATGATGCCTTGCGCGACCGCCTTCACCACCGGTGCGTCGCGCTCGGTCATCAGCGGCAGCACCTCCATAAGATCGCGGATCTCGTAATCGAACTTTTTGCGCTCGCGCTTCAGCCGTTCCAGGATATCGGTCACCTCGCTCTTGACCGTAGCGAGATCCTCTTCGAGCAGGAAGCGGCGGTCGATTGTCAGCCGGCAGGAATCGGGCACGTTGGGCGAGGGCAGGCCGGGCCGGAAATCTTCCGTCTGGCCGCCATGGATCGAGTTGATGTTCATGGTCGAGCGTTTTGCGCCTTCGGGCACGACCGGCATGCGCGTCATCTTGCGGTCGAGCGCCGGAAACAATTCCTCCTCGAAGGCCCGCAGCACGGCGCCCATATGGCGCACCGCATTGTCGCCGAGGAACGGCATCGAGCCGTGCGCGATCTCGCCCTTGGTCTCGATCTCCGCCCACCAGACGCCGCGATGGCCAAGGCAGATGCGATCCTTGTTGAGCGGCTCGGGAATGATGACGTGGTCGACCTTCGGTCTGGAGAAATAGCCGAGCTTGGCCAGATGCGCGACGCCGCCAAAGCCGCCGGACTCCTCGTCGACCGTGCCTGAAATCTCGATGGCGCCGGGAAAATCGGGAAACACCTCCATGAAGGCTTCAGCGGCGATGATCGAGGCGGCAAGCCCGCCTTTCATGTCGCATGCGCCGCGGCCATAGACCTTGCCATCCCTGACGATGCCGGCGAACGGATCGAGGCTCCAGCCGTCGCCGGGCTCGACGACGTCGATATGCGAATTGAAGTGCACGCAAGCACCCGGCGCCCGGCCATCGAAGCGGGCAACGACGTTGACGCGCGGGTAACGGTCAGTGTCGCCGGGCGTGCCCTCGGCACGGATGAATTCGATCTCAAAACCACGCTTCTTCAGCCGCTCGCCAATGTATTCGGCACATGGCCGATAGGCTTCGCCGGGCGGATTGATGGTTGGAAAGCGGATCAGATCCGCAGTCAGTGCAACCAGATCATCGGCTTGGTCATCGATGGCCTTGAGGAGCCGTTCGTTCGGTTCGTTCATTCGGCGAATTGAGCAGCGGATGAGGCGGTTTTGCAAGCCCGATGGCGAATTGCGAGGCGATTGCGTGTCGTTACGGCAACTATTGCGGGAAATCGTTCAAATTCGCTGCTTTGGATTGGTGAAATCGTCAGGGAGTAGGTGTTAGCTCGCTGGCTTGCCATCAAAACGCTGGAGAACAGCGTGAGGCAGGCAGGCAAGGGGCATCAAAGGGCATCAAAGGGGTTTGATTGCATGAAAAACACTGTTCTCATGGCAGCGGCATTGGTAGCGATGCTGTTCGGTTCGTCGTTCGAGAGCCGTGCGGCCAGCCTGGTCGCGAACATCGATATTTCCTCACAGACGATGACGGTAAGATACGGGCTTTCGTATTATCGGTGGAGCGTTTCCACCGCCCGCAAGGGCTACATCACGCCGCGCGGCAGTTACCGGCCACAGCGGACGGCCCGGATGTGGTATTCGCGCAAATACGACATGTCGCCGATGCCCTATTCGGTGTTCTTCCGCGGCGGCTATGCCATCCACGGCACCGGCGCGATCCGGCAATTGGGGCGCCCGGCATCGCATGGCTGTGTGCGCCTCCACCCCAGCAACGCCGCCGCGTTCTATTCGATGGTGCGCGAAGCCGGCTTCGGCAATACGCGGATTCTCGTGACGAATTAGGGCCTGCTCCTCGGCCCGCAATAAAAAACCCGCCGGAGCGGCGGGTTCATTGGGGCCAAATAGCACCATACCGAAATTAGTAGCATAGCTGCCGGCACAAAGCAAGAACAAAATAAGGCTTGCGCCCAAAAAAGATGGTGCGCTCAGGCGGGTTTGTCGCGCATTGTCGCCGGCCGACGCTTTTTGCGGCCGCTGATCTCCCAGCGCTTGTGGAACCACATCCACTGGCCGGGGTCTTCGCGCACCCAGCGCTCGACCACGTCGTTGAGAAGCTGGGTGGTGGCGGGGACGTCGACACTGCCGCCGGCGGTGCGCGGCAAGGTGAGCTTGTCCTCGATCTCGAGCCGGAAACGATTGTTCGGCAGGCGCACGCAGCGCGCCGGGTAGACATCGCAATCGTAGTGCCGCGCCAGGGTGCCGAGAACCCGGTTGCTCTCGCAGGGGCGGCCGAAGAATGTCGTCTCGAGCCCGCCGGTGAATTTTTGGTCGACCAGCACGCCGATATTGCCGCCTTTCTCGAGGATGGCCGCAAGTGCGAACGAGGCACCGGTCGAAGACGGCAGCAGCGATCCCATGCTCGAGCGGCGGGTCGAGAGGATGTAGTCGGCGAGGTAAGGGTTGTTGGGCGGGCGAAACAGCGCCGTGATGTTCATGCCGAATGTCGCCGCAGCCACCGGCAGCAGCTCGAAATTGCCGAGATGCCCGGTGAAGACGATATGCGGCTTGTCCTCGCCAGCGATGCGCACGAAATGCTCCACGCCCTTGACCTCGACACGGCCCGGCTTCGTCGCAGCGGGATCGTAGTCGAACAAAGCATCGAGAAAGATGTATTCGGCGGCCAGGCGGGCCATGTTGCCCCACATATCGGAAGCGATCGCCTCGATCTCGGCATCGCTTTTTTCCGGATAGGCCTTGCGCAGATTGTCGACGGCAACCTGATGGCGCGCCACCCAGGGGCCGATGCGGCGGGCAGCGCGGTCGGCGAAATTGAGCGCCCTGTCGGGCGGCAGCAGGCGCAGCGCGGAGATGATGATCATCGCGACGCGCGCGACCAGCCAGTAGTTGAACTGGCGAAGCCGCCTGCCATAGCGGAATCCCACGTCCCTGCGGATCTTCCTGAAGGCGTTGCCGATCATTTCAGCCGACGCGCAGGATGATCTTGCCGAAGACGTCGCGGCCTTCCATGCGCTTCAGCGCCGCATCGATGCCGTCGAAGCCGACCTCGGTGTCGATCACCGGCGCGACCCGGCCCGCGGCCATCTTCTGCATGGCGTCGGCCATATTTTCCATGCGGCAGCCGAACGAGCCGAGCAGCTTCAACTGCTGCTGGAACAACTGCATCAAATTGATCTGTGTCGACACGCCGGAGGTCGAGCCGCAGGTGACCAGCCGGCCGCCGCGCTTCAGGCACAGCATCGAGGCGGCAAAGGTGTCGGTCCCGACATGCTCGAACACCACGTCGACGCCCTTCTTCTTGGTCAGCTTGCGCACGATGCCTTCGAAGCGGTCGTCGCGATAATTGATTACGTGGTCGGCGCCGAGCGCCTTGGCCTTGTCGATCTTGTCGTTCGAGCCGACGGTGGTGATGACCATGCAGCCCATCTTCTTGGCCAGTTGAATAGCGGCGGAGCCGATGCCGGAGCCGCCGGCATGGACCAGTATCGTCTCGCCGGGTTGCAGCCGGGCATTGTCGAACAGCATGTGCTCGACCGTGCCGAAGGTGACAGGCGCCACCGCCGCGCCGATTTCGCTCACGCCTGGCGGGGCGGGGACCAGAAGGCGCGCCGGCAGGTTGATCTTTTCCTGCGCAAAGCCGTCGAGATGGAAGCCGTGCACGCCCGAGACATGCTCGCAGAGATTGTCACGGCCTTCGCGGCAGGCGCGGCAAAGACCGCAGGTGCGGGCGCCATAGATCGACACCAACTGTCCGGGCAGGAGGCTGGAAACGCCGGGGCCGACCGCCTCGACCTCGCCGGAGGCCTCGGCGCCGACGACCAGCGGCAGCTTGCGCTTGGCGAAGGCCATGCCGCGCCAGCCCCAGACGTCGATATGGTTCAGCGCCACGGCCTTGATGCGCAGCGTCACCTCGCCGAGCGACGGCGGCGGCGGTGGCGGCAGGTCCACCGTTTCAAGCCGGCGATCCTCGATAAGTTGCAATGCGCGCATGCCAGATCCCAGGTTGCGCATGACCGAGAACCGTTTCGGAAAGGACCATGCGCACGACAACAGTGCTAGAGCGGAACGGTCGCTTAGACCGGTTCCCGCGCCATGACAAGGCAGGTGTTCTGGCCGCCAAAGCCGAAGGAGTTCGACAGGACGGTGCCGACCTCGGCGTTGCGCTTGGTGTTCGGCACCACGTCGAGCACGATTGCCGGGTCGGGATTGTCGTAGTTGATGGTCGGCGGAATGATGCTTTCGCGCATCGTCATCAGCGAAAATGCGGCCTCGACAGCACCGGCAGCCGATAGGGTATGGCCGATCATCGACTTGTTCGACGAGACCGGCATTGACGAGATCCGCTCGCCGAATACCGTCGACAGCGACAAATGCTCCATCTTGTCGTTTTCGGGCGTCGAGGTGCCATGGGCGTTGACATAATCGATCCCGTCCTCGCTCAGGCCGGCATCGGCAAGAGCGGCGCGCACCGCCGCGATCGCCGGCGAACCGTCCGGCTTGGAGCGGGTGCGATGGAAGTCGTCGGCCTTTTCGCCGCAGCCGCGCAATATGCCGAGAACGGTGGCGCCGCGGGCAAGTGCTGCCTCCAGCGATTCCAGCACAAGGGCGCCCGAGCCTTCGGCGAGCACGAAGCCGTCGCGGTCCTTGGAGAAGGGTTTTGAGGCCTTTTCAGGGATGTCGTTATGGGTGGAGAGCGCCGATAGAAGCGAGAAGCGGATCAGCGCCTCGGCGGTCGCCGAGCCATCGGCGCCGATCGACAGCGCCCTGTCGCATTCGCCGCGGCGGATCGCCTCGACGCCGAGCTGGATCGCCGTGGCGCCCGAAGCGCAGGCGGTCGACAGCGTAATCGGCAGGCCGCGCGTGCCGAAACGGTCGGCAAGCCGGTCGGCAATCGAGCCGAACTGGGTGGTCTCGAAGATGTCGAGTTCCCTGAGGCCGCGCGCTACCCGCAGCAGCCTCTCTGCACCGGTGTCGTGCCTGTCTGAATTATTGGGCGTGTCGGAATTGTAGAGCGAAAAGCGCTCGCTCCAGTCGAGCTCGACCGGCGGCGAAGCGAGGAACAGCGGTCCGCCGAAATCGCCGGCATCGAGGCCGGCCTCCGACATCGCTTCCTGGGCGGCGGTTTCGGCAAGCTCATAGGTGAGGAGACTGGCGCCCTTGGAACTCGACGGCAGGAAATCGACCATGCCGGAGATGCGGGTGTTGAGATGATCGACCGGGAAGCGGGTGATCGGATGGATGCCGGACTTGCCTGAGGTAAGTGCCGCCCAATTGTCGGTTTTGCCAACACCGAGCGACGTCACCACGCCGATGCCGGTGACGGCGACGATGGGCCTGCCCATGTGGTCGTTCAGATTGGCCATTTGTTGTCCAAAAACCTGTTTCTCTTGGAGCGTCGGATCGCCCGAAAACCGCGCCACACTTTTCGGTCCGATGCTCTAGGCGGCTTTGATCAGCGCCATGCCCTCGAATTGGTGATAGCCGATCGCCGTTGCAAGGACGGTCTTCGGGACGCCGGCAAACGGCTTTTCGACTGTGGCGTCGAAGACAGGGTAGGCGGCCTTGCGGTCGACAGCCAGCGCCGCCAGCGCCACGGCAAAGGGGAACTGCGCTTCCTTCATGTGGCCAGTCAGCGTCGAAAAGCCGCGTGCGGCGATCGCCGGATTGGCGTCGAGCGCCGATTTCTCGGCGGCGGTCGCGGCATGGGCGCCCGAAGCGCCGGAGATCGCGAGCAGCTCGCCATTCGGCAATGCGGCTTGCTTCAACAGCACGGCGATCTCGCCGTCGAGTTCGTCCCGCCGGCGCCTGGCGCGACCGGACAGGACCGGGCCGAGCTCCGCATAGATCTTCCGGCCACGGCTTTCCGCATGCTCGCGCTGCTCCAGGACGAGAAACGCGCCGCCGGATCCGGTCACCACGCCGCCGCCTTCGGCACCTTGCCTCTGCCAGACCGGCCGCCACGGACCGCGATGCAGGTAGCCGGCCAGTTCATAGCCGAGCAGCATGTCGGAATGTTCGGTCTGGAAAGCGCCGCCGACCAGAATATGCGTCGACTGGCCGGAGCGGATGCGCGCGGCCGCGGTCTCGACAGCGGCAACGCCGGCACCTTCCTCGCCCATGAAGGTGCGCGACGACCCCGTCACCTTGTGGACGATCGAGATGTTGCCGGCGAGCAGGTTGGAAAGCTGTGCCAGAAACAGCGTCGGACGCAATTCGGTGGTCAGCTTCTCGTTGAGCAGCACGTCGCGGTCATTGCGGCTTTCCGATGCCGCGAGAATGGCCGCATCGACCGCCTCGTCGCGCTCGCCGCCGCCGGCGGCCACCACCATGTCCATGGTCGCGCAGAGTTCGTCATTACCCTTGATGCCGGCATCGTCGAGCGCAAGGCCGGCCGCATAGGTGCCCAGCCTCTGCCAGGTTTCCATCTGCCGCTGGTCGCCACGCTTGGCGATCTGCAGGTTCCAGTCGATCTCGGGCAGCGGATGGACCGTATAGGGCGAGAAGCGCGAGGCCTCCAGAACCGGCTCAAGCCGTGGCTGGAGGAGCTTTTGCCAATGCGCATCCGGACCCTCGCCCAGTGACGAGACAAGGCCGATGCCTGATATGACGACGTCGTGGGGGTTCATGGGAGGCTGTTGTGGGTCGGGCGCGTCAGGCGCTGTGTTCACGTGGCGTTCTTGGCGGCGACGAGCGCGTCGATCTTGGCGCACAGGTTCTTCATGACGAAATAGTCGTCGGTCGAAGCCTTGCCGTCATTGACTTCCTGCGTCCACTTTTCCAACGGCACCTTGATGCCGAATTCCTTGTCGATGGCAAAGACGATGTCGAGGAAGTCGAGGCTGTCGATGCCGAGATCGTCGATGGTGTGGCTTTCGGGCGTGATCGTCTCGATGTCGATCTCGCTGGTGTCGGCGATGATCTTGGCGACTTTGTCGAACGTGGTGGACAAGGGCTTTTCCTTCGATTGCGGGCGGAATCTGTCCGCATGTGTTTTGGGCTGTCTAATCGGTTTTTCCGGGCAGGAAAAGGCCTGATACGCCGCGCGCAGATGGGATTGCTGCCCAGGCAGAGCAATAGGGGTCGCTGGCAACCCCCGGCGATATGCCGAAACCGTCCCATCTCTGACCATTGGGTGTACCAATGTACCATGGTACAAAGATCTATGACCATAGAACGCGTGCAGACCGGGGTGCGCCTGGAAAAACGATTGGTGAAGGTGCTCAAGGCCTTGGCTGAGCATCGCGACATGAGCCCGGGTGACCTCATCGAGGGCATCCTGCTGCATGCTTTCGAAGGCCGGACGCCGTTCTCCGCGGCGACCCTGGAAACAATCGGCCAATTGAAGCGCATCTACGAAATGGAGCTTGCCGCAGCGGACAGCCACCGTCCGGCGGAAACCGGCGGGGAGGGCGGATGACGAGCCATCTTGAGCGCAGCCACAGCATCGTGCTTTCGGGGCCGATCGACCGCGGCTTTCCGCTGTTCACGCCGATCGGAGAGACCCTGTGGGTGGACGGCTGGCGTATCGCATCCGCTATGTTCGCGTTACGCGGATTCGCGTTTCGGATTTGTCGAGGTGGCCTGCCGACCGACCACTAACGGAGGCACGGAGGCGTCGATTACCTATGCGTTCACGGCCTTGGAGCCCGGCAGGAGCATCCTATCTGTCCGAACTTACAGAGGACGCGTTCGCGGACATGATCGAGGGATGGAAGCTCCGTGTCGACGCTTGGCTGGTAGCGGTGAAAATCTGACGCCAAGTAACTTAAACGAATTGCCACCAAGGGTGGAATGTTACCTTCGTCTCGTAGATGGGAACGAGCAAGTAGCGGACAAAGCGGTCGCTCAGTGAAGTTTCCTGCGTTCTGTGCCTTGATGATGGGACAATTCTTCGCCGCTGATCGGAGCAACACCCGTGGCCATGCATTCCTTCCACATCCACATCCCGGATGAACAGATCGAGTACCTACAGCGTCGTATCCAATCGACAAGATGGCCGTCGTCGATCTTCGCATACGGATGGGACGACGGTACTGACGTTGATTTCCTCAGAAAGCTTTCACGTTACTGGGAATACGATTTCAGGTGGCGCGATCACGAAAAACGTCTGAACCTGTTGCCTCAGTTTAGGGTCACGATTGACGGGTGCGACATCCATTTCGTTCACCAGAAAGGAAAGGGGTCAGCACCCTTGCCGTTGATCCTCACTCATGGCTGGCCCGGCTCCTTCGCCGAGTTCGAGCACGTCATCCCGCTGCTCACGGATCCTGTCAAATACGGCGGGGATGCCGAGGACGCCTTCGATGTCGTCGCACCGTCGCTTCCGGGTTTCGGCTTCTCGTCCCCGCCGCATCAGGCCGGCGTTAGCTCAAAGCGTGTCGCGAAGCTGTGGCGGGGGCTGATGCGCGAACTGGGATATGATCGCTTCGCCGCACAAGGTGGCGACATCGGCGCAGGCGTCTCGACCTGGCTCGCTCGGCTTTACCCGGACGACCTTATCGGATTGCACCTGAATTACATTCCAGGCAGTTTCCGCCCGACCCTCGGTCGCGACGACCCACCTGTCACGCCGGAGGAGAAGGCATTCCTCGACAGTGTGGCGAATTTCGCCGCAACGGAGGGGGCCTACGCTTTTCTGCAGGGGACCAAGCCCCAGACGCTAGCCTTTGCACTGACAGATTCCCCAATCGGGCTAGCCGCATGGATTGCCGAGAAGTTCCGCAGTTGGAGCGACTGCGAAGGCGAACTCGAACGCGCCATCCCTCTAGACACGCTGCTTACCGACATCTCGCTCTACTGGTTCGGTAACACGATCGAGGCCTCGCTCCGGATTTACAAAGAGAACCGGCTCTGCCCCCTGATCTTCGGGCCAAGGGAGCGAATAACACCGCCCCTCGGCGTTGCAGTCTTCCCTCGAGAGCTTCCTATGCCACCTCGCTCCTGGGTCGAGCGAGTCTTCCGTGTCGAGCGCTGGACCGACATGCCGAAAGGCGGACATTTCGCGGCGATTGAGCAACCCGAACTCCTGGTCGAGGACATCCGGGCGTTTTTTCGGCCGCCGAGGCTCCGGCCGGCAAAGTAAGGACGAAAACCTGCCCGTTGTCACGGCTCGGAAGTCCTGATGAGACGGTAGCATCGCATTCGCTTTCGCTAAAAGCGCCCGTTGGTCCTGACTAAGGGTCAATGGGTCAATGTCGACCTTCGACTCGATCAAGACCTCATCGCGGGTCGGAACCGGTATTCGGCTTAAGGTACCAAGCGCTAGGTTTTCACTTCAACCGGCTCCGGCCCGGTCAGAAGGTAACGCGGCCGAGTACCCGCAGGCCGTCGCCTTGCGGCTCGACGACCACGGCCTCGCCTTCGCGCGGCGAGATGCCGGTCAATTCCTTGATGTCTTCGAGATGCGTGACCATGACCAGATTGTCGGAGCCGGAATAGCCGCGGATCTCGGCCAGGATCGCAGCGATCTGGGCGGCCTTCTCCTTTTCGTCGGTCTTCAGCAGGTCAAGCGGTGCGAACGGCTCCGGTTCGCTTTCGAAAGCGATGCGGGCGGTCTCGAGGCAGCGGCAATAGCGGCTGGACAGCACGCGCTCGACCGGTGCGGCGCGGGCGCCAAACAGCGCGCCGATCTTGCGCGCCTGTTGCTTGCCGCGCTCAGAGAGATTGACCTGGGTGGCGCATTTGCCGAGGTCGAAATTGGCCGCATCGGTGGTGCCGGTGACCATGGCATGGCGAAGCAGGACCACATGCCCGCCGTCGCGCAGCAGCGCCCAGCCGGCTTCCGTCGCATGGGCTGTGGCGGAAACGGCAAGCAACAGCAGCGCCAGCACAAATCGAAGCATCAGACATCCTTTTCGGGTGACCGGCAGGCAGGTCCCCGGTGACCGGCATATAGGGACGGCAAAGCCGGCTGAAAGACAAGCCGAGTGCAACCTGCGGCCGAAATGCCTATTTCTTCGCTATCTGCTTCTTCACCAGATCGATCTTGCGGTCGGTCAGCGGGATCGGGAGTGTGTAGCCGGCTTCGGTAAAGCCCTGCTTGGCGTTCTCGAAGAATTCGATCGCCTTTTGGTATTCGGCATTGCCACCGCCATAGCTGCCGCGGTTCCAGTGGACGTCGCCGAGATTGTTCTGCTCGAAGGCCCATTGCATCGGCTGGCTTTCGCGGGTGAAGACCTTGAGCGTTGCCTCGAAGGCGGCTTCGGCTTCATCCAGATATTTGCCGGTGCGTTCGAGATTGCCAAGATTGATCAGGCTCATGCCGATGCCGTTCTGCGCGTTTGCCCAGTCGACGGGCGAGGTCTCGAAGGTCAGCACCTCCAGCGCCGCCCGGCGCGCGGCGATCGATGCCGCCAGTTTGCCGGGGTCGGCCTCGCTCATGCTCAGCCATTGCAGCGCCGAGCCGAGGCCGGCCTGCGCCAGTGCCCATTGCCGCGGCGTCGTCTCGCGCTTGTATTCGCGCAGTGCATCGCGATAGGCCTCGATCGCCGCCTCGTAATGCACCGGCTTGTCGGTCACGCCGCCGAGCAGTTGCAGCGTGTTGCCGAGATTGTAGTGGGTCATCGCCCAGTCGAGCGGAAACTCCTTTTTGGTATAGACGCGCCGTGCCGCCCGGTATGCAGCAGCCGACTGCTCAAGCCTGGCAGGATCGCGCGTGCGCTGGCCGAGCGTCTGGTAGATCGAGCCGAGATTGTTCTCCGCCGAAGCCCAATCCGTCGGAAAACGCTGGCGTGTAAATATGGTCAGCGCGTCGCCATAGGCGGCAGCCGCCTCTTCGAGCAGGCCGGTGCCGAGATCGAAACGGGCAGCACTGCTCAGCGCGTTACCCAGATTGAGACGGCTGCTCGCCCACGAGAGCGGGAAGGTATCGCGTGTGCGGATTTCGAGCGCGGCGCGGAAGGCGTCGGCTGCCTCGTCGATTTTTGCCTTGTCGTTGCGTTGCGTGCCCAGAGACACCAGCGTATTGCCGAGATTGTTCTGGACCATCGCCCACTGAACGGGCGCCTTTTCGCGCGTGTATTCTTCAAGCGCCAGCCGGTAGGCGGCCTCGGCCTCGGTCAGGCGCTCGCCGCCCGGTTCGCGTTCCGAAAGCGCGTAAAGCGCAAGGCCAAGGTTGCTTTGCGAGGCGGCCCAGTCCAGCGGGACTTTGTCGCGCGGCCGCTTCTCCAGCGTGGCGCGCATCGCCACCACCGCCTCGTTCAGGCGTTTCGGGTCGCTCTGGCGTTCGCCGATCTTCAGCAGCACATTGGCCAGGTTGTTCTGGGCGGCCGCCCAGTTGAGATCATCCTTCTCGCGCTCGAACACGGCAAGCGAATCGCGAAAGATTTTCGCTGCCTCTTCCAGCCGGTCGGTTTGGCGCTCGCGCTCGCCGATCGTCTGCAGCACCACCGCCATGTTGTTGCGGGTGATCGCCCAATCGCGGTTCTGCTCGCCATTGGGGATGAAGTTCAGGATGACGCGGTAGGCGTCGATGGCGTGCTGCAGCGCTTGCCTGTCGCCGGTGGCGTTGCCATGCGCGTTAAGCGCTTCCGCCTCCTGGTTCTTGTAGTTCCAGCGCAGCCTGTCGTCCCATTTCTCGACCAGCGAGAAGGCCTTGCCGTAATCGTTGGCGGCCGACAGATAGTCGAAGACCAGCGCCGAAGCGTCGGCGCGCCTGGCATAGATCGCCGCGTCGGCAAGACGCTTCTGCCTGACCAGATCCTCTGCCCGATCGACCACGCCGCTGGCCTGCTCGACCCGGCCCACCGCCTGGTCGAGGAAGTTGCGCGCGGTGACGATGGCGCCCTGGCCGATCGCCTTGTCGGCCGAGGCGACGAGGCGGCTGATCTCGGGGTCGTCGGTGCGCAGCGCGTCGCGCTCGGAGATCATCTTCTTCAGGCGCTCGGCCTGGGCGTCGAGCAGCTTTTGCAGGTCGGTGGGGTCCTCCGGCATGTTTTCGGTGCCGAGCGCCTTCAGCACGCCATAAAGCGCGTCGAGCGGGACGCCGTCCTGCAGCGAGGCCAGTTCGACCTGTACCCGCTTGGGGTCAGGCAACTCGGCGATCGTCAGCAGCAATTGCCGCCGCTCGCCGGTGATCAGGCCGTCGTCGCCGGTCGGCTCCTGCGGTGCAACGCCGAAATAGAGCAGCCGGCGCAGGCTTTCATTGACCCATGGCCGCTGCTTTGCCTTGGTGTCGAGATAGACCTCCTCTGTCACCATGCGCATGACCGAGCCGAACTCGGTGCCCTTCATCGCCGCGAGATGGCGCAGAAGTGCCGCTGCGTAGGGGCTGTTTTCGCCGACGATGCCATCGAGTGCCGGCCGCCCCGGCTCGGCGGCAAAGCCGATCACCGTTCCCAGATTTTCCGTCGCGGTCGCGTTTGCCAGTGCCCTGGCGCCGCGCACCGGCTCCAGGCCGCCGGCGCCAATCGGCGAGGCCGAGGCCGTCGGCGCCCGGCGCAGCACCGCATCCGCCGGAAACGGGTTGGTGCGGCAGGCATCGAGCAGCATGATCGTTACCGGCACGGTCGTCTTCAGTTCGTCCATGACGGCGGAAATCGGCACCAGGGCCTGATCGGCGTCCTTCAACGAAGAAACGTCAGCGTCGACCGGCGCCAGATAGTTTTCGCCGCCGGCCTCGATGCCGTGGCCGGAATAGTAGATCAAGGCGACGTCGGCGTCCTCGGCATCCTCGGCGAAACGCTCGAGGTCGCGCTTCAGCTTTGCCGTGTCGCGGTCGGTGACGCTGCGCGCCTCGAAGCCGAGATCGGTCAGCATCTTGGCGATGTCGCGGGCGTCGTTGGCGGGGTTGGGGAGCGCCGCTATGTGCTGGTATTTCGACTGGCCGACAATCAGCGCCACGCCTTTGAGGCTTGCCGGCTCCGCGGCATGAGCCGAGGTCACCACGAGGCAAAGCAGGGCGCCGACGAAAACCGTCAGCCACGCCTGCTTGAAGAAGTGCTGATTTCCGACAGCGCCCATTCGCCGCGTTTCCCCCCAACAACCCTGTATAGCGCTGGCATCCAACCATGAGCAAATTCGGGCAAGATCCGAGCGGCCGGATTGTTGGCCGGTACATTCGCGAGGGAAGGGCGATTGCGCCGCCGCCGGGGCTCGCCTATCACGGGAAAAATGTCTCCGCTTACCGAAACCGTCCTCTTCGTCTTCAGTCTCGTCGGGCTCGGCTATCTTGCCGGGTTGACCGGCTATTTGAAGCCGGCGAGCGGCGAGGGCGTATCCGAATTCGCCATCAACGTGGCAATGCCGCTTTTGCTGTTCCAGACCATGGTAAAGGCTGATTTCCACGGCGTGGCGCCGTGGTCGCTGTGGGGCGCCTATTTCGCGGCGGTGGCGCTTACCTGGGCTGCCGGCCATCTGGTCATTACGCGCATCTTCGGACGGGACGCCCGCGCCGGCGTCGTCGGCGGCGTGTCGTCGTCCTACTCCAACGTTGTCCTGCTCGGCGCGCCCTTCATCATCGGCGTGTTCGGGCCGGCCGGGTTCGAAGTGCTGTCACTGCTCGTCTCCATTCACCTGCCGGTGATGATGATGGCCTCGATCATCCTTTTCGAGATGTTCGGCCGCGGCGGCAGCGAGCCTGTGCATCCGCTCCGCGTCGTCAGGAGCTTTCTCAGGAGGGTATTCATCAATCCGCTGATCATCGGCATACTGGCCGGGCTGGCGTGGCGCTTCACCGGTGCGGCGCTGCCGGTGCTTGCGACGCGGCTGAGCGACGCGCTGGCCGGCACGGCCGCCCCGGTGGCGCTGTTCGCAATGGGTCTCAGCCTGCGCCGTTTCGGCATTTCCGGCAATGTAAGGCCGGCGCTGGCGCTGTCGGCGCTGAAACTGTTCCTGATGCCGGCGCTGGTTCTCGGCCTGGTCTGGCTGATCGGCCTGCCGCCATTGACGGCCAAGGTGGCGGTCATGGTTGCGGCGTTGCCGTCCGGCATCAATTCCTATCTCATCGCGGTGCAGTTCAACACCGGCCAGGCGCTGGCGTCGAACCAGATGACCATCGCCACCGCCTGTGCGGTCGTGACCACTGCGTTTTGGCTGACAGTGGTCGTCCATGTTTTTGGATAAGAACTCGGGTTTTTGGATAAGAACTCGGGTTTTTTGGATAAGAATCCGGGTTTTTGGATAAGAACCCGGCTGCATCGCCTCTCGCTTTGGCTGGCCCAAACCCTATATGCCATCTTGTGATTGCTTGCGGGGCTTGCCCTGGGCTAAGAGCAGTGGCTCTAGCGATGCTATCGCGCACGTCCATTCACGAAATCAGCGACCGGCCCGCCAGGTGCCGAACGGAGGCGAGATCATGCTTCAGAAAACCAGCCATTTCATGCGGCAGGCCAATCTCATCAATGGCGAATGGGTGCAGGCCGATTCAGGCCAGACGGTCGACGTCAACAATCCTGCCACCGGCCTCAAGATCGGCACCGTGCCGAAGTCGGGCAAGGCCGAGACCCGCCGCGCCATCGAGGCCGCCGACGCTGCCTTCAAGACGTGGCGCAAGACCACCGCGCTCGAACGCTCGAAGCTGTTGCGCAAGCTGCACGACGCGATGATGGACAATCAGGACGTGCTGGCCGAACTACTAACCATCGAGCAGGGCAAGTCGCTGTTCGAATCGAAGGGCGAGATCGGCTCGGCCGCGTCCTACATATTGTGGTTCGCCGAAGAAGGCCGCCGCACCTATGGCGACGTCGTGCCGTCGCCTTGGGCGGACCGCCGTATCCTGGTGACCAAGGAGCCGGTCGGCGTCATCGCCGCCATCACGCCATGGAATTTCCCGTCCTCGATGCTGGCCCGCAAGCTCGGTCCGGCGCTTGCCGCCGGCTGTACCGCCGTGGTCAAGCCGGCGTCGCAGACGCCTTACTCCGGCCTTGCCTGGGGCGCGCTTGCCGAGGAAGTCGGCTTCCCCAAAGGCGTGATCAATATCCTGACCGGCGCTGCCGGCGAGATCGGCGACGAGATCTGTGCCAACCCGCTGGTCAAGAAGATCACCTTCACCGGCTCGACCGAGGTCGGCAAGATCCTGATCCAGAAGTCGTCGGTGACGGTCAAGAAAGTGTCGATGGAGCTCGGCGGCAATGCGCCGTTCATCGTCTTCGATGACGCCGATCTCGAGCGGGCCGTCGCCGGCGCCATCACCGCCAAGTACCGCAATTCCGGCCAGACCTGCGTCTGCACCAACCGCTTCCTGGTGCAGGCCGGCATCTACGACCAGTTTGTCGAAAAGCTGGCTGCTGCGAGCAACGGGCTGAAGGTCGGTTCCGGCCTCGAGGAAGGTGTCCAGCAGGGACCGCTGATCGACGAAAAGGCGGTGGAGAAGGTCGAGGAGCTGATTGCCGACGCTACCGCCAAGGGCGGCAAGGTCGTCGCCGGCGGCAAGCGCCACGCGCTCGGCGGCTCGTTCTTCGAGCCGACGGTGATCGCCAATGCGACGCCGAAGATGCGCTTCATGAAGGAAGAAATCTTCGGCCCGGTGGCGCCGGTATTCAAGTTCGAGACCGAGGAAGAGGCCGTGGCACTCGCCAACGACACCGAGTTCGGGCTGGCCTGCTACTTCTACACCGGCGATCTCGGCCGCGCATTCCGGGTCATGGAAGGGCTCAAATACGGCATGGTCGGCGTCAATGAAGGGCTCATCACCACCCCTGAAGCGCCGTTCGGCGGCGTCAAGGAATCGGGCCTCGGCAAGGAAGGCGGCCACCAGGGCATCGAGGATTATCTCGACACCAAATATGTCTGCATCGGCGGACTTGGTCTCTAGAAGCCTGATGCGGTAATACCGAAGAAGACCCTGAGCCGCTTCGAAAGGCCAGGCTGGCATCGATCAATGAACTTGCGAGCATGGCAATGAAGGACGGCGAGGTTTTCGGCACGACGCAGGCGGGCGAGGCCGTCCGCCGCTTCACCATCCGTGGCGGCGGCCTCACCGCCAACATCATCGGGCTGGGTGCGATCATCCAGGATCTGCGTCTGGCCGGGCACGACGCGCCGCTGGTGCTCGGCTATGATCGTTTCGAGCACTATGAGACGGACACCGCCTTCTTCGGCACCGTCGTCGGGCGCTATGCCAACCGTATCCGCGACGGCCGCTTCACGCTTGCCGGCAAACGCTATCAGACTGAGCGCAATTTCCTCGAAAAGCACACGCTGCATGGCGGTTCGCAAGGTTTTTCGCGCCGGGCCTGGGCGGTTTCGCTGCATGGCAGGGATTTTGTCACGCTGACCCTGCACGACCCGGACGGCACGATGGGCTTTCCCGGCGCGCTCGACGTGACCTGCACCTACCGGCTCAAGATCCCGGGCACGCTCAGCGTCGAACTGACCGCCACCTGCGAGGAGCCGACGCTCTGCAACCTCACCCAGCATTCCTATTTCAACCTGGATGACGGCGGCGCCGGCGACATTCTCGATCACCGGCTGATGCTGAATGCCGGCGCCTATCTGCCGGTCGACGCGGATCTCATTCCGACAGGCACGGTAAAGCCGGTCGACGGCACGCCCTTCGACTTTCGCCAGGCGCGGCCGCTGCGCATGGAGACCGAGGGCGAACAGCTCCCCTATGACCAGAATTTCTGCCTCGCCTCGACGCGCGGGCCGCTGAAGCAGGCGTCGTGGGCGCAAGGCGCGAATTCCGGCGTCGAGATGGAGCTCTGGACCACCGAGCCGGGCGTCCAGCTCTATACCGGCCAGTATCTGGCGCCGTCCTCGCCTGGACTGGGCGGACGCCAGTACAAGGCGTTTTCGGGCTTCTGCCTGGAGCCGCAAATCTGGCCGGATGCGCCGAACCGGCCGTATTTCCCGCAAGCCACGCTGTGGCCCGGGCAGATCTATCATCACGTGACCGAATACCGGTTCAGGCTGCCTTAGGGCGGGACCCCCGGAAACCGGCATGGTTTTGCTGCGCTGACCTCCGGTTCGGAAAGGGTCATGCAAAATTCAAAGTGTTATAGCGTCCTTTGCGCGTCCAATGACGCGCGGCGCACTGGAGTCAAAACGCAATCACTCTGAACGACCGACGTCGAACTCTCTCGGACCTTTGACGCCGAGAGCCCTGACGACGCAAGTTGACCCTTATCCAACATTCGGGCTCTCATGCAGCAAAGTACACAGACCTGAAAAGCTGTCTTTCAGGGGCGGCGGCAATGGCATCAACCTGCGACCTGCTGTAAGCTTGGAAAGCGGGTAACAATCCGCGAAGGATTGGGGGGATGGAACGTCATCTCGCAGCCGTCCTGATTGCCGATGTCGTCGGCTATGGCCGCTTGAGCCAGATCGACGACGAGGGTACGCGTGCGCTTTTCCGAACCGACCTGAACGAAGTATTCAAGCCAAGGATCGCTGCGCACCATGGTCGACTGGTGAAAACCATGGGAGATGGGATGTTGGTCGAGTTCCACAGTGTGGTCGACGCCCTACGCTGCGCGGTCGAAATCCAGCAACAGAAGGCGGAGGTGAACGTTTTCACGCAGCCAGAACGGCGGCTTGATTTCCGCATCGGCATCAATCTGGGCGATGTTATCGTTGAGGGTGACGACATCCACGGTGACGCGGTGAACATCGCCGATCGGCTGCAAGGGCTGGCGGAACCTGGAGGAATCGCGATTTCCGCCACCGCCTGCGACCATGTGAGGGGAAAGGTGCCGATCGGCTTTGCCTCACTCGGCGTGCAGAAAATGAAAAGTATCGCCGAACCGGTTCGCGTGTACCGTGTCTTGATCGACCCCGCTACTGCGGGCAAGATCGTCGGTGCCAAACCACGCCTTTCTTCCGGCGACGACAGTAAGCCGCCGGTAATTGCGGTTTTGCCGTTCGAAAACCTGAGCGCCGACGACGGCTGGACGCGGCTGGCAGACGGCCTGTCGGCCGACATGATCGGCGACCTAGCGCGCTATCCCGACCTTGCGGTCATTTCGCGCCAGACCATGCAGTCCTATCGGGGACGGGCGAGCGACACACGCTCGGTTGGACGGGAACTGAACGCCGATTACCTGCTGGAAGGCACCCTCCAGGCGATCGGACAGCGTGTCCGCGTCGCGGTGCAGCTGGTCGACACCCGGACCGGAGCCAACCTTTGGTCGGCGCGGTTCGACGAGTCGACCGATGATTTTTTTCTCATGCAGGACAGCATCACACAGAACGTTATCAACGCCCTGGCAGGCACTTTCGGCAAGCTCGCCAATCTCGGGCGTGAGGTGGCTCGGCGGAAGCCTCCCTCGAGCCTGGGTGCTTACGACTGCTATCTACTCGGGGTGGAACTGCACGACAGATTCACGACCGATGCGAGGGCAGAAGCCATACGCATGCTGTCCCGCGCCGTGGAACTCGACCCCGGCTTCGCGCGGGCCTGGATGACGTTGGGATTGGCACATGCGGTCGATGCCTTCAATGCCTTCACGCCAGATTCAGCCGCTTCGGTCGAGCGCTGGCGAGAATGCGTGGAAAAGGCTCTGGCGCTCGACCCTACCGATCCGATGACGCGCCTTTACATGGGCGCTCTCCGCGCCATTGACGGCGATATCAGCGGGGCCGCAGAGGAATACGACCGGGCGCTGGCCCTGGCACCCAATGACGCCGATGTGCTGTCGATGCTCGCCTCAAGCCGAGCTCTCGTGTGTGGAAATCCGGAAGAAGGCTGTGCTCTCGCCGAACGGGCGCTTCGCCTCAATCCGCAGGCTCCGAGTTGGTACTACGCGCAGCTCGCCCGGGCGCGGTTCGTCGCCGGTCGCTATGCCGACAGTCTGTCGTCGCTGTGCCAAAGTCCGCCGGATATTCCCGTCACTCTGATGTTCCGTGCCCTGTGCCACGCGCTGCTCGAAGAGTCGGCGCAGGCGCAGTCGATCGCCAGGCGGATTGCCGTCGAGTTTCCAAGGTTCACCGTCGAGAACTTCATCCGAACCTATCCCGTCACCAATCCTCTGGCCCTCGCTGCGATTAAGGAAGGGGCTCGTCGCGCAGGCATAGCGTAGAGCCGAAAACGGTGCCTAGCTGAGGAGGGGGACGCGCTTCCTGGATATGCCACTTGGTAAGCCGGGCCCCGCTTCCGGCACAGGCTGAAGGTCTGCTTCGTAGCGCTAACTGGGCGCTGGCGTGACCGCTGCTAAGCTTCCGCTCATGGCGCTCTGTGCTCATTCCCGCCGACTAATTCAAACGGCAAGTTCGGCCCATCTGGGCCATTGGCGGCAGCCAGTCTGATTGAGTTTTGACCCTAATCCTCAAACGCCGCCCTCAGCGTTTCGAACGTCGCAAACACGCCCAATGCAGCGCCCTCGGGATTCTTGGTCGGTGGCAGAGCTTCAGCTATCCGGCGCACCAAGGTCGTCTCAGAACCGGCTGGAGCGTTCTTTCGGCTGAGGCGACTTCAAGCCGTTACAGGAGCATTCCGGATCAGCGGGAAGTCGCGCGGCGGTCTCCAGCGCGACCCGCGAGGCTGTCATGGAGAGACTGGGCAGCACGTCCTCCTGCAGCAATTTCTGGCGATTGCGATCCGTGTAGTCGTTGAAGCCCGCCGTCACGAACGCGCAAGGCACGAAACACGCGCCGATCTCGCGCGACAAGGTCGCCTCAGGGGCGATGGAATGGTTGAGTACATCCGCCCCCATGCCCCGATATGCCAAGGCTTCGGCAGGTGTTGTCAGCCGGGGCCCATAACAATGGGCAGCCACCAACTGCTGTTCGATGCCATAAACGCGGCATTCGGCTGGCCAATGACGGCGGGCCGTTTCGACCAGAACCGCCGCACATCTTGGACACACGATTTGCTTGCCCGAACAGTCAAAGCTCTGACGGTCAGGAAGCAGTGAAAACGGGGTCTGCGTCAGTTCGATGATATCGGCGGTCACCACCATGTCGCCCGGCTGGATCGCCTTGTTGACGGCGCCTACGGTCGAGCAGGCGAGAACTTGCCGTACACCCGCCCGCATCAATACCCAGAACGCGCGGCGATGGCAGGAATGGTCGATACGGTCGCGGGGATTGCCGTGCGAATACATGCACAGCGCGCGTTTTGCTCTCCCTTCGGCAGTAATCGACGCATCGAACTCGAGCAGCTTCCAGTTGTCGGTGCGACCGAAAGGCGTTTCAAAACTCATGTCGCGCCGCAAGGTGCGCACACCATCGAATTCGACATCTTCCGGGAAGGCAAGCCCCCAGTTTGCCGACCCGGTGATGATGGCCAACCCTACCTGAGGGATGTCCGTCGAATGATCCGTCAGATCGTCGGCTGCATGATAATTGGTGGGCATGTTTCCAGTCTCGGTCAGGATTTTTGGCGAAGGGTCACAATCAGGACCACGGCCACGACGATGACGGTCCACAATGTCGAGATCGCCGCAATGGTCGGATCGATCTGATCGCGCAGCGACAGGAACATAAGCTTCGGCATCGTGCTGTTGCGACCGCTTGCGATGAAGATCGAAATCACGGACTCGTCGAGCGAAGTCAGGAACGCCATCAATGTCGCTGACAGCAAGCTGATCCGAAGTTGCGGAACGATGATTCCGCCAATGGACCTGGCCCAGTTTGCACCGAGGCTGCGCGCCGCCTGAACCTGGTTCCAGTCAAAGCGGGCGAGAGCGGGTAGCAACACAATGCAGGCGACCGGAACGGCCAGCACCACATGTCCGACCAGCACACCGAATAGCGTTCCGATCAGATGTTGTGCGGCCAACACAAAGAAGAGACCGATCGCAAGCAGGATACCGGGGGTGATCGAGGGGGTCAGCAGGACGCTCTGGATGGCCGCAGCGGTCTTTCCGCCCAGCCGATTCATTGAAATGCAGGCGAGCAGCGCGAAGGGCACCGCGATCAACGCCGTCAACGTCCCAAGGATCAAACTCGTTCTGAGCGCGGCCATCCACGTTGCCGAGCCGAAGAAGTTCTCGTACCAGCGCAACGAATAGGCGTGCGGCGGAAACTCGAGGAGATTCGACGCCGAAAAGGAAAGCGGCACCACCACGAGCGTCGGCAGCATCAGAAATGCCATGACAAGAGCGGCAAAGCTCCAGAGCAAAATGCGGGCGAGCCTGTTTTGCGGATAGGCTTCAAGCATGGGAGGCTTCCACGGTGTTCTGGGCCACCAGACGGCGTGCCGCCAGCAACATCACACCGATCAGCGCCATAAGAACGAGGAGCAGAATGCCCAGGACGCTTGCCGACCCCCAGTCCTGAAAGGTCGATAGTGTACGCTCGATCCGGGTAGAGAGCGGATTTACCTTGCCGCCGCCAAGCACCGCCGGCGTGATGAAAAAACCTATGGCGTAGATGAGGACGATGATCGAACCCGAGAAGATGCCGCCCGCCGAAAGCGGCATAATGACTGTGCGGATGACCTGCCTGAGAGTGGCTCCCATGCTCGCAGCCGCGCGAATGAGATTTGGGTCGATATCGCGCATCGCAGCATAAACAGGCAGCAGAAAGAGTGGCAGCATGTAGTGCACCATGCCGATGAGCGTTCCCGTGAAGTTGTAGACCAGCGGCAATGGCTCCGCAGTCAGGCCTGAACCGGTCAAAGCCGCGTTGATCAGGCCGTCGCGCCGCAAGAGCACGAGCCAACCATAGGTACGCACCAGAATAGAGGTCCACAGCGGCAGCATGACGAACGCCATGAGCACGTTGGCCAGCCTTGGTCTGACGCTGGCCAGCGCCAGCGCCAGAGGAGTGCCGAGGAGAATGCAGCCCGCCAGCGTACCCAAGGACAGTTCGAGGGTCGTGACGAGCGCCGACCACGTCAGTCCGCTAGAAAGGACCTTCTGGTAATTGCCGACGGTGTACTCACCCCCGGTGGTCAGGAAGGATTGCCGGATGATCCAAAGGATGGGCAGTATCGCCGCCAGTCCAACGATGAACAGCGCCGGGAGCGAAAGTGAAAGAAAAAACCGCCGCTCGCGCCGCGCATCCGCCGCGAGCGCCGGGTCCCGGACGACGGTCACGCCATCGCTCCCGGTATCGCGTGAACCTTCGCTGCCGGTGCATATGCGGTCATCCGCTGACCGGCGGCAAGCTCGGCGCAGCCGCCGGCCAGCGCCGCCGGAATGCAGACAAGAACCTCTTGCCCGCCGTCAAGCGCCAGCGTCAAAAGCCAGTTCTCGCCGCGGAACGCTTTGGCGCGCAGTATTCCTTCGAGAGCCACTCCGTCTCCCCCGACGAGCTTCGCATCAAGATGGAAGCTTTCGGCGCGGATCATCAGGGTTTCGCGTGATGCTTCGGCGCCGTCGATTCTGCGCGCTGAGCCCGGGGCCACAATGTTGGCCTCACCCATGAACTCCGCGACGAAGCGGGTCGATGGACGATCATAAATCCGCTGCGGCGTATCTATCTGCTGGATGCGGCCAGAATTCATCACCGCAATCCGGTCAGACATAATCAGCGCTTCGCGCTGGTCGTGGGTCACATAGATCGTGGTGATCCGTAGATGATCATGCAGACGCCGGATCTCATACTGCATGGTCTCGCGCAGGTTCTTGTCGAGCGCCGACAGCGGCTCGTCCATCAACATCACGCGCGGTTCGAAGACGATAGCCCGCGCCAATGCCACCCGTTGACGTTGGCCGCCGGATAGTGCGGCAATATTGCGCTCCGCCAGACCATCCAGCTTCACGCGGGCCAAGGTATCAAGCGCCCGCTGACGCGCCTCCGCTCTCGGTACCTGGCGCAGCACCAGCGGATACGCGACATTCGCCAGGACATTCATGTGGGGAAACAAGGCGTAATTCTGGAATACTATACCGATGTCTCGTTTGTTGGGCGGCAGGCGGGTGATGTCTCGATCGCCCAAGAAAAGTTTACCGGAATCCGGCCGGACAAAACCGGCCAGAGCCATGAGTAACGTGGTCTTGCCCGATCCCGATGGTCCTAACAGCGTGAGGAATTCGCCAGCCTGAATGTCGAGCGAAACATCATCCAGTGCGACGTAGGACCCATAAGCCTTGTGCACGCTTTCGATGGTGATCGCGAGCGACTTCATCATGTGCTCCAGCCTTGAAGCGCGTCGCGTTCGACCGGCTTCACGCGACGCGCTTTAGGTTCTTGTTTTCATGCATGTCATTGTCGCGCGCTGCACATTTTTGCGCGACATGCGTCAGAGCTGAGAGTCAGCGAGCCATCATTTCATCGAAGGCTCTTTGGGCAGCCTCGCCATTCTTGACCCACCATTCTGA
Organism: Mesorhizobium sp. M1227; assembly: GCF_040318315.1. Classification (NCBI taxonomy): domain Bacteria; kingdom Pseudomonadati; phylum Pseudomonadota; class Alphaproteobacteria; order Hyphomicrobiales; family Phyllobacteriaceae; genus Mesorhizobium; species Mesorhizobium sp. M1227. Next base: position 352,620 of record NZ_JAMYLZ010000003.1, read on the forward strand.
ATTGGAAAACACCGAAGTGCCAGCATTTTCAGGTGCGGTCGCAAGGGTCTTCAGACGGTCCTCGGGAATAAGGCCACCCTCATATGCCGCAGGATTGACTGGGCCGTAGGCAATGAAATCGGTCAGCTTGGCAACCCGCGCGGGCTGCGTCATCGCTGCGATGAGCTTCATCGCGGCTTCCTTGTTCGGCGCTCCCTTCGGCACCCCAAGACAGTCCGTGCCGATGACCGAACCCTTGAACGTGTAGTCAGCCGCGCCGCCATCTGCTTTCACGGTTTGGGCGCGTCCGTTCCAGGTAATGACCAAATCCGCCTCACCGTCTTTCAGCAACTGCGCGGACTGGGCGCCCGAGGTCCACCACACGGCGACATCTGGTTTGATCGCTTCAAGCCGCTTGATGGCGCGCTCTAGCCCTTCCGGGGTGCTGAGCACGGAATAGACGTCCGCCGGTGCCACGCCATCGGAGAGCAGCGCGATCTCGATCGAGTCTTGCGCATTGGCGCGCAACGCGCGACGGCCAGAAAATTTGGCAACATCCCAGAATTCCGCCCACGTCTTCGGCGGGTTCTCGCCATAGGTCTTGGTGTTCCACGACATGACGGTGCCATAGGAGTCAAACGGATAGCAGTAGTCGGACTTTGCACCCTCCGGCACGGATTTCGGATCGATGATCTTGTAGTCGAGTGGCTCCAGCAGCGATTGTGCGGCCGCCTGGGCACCTTCCGGTGAGCCCAGGTGAATGACGTCGGTCGTGACCGCACCCGAGGTGACCTGCATCTTCAAGGCGGCCAGGCCGTCGCTTAGGGTCTCCTCGCGGACATCATAGCCAAGCTCTTTTGCAGCCGGGCCCCACATGGCCTCCTTCATGGCGTTACCATAATCGCCACCTGCGGTCGTGATGGTGACCGTCTGCGCATGAACGGGCAGGGCAGCCGAGATTGCGAATGCTGTTAAGGAAATGCGTAGCCAGGACATAGGTTCTCCTCCCCAACTTTATCAAACATCGCTCAAAAGAGCCATTATTTTGTAATCGTAACGTTACGATTGCATCTCAATGCACTGGAGTCAAGCTGCTTCCTACGGGAGTTTCGATTGACCGGGATGTCGAATTCGGTAACGTTATGGCGGTCAGCAAATCAGCCGGCGCTTTCGCAAATGAAGTCGGGCGAACAATGGCCAATCTAAAGCAGATCGCCGCGGAACTTTCCCTCTCGGTGACCACGGTTTCCCGCGCTCTGAAAGATGGACCGGAAGTGCAGCCCTCGACCATAGCCCGCGTCAAGGAGGCGGCTAAGCGGGTCGGCTATTTACCAAATCATCATGGTCGCGCGCTCAAAACCGGTCGAACGCAGACGCTGACGGCAGTACTCCCGATGGAAACACGAGACCATCTGTCCGATCTGTTGAAGCTTCCTTTAATCGAAGGCATGACGCTGGCGGCGCGGCAAGCCGGTTATAGTCTGTCCATCTATTCCACCACTCCCGACGACGATCCCGTTGAGAGTGTGCAGCGGCAGCTTCAGGCGCACAGCGCAGACGGCCTGGTCATCACGCGCCTGGTGTCGGCTGATCCGCGCGTCGAGCTGCTGCTGGATAAACGCATGCCGTTCGTTGCGTTTGGAAGAACCGACCTGGATATCGCGTATCCTTATGTCGATGTCGACAATGAACAGATTGCCTACGAGGCGACCCGGCGGCTCATGGATAAGGGCTGTCGACGCATTGCGCTGCAACTTCTCGTTCCGGAGGACCAGGCGAGTGCCACGCGTCTTTCCGGGTATGGAAGGGCAATGGCCGAGGCTGGTATTCCGATCGACCAGTCGTTGATCGGTCATGGCATGTTCACCATGGAATCGAGCGCAGGCTGGTTCGATCGCTTGCTGGCGTCATCAGATCCGCCAACGGGCTTGGCGTGCGCCAACGAACTGGGCCTTCTGGGAGCGTTGCACGCTCTCGGCAAGTGGGGTCTCACACCAGGCCGCGACGTCCACATCGTCACCCGTGACAGCACGCGGCTGGCACGCTTCCTGCCGGCAAAGATCGGAGTTCATTCCGTGGATATGGCGGGTGTTGGACGCAAACTTATCGAAGTCCTGGAGAGCCGGATCATCAATCCGCTCGGGCCGGTGGAGACAGTCTTGGTGCAAGGCAGATTCGAGCCGGCCGAATAATCCGGGCTGCCCTCAGGAGGCCGCCTCGTCTTGAACCGGCCGGATCAGCGCCTTTGCGGCAGCTGCTCCCGCCGCTAGGATACGATCCGATAATTCCGTTCCTTCCACGGCGCGCGCGAGTTGAAGCGCGCCGATGAGCGTTGCAAACATGCCCAACGCAGCGCCCTCGGGATCGTTCGTCTGCGGCAGAGCTTCAGCTATCTGGCGCACCAGGGATTGAGCGCGCTTGGCATAGAGGGCTCGCGTTTCAGGCGGCTGCCGCGCGATTTCCGGCAACAACGCGGCCGAAGCGCAACCCTTTCCAGGATTGTCCCGGTGCTCGGCCGATAGATACGTCTCTATGGCCATTTCCGGACCGCCGGCGGCCAATGCTTCCTGCACTTCATGCGACTGCGCGTCCAAGGCCGCCGCCACGCTTTCACGGACGAGCTCCGCCTTCGACTGGAAGTGCGGATAGAAGGCGCCGTTCGTCAGCCCGGCGTCGCTCATGATGGTTGCCAGCCCGGACGCCGCGATGCCGTCAGATCGAAAACGTTCGGCGGCGACCTCCATGATCCGGCTGCGTGACGCGTCTTTTCGGCCCTTTTCGTAGCGCATGGTCTTTCTTTCCTGTCCTGCTATTGCATTATGCTCATAATCTGATATTACGATCATAAGTCAATTCGTGGAAATAAGCTAGACCTCTCGAACCTGGAACATCAAAATGAATGGGAATTCTGAAAAGACCGCAATCGTGACCGGGGCCTCCTCGGGCATCGGCCGCGCCAGCGCCGAGGCCTTGGCGCGGGCGGGTTTCACTGTCTTCGGGACAAGTCGCCGCAAGACCAGTAATGGTCCGGGCGGAGTGACCATGCTGGCATGCGACGTGACCGATGATGCGGCCGTCAATGCGCTCGTTGCCAACGTGCTCGCGCAGACCGGCCGGATCGACCTCCTGGTCAACAATGCCGGTGTCGGTCTGCTAGGAGGCGCCGAGGAATCCTCGGTCGCACAGGTACAAGCCCTGTTCGACGTCAATCTGTTCGGCGTCATGCGGATGACCAATGCGGTGTTGCCGTCGATGCGGCGGCGCGGCGAAGGGCGCATCATCAATATCGGCTCGATTCTGGGACTGGTACCCGCGCCATACTCAGCTCATTACTCGGCGGTCAAGCACGCGCTCGAAGGCTATTCGGAATCGATCGACCACGAGGTGCGCGCCTTCAACGTCCGCGTTTCCGTCATCGAGCCGGCATTCGTCCGCACCGTCTTCGACCAGAACGGCATCGAGCCGGATTCGCTGTTGAAGGAATACGATCGGGCTCGAGCCGGGTTGAAGGCGCTGCTGGGCGATGTGATGCCCAAGGCCGATCGGCCGGAAGTGGTGGCGGATGTGGTTGTCAAGGCAGCGACCGATGCCCGTCCGCGACGGCGCTATACCGCTGGCAAGGCAGCGCGCCAGGTCAGCCTGCTGCGCCGCTTTGCCCCCGCGGGGATTTTCGACAAGAGCCTGCGCAAGCAGTTCCGACTGCCGGTCTGAACAACGGCGAGCCAGAGGATTTCACGCACATGCGACTAGCAACCACAACACATTTGGCCAGGCCCTACGAAACGGAGACGCCAAGCATGACACATAGATCAATCGGTTGCCGCGTTCACCGGCGTTGTTCCAGGACGTGCCAACGCTCTCGATCGACGTCGGCGGCACAGCCTTTGCTTACAGGGAACTCGGGCCCAGGGCGGGCGTGCCGGTGATCCTGCTCAACCATCTGGCTGCTCAGCTGGACAATTTTGATCCGCGCATCGTCGATGGCCTCGCTGCGACCCGGCGGGTAATTGCCTTCGACAATCGCGGAATCGGTGCTTCGGGTGGCAAAACTCCGTCGACCATTTCCGGCATGGCGCGGGATGCGGTCGCCTTTGTCCGGGCGCTGGGGTTCGAAGAAGTCGATCTCTTCGGCTTTTCACTCGGCGGCTTCGTGGCGCAAGAGATTGTGCTGACCGAGCCCAAGCTTGTGCGCAAACTCATCCTGGCTGGCACGGGGCCGGCCGGTGGGCAAGGCATCGACAAGGTGACGCCGCTGACGATCGTGGACATGATCAAGGGCGCGCTGACTTTTCGGGATCCGAAGTACTATCTCTTCTTCACAAGAACGCCGAATGGACGCCGCGCCGCAAACGCATTTCTGCAACGGTTGAAAGAGCGCCGGAATAACCGGGACAAGGCGATATCGCTGAGCGCGTTCGGCGCGCAACTCAAGGCGATCAAGGCCTACGGACTCCAGGCGCCACAAGACCTGAGCACCATCCGCATTCCCACTTTGGTTGCGAATGGCGACCAGGACAGGATGGTGCCGAGCAGCAATACCTACGATCTCGCCGGGCGTATCCCGGGGGCGCATCTGGTCATCTATCCGGATGCCGGGCATGGCGGGGTATTTCAGAACCACGCCGCTTTTGTCCCGAAGGCGCTGTCCTTCCTCGAGGCTGAGGCCTTGCCGCAGGGCGGCCATGCAGCTGAAAACGTTCGGCTTGTTTCGTCCCGAACAGCAACAGACATTCTTGGAAAGTAACTGCCATGAAGGCATTCGTTGTCGATAAGTATAATAAAAAGGGCGCCCTGCGGCTGGCCGAAATGCCGGAGCCGGAGCTCCAGGACAGCGATGTCTTGGTCGAGGTCCATGCCGCAGGGGTGAACCTGCTCGATTCCAAGGTCAAAACCGGAGAATTCAAGCTCATCCTGCCCTACCGCCGGCCCTTCATCCTGGGCCACGACGTGGCTGGGAAGGTTATCCGCGTAGGATCGCAAGTCAGCAAGTTCAAGGCCGGCGACGAGGTCTATGCGCGGCCGCGCGACGGCCGGATTGGGACATTCGCCGAATTCATTGCCGTGAATGAGGCCGACGTAGCCTTGAAGCCCGAGAATCTCAGTATGGAAGAGGCGGCGTCGATTCCCCTGGTCGGTCTCACCGCCTGGCAGACGCTCATCGAACGGGCAAACCTGAAGAAGGGACAGAAGGTCTTCATTCAGGCTGGTTCCGGCGGCGTCGGGACATTTGCTATTCAGTTGGCCAAGCACCTCGGCGCGACCGTTGCGACAACCGCGAGCGCGGCGAGTGCCGATCTGGTCAAAAGTCTCGGCGCCGATGTCGTCGTCGACTACAGGAAAGACGACTTGGAGAAAGTTCTGTCGGGCTACGATGTCGTCTTGAACAGCCAGGACGCCAAGACACTGGAAAAATCCCTGAGGGTGCTGAAACCGGGTGGCAAGCTCATCTCCATCTCCGGTCCACCGGATGCCGAATTTGCCAGGGAAAAGGGACTGAACTTGATGCTGAGGCTGGTGCTGCGCTTCCTGAGTCGCGGAATTCGGGCCAAAGCCAAGCGCCGCGGCGTGCAGTTTTCGTTCCTGTTCATGTGGGCGCAGGGCGATCAGCTGAGCAAAATCACCGCTCTCATCGAAGCCGGCGCGATCCGCCCGGTTGTGGATCGGGTCTTTCCATTCGAAGCGACCAATGACGCCTTGGCCTATGTCGAAACAGGACGCGCCAAGGGCAAGGTCGTCATCAAGGTCAGATAGCAGTTGCCTCGAACGCAGCCTTGAGCGTCTCGAACGGCGCCAGGGCGCCGCGCACCTGCACGACGGCGGCGGCGACGCGATGAGCGCGCAGCACGGCTTCTGCCGGGGCATGGCCGGCAAGGCGGGCGGCGAGGTAGGCGCCGTTGAAGGAGTCGCCGGCGCCGGTGGTGTCGACCGGGGTGGCGACGTGTACCGCCGGCACCGATTGCGAGGTTCCGTTTTGCGCGATCAGCGCCGGTTCCTCGCCGTTCTTGACGACGACTTCGCCGACCAGCTTTCGCAGCCGTTCAGCTGTTTTCTGCGGTGTTGTATCACCAAACAGCATCTGCTCGTCGGGAAAGGTCGGTAGCGCGATGTCGGCGACGGCGAGCGCCTCGAGGATCGCGGCCTGCGCTTCCTCGCTTTGGCGCCACAGCCTCGGCCGGTAATTGGGGTCGAAGGCAATCAGCGAGCCGGCCGCGCGCGCCTTGGCCACGGCCGTCAGCAGTACCTTGCGTGGAGCCTCGTCGAGGATTGCCAAAGTTATACCGGAAAAATAGACAAGCGCTTGGCTTTCAAGGCTTTTCTGCAATGCGGCTGGGTCCGAAGCCAACTGCCTTGCGGCCGCATCGGCCCGCCAATAGGTGAAAGAACGTTCGGCGCCGGTCAGCGTGATCGCATAGAGGCCGGGGCGGGCGCCCGCTATCACCGGGCTGGCGCCGATGCCGATGCCGTTCTCGGCCAGGAACTTGATCTGGTCGCGTGAGAACGGGTCGTCGCCGAAGGCCGACACATAGGTCGCCGGCCGCTCGCCGCTCAAAGCATGCAGCGCCCACAAAGTGTTGAACGTGTCGCCGGCAAAGCCCATGCGCCAGTTCGGCCCGGCCTGGCCCGAAAGCTCGAGCATGCACTCGCCGATCGAGGCGATGCCGTTTCCTGCCATGAAGCACTCCTCCATCCTGCAATTGCGGTGCTGTAGCTTTTTGCAGCCGGCAGCGCCATGCTTGGCGACGGCGGATTCTTGCACTGGGCTCGATTTCCCACAGGGGCGTGGGACGCGATCTGCCCAGCGAAACGTTATCCGCAGAACAGGAATGGGTTTGGCATCGTTATGGCGTTATCTTCTTGGAGGCCTCGGCCTGGCTGCCTTGCTCGCCGGCGTGCTGGCAATCGTCTATCTGACGGCGCCGCATGCACCGCAACCAAGTTCGGACGTCGGCCGTTCCAAGACGACGGCGAACAAGCTGTTCGTGGCGACTTTCGAGCCCGAGAAAGGCGTCATCCGGCAGGGCGAACTGGAATCCTGGCTGCTGACGCTCAAAACCGTCGAGGGTGCGCCGGTGGAAGGTGCTGCGATAACGATTTCCGGCGGCATGCCGCAGCACAAGCACGGTCTGCCGACGAGCCCGCAGGCGACCGATTACCTCGGCGCGGGGCGCTATCGCATCGACGGCGTCAAATTCACGATGAGCGGGTGGTGGCAATTGCATTTTGCCATTTCCGCTGCGGCCGGTTCGGACACTGTCGTCTTCAATGTGGTGCTGTGAGCCACTGATGAGCCGGTTTCCCAGTCTTCTCGCGTTGGTGGTGGTGGCCCTGCTTGCCGGCTGCGGCAGACCGGAGTTTTCCGATGCCGAAAAGCAGACCATCGCCTCGCTGGCACTATCCAAGCTGCCGCCGCTGAAGCCCGACACCACCAATCGCTTCGCCGATGTGCCGGCCGCCGCGGCACTCGGCTCGACGCTGTTCTTCGACACCGGGATGAGCGGCGACGGCACGGTATCGTGCTCGACGTGCCACAAGATCGACCGCCAATTCCAGGACGACTTGCCGCAAGCGGTCGCCGTCGGCCGCACCAACCGTCGTACCATGCCGTTGGCCGGCGTCGCGCATGATTCCTGGTTCTTCTGGGACGGGCGGCGCGACAGCCTGTGGGCGCAAGCGCTGACACCGCTCGAAAATCCGCTGGAGCAGGCCGGCAACCGCGCCGCCTTCGCGCATTACATCAAGGCCCGCTTCGGCGAGCGCTACGAGCGCATCTTCGGGCCGCTGCCGGACCTTTCGGGCGTGCCGGCCAATGCCGGCCCGCTCGGCACCGATGCCGAGAAGGCGGCCTGGAACGCCATGCCCGCCAGTCAAGCCGAGGAGGTCAACCGCGTCTTTGCCAACATCGGCAAGGCGATCGCCGCCTTCGAGCGCTCGATCGCGCCGCCGCAGACACGCTTCGACCGCTTCGCCATCGACCTGGCTGCGGGCGCCGAGCCGAAAGGCGACGCCGCCTTTTCGCCGGAGGAAATCCTCGGCCTGAAATTGTTCATCGGCAAGGCCAATTGCGTGACCTGCCACAACGGCCCGCGTTTTACCGACGGCAGCTTCCACAACACCGGCGTGCCGCCGGTCGCGGGCCTGCCACCGGATCGCGGCCGCGTCGAGGCGGTGGCGCAGGTCGAGGCCGATCCGTTCAACTGTTTCGGCGCCTTTCGCGACGGCGATGCCAGCGCCTGCCGCGAGTTGCGCTTCATGGTCAAGACCGGGCCGGAACTCGTCCGCGCCTACAAGACGCCGTCGCTGCGGGGTGCCGCCACCCGGCCGCCCTACATGCACGCCGGGCAGTTTTCCTCCCTCGACGAGGTGGTGGCGCATTATTCGAAGGCACCGGCAAGCGTCGAGGGCACATCCGAGATCCACCCGCTGCAGCTTTCGGACCGCGAACGCGCGGCGCTGGTGGCGTTTTTGAAGACACTGGCGGAGTGAGGGCGGGACAACAACAGCGCTCTCCTACCGATCCTTCACCGTCTCCATCGCGACAAACGTCGAGGTCTGGGCAACGTGCGGCAGGGCGGAGATGCGCTCGCCAAGCACACGGCGGTAGGCGGCGATGTCGGTAGTGCGGACCTTCAGCAGATAGTCGAAGCTCGATGCCATCATGTGGCACTGCTCGATCTCCGGCACCGCCTGCACGGCGCGGTTGAAGGCGTCGAGCGCGGCCGAGCGGGTGTCGGACAGTTTCACCTGGACGAAGGCGACATGGCCTTCGCCCATGCGCTCACGGTCGATGATTGCCTGGTAGCCCCTGATGAAGCCGTCCTTCTCCAGCCGTTTGACTCGTGCCTGCACCGGCGTCTTCGACAGACCGACTTTCGCCGCCAGTTCTGACATGGAAAGCCGGCCATTGCTGCCCAGAGCCGACAGGATGTTCCTGTCGATGCGGTCCAATTGGTCTTCCGTCACTGAATTCCTGGTCGAATTGGAGGTGATCAGTCCTAATGATAGATCGATCGATCTGTTCTGTCGACTTCTTTGGACCGACTGCAATCCCTACTTATGTTAGCTTGCGCCGTTCGGTCCGGTGACCGTCGGCCCGCTCCCTTATGCTCGCTCTACAGGACCGCCATGCCAGCGCTCGACACCATCCGCCAGCAGATCCGTGCCAATTATTTGCCCGACGAAGACCAGGCGGTGAAGCGGCTGGCCGAGGCGGCCGGGCTGTCCGCGCAAGACCGCAAGGCGATTTCGGCGCGTGCCGCCGATCTAGTGCGGGCGGTGCGCGGCTCGTCCGATCCGCGGCTGATGGAGGTCTTCCTGTCCGCCTATGGCCTGTCGACCAAGGAGGGCGTGGCGCTGATGTGCCTGGCCGAGGCGCTGCTGCGGGTGCCAGACACCGAGACGATGGACGACCTTATCGCCGACAAGATCGCGCCGCACGACTGGTCGGCGCATGCGGGCGGCTCGAGCTCGATCTTCATCAATGCGTCGACCTGGGCGCTGATGCTGACCGGCCGCGTGCTCGACGAGGGCGAGGGCGGCATCGAAGGCACGCTGCGCGCCATGGTGCGCCGGCTTGGCGAGCCGGTCATCCGCAAGGCCGTCGCCGCCGCCATGCGCGAAATGGGCGAGCAGTTCGTGCTCGGCCGCACCATTGCCGAGGCGGTCAGGCGCGGCCGACCGATGACGCAGAAGGGCTATCTCTATTCTTTCGACATGCTGGGCGAGGCGGCCCGCACCGAGGCCGACGCGCTGCGCTACCTCAAGGCATATGCCGATGCCATCTCTTCGCTCGATGCCGGCGCCAACGGCCCCGACATCCGCCAGAACCACGGCATCTCGGTAAAACTGTCTGCGCTGCATCCGCGTTATGAAGTGACGCAGAAGGAAAAGATGCTGCCCGTCATGGCCGAGCGGCTGTTGTCGCTGGCGCTGGCGGCGCGCCATTCACGCATGGGCCTCAACATCGACGCCGAGGAAGCCGACCGCCTCGATTTGTCGCTCGACGTCATCGAGCGGGTGCTGGCCGAACCGGAGCTTGCCGGCTGGAACGGTTTTGGCGTCGTCGTGCAGGCCTATGGCCCGCGCGCGGCCTTCGTCATCGACTGGCTCTACGAGCTGGCGAGGAAATACGACCGCAGCATCATGGTGCGGCTGGTCAAGGGTGCCTATTGGGACACCGAGATCAAGCGGGCGCAGACGCTCGGGCTCGACGGCTATCCGGTTTTTACCCGCAAGGCCAACACCGACGTCTCCTACCTGGCCTGCGCCAAGAAGCTGTTGGCGATGACCGACCGCATCTACCCGCAATTTGCCACCCACAACGCCCACACCGTCGCCGCGATTCTGTCGATGACGACGGAGCGCGATACGTTCGAATTCCAGCGGCTGCATGGCATGGGCGAGGCGCTGCATGAGACGGTGCGGCGGGCCGAAGGCACTCGCTGCCGCATCTATGCGCCGGTCGGTGCTCATTCCGACCTGCTCGCCTATCTGGTCCGCCGGCTGCTCGAAAACGGCGCCAATTCCTCCTTTGTCCACCAGCTCACCGACGAGGAAGTCGAGCCCGAGGACATTGCCCGCGACCCGCTCGAAACGGTGGAGAAACAAGGTCCCGCCGCCAATCCAGCGATCGTGCCGCCGTCGGCAATCTTCGGTCCAGGCCGGCGCAATTCCAAGGGCTTCGATATCACCGACACGCTGACGCTGGCTGCGATCGACAAGGCGAGGGCCGAGTTCGCCGGGCCGGAGCGCTGGCACGCCAAGCCGGTCAGCCGCGCGGCCGGCTACGGCAAGCAGCGTCCGGTCGTCAATCCGGCAAAACCTTCGGAAGTGGTCGGCACGGTCAGCGAGGCCGGCGCCAAGCAGGTCGAGACCGCCGTGCGCATCGCCGTCGAGGCACAACCGGCATGGGCAAGACGGCCGGTCGCCGAGCGCGCTGCCATCCTCAACCGGGCGGCCGATCTCTACGAAGCAAACGCCGTCGAGTTCTTTGCACTCGCCGCCCGCGAGGCCGGCAAATCGCTCGCCGACGGCGTCGCCGAAGTGCGCGAGGCGGTCGATTTCCTGCGCTACTATGCGGCTGAGGCCGCCAATGCCGAGGCGGGCACCGAGGCGCGCGGCGCCATCGCCTGCATCTCGCCGTGGAATTTTCCGCTCGCCATCTTCACCGGGCAGATCGCGGCGGCACTCGTCACCGGTAATTCGGTGATCGCCAAGCCGGCCGAACAGACGCCGCTGATCGCCTTCCGCGCTGTCCAGTTGCTGCGCGAGGCCGGCGTGCCGGAGGATGTCATCCAGCTTCTGCCCGGCGACGGCCCCTCGGTCGGCGGCCCGCTGACCGCTGACCCGCGCATTGCCGGCGTCTGCTTCACCGGCTCGACCGAGGTCGCCAAGCTGATCGAAAAGCAGCTCGCCGACACCGCCGCGCCCGACGCCATGCTGATCGCCGAGACCGGCGGCCTGAACGCCATGATTGTCGATTCCACTGCGCTGCCCGAACAGGCGGTGCGCGACATCCTGGCCTCCGCCTTCCAGAGTGCCGGCCAGCGCTGCTCGGCATTGCGCATTCTCTACGTGCAGAAGGACGTCGAGAAGAAGATGCTTGAGATGCTGAAAGGCGCGATGGAAGCGCTCAGCCTCGGCGACCCGTGGCGGATATCGACCGATGTCGGTCCGGTCATCGATGACGAGGCGCAAGCATCGATCCGTGACTATTGCACCAAAATGGGCCTGCAGGGCCGGCTGATCGCCAAGCTCGAAGCGCCGAAGGACGGCCGCTTCGTTGCGCCGCACGTCTTTCGGGTCAAGGGCATCGAGGAGTTGGAGCGCGAGGTGTTCGGGCCGGTGCTGCATGTCGCCACCTTCGATGCCGACGAGATTGATGCGGTGATCGCGGCGATCAACCGCAAGGGCTATGGCCTGACCTTCGGCCTGCACACCCGCATCGAAGGCCGCGCCCAGCATTTCGTCGATGGCATCCATGCCGGCAACATCTACGTCAACCGCAACCAGATCGGCGCCGTCGTCGGCGCGCAGCCGTTCGGCGGCGAGAGCCTTTCCGGCACCGGGCCGAAGGCCGGCGGCCCACATTATCTTCGACGCTTCCGCAAGGGACCGGAGGCCGGCACCCATCTTGCCGAAGGCCGCAAGGTGACTGCGACCGAGCTCGCCGACAATCTGCCGGACCCGGCGCTTGGCGGCTGGTCGACGCGTCCGGATCGTGTCGCCATCCTGAGGAAACATCTGCGCGGCAAGGGTGCCGCCGCCATCGGCACCGCCGCCGCCATCGATTTCGGCCAGGTCGACCTGCCCGGGCCGACCGGCGAGGCCAACACGCTGTCGCTGTCGCCGCGCGGGCGCGTGCTGTGCCTCGGTCCCGACGCGGATACGCTGCTTGCGCAGACGATCCAGGCGCTGGCCGCCGGCAATGCCGTGCTCGCCGTCGCCCCCGGCGCGCCGGCGGCGCTATCGGCGCTGACCGGCAAGGGCCTGCCGCTGGCGGCGATCGACGGCCGGCCGGACCCGGTCGAAGCGCGCTCGCTGCGCGTCGATGTCGTTGCCTTTTCCGGCACGCCCGAGGCCGCGCGCATCGTGCGCAAGGTCATCGCCGAGCGCGCCGGCCCGATCGTGCCGCTGGTCAGCGAAGTCTATTATCCGGCCGCCTACGCCCACGAGCGCGCCGTCTGCGTCGACACCACGGCGGCGGGCGGCAATGCCAGCCTGCTGGCCGCTGCGTAGGTTTCGCCAGGGTTCGCGTATCGCGGGGCAGGGGCGGCGCCGACTTTGGTATCCACATGAGGACGATCGTTACCTGATAGCGAGCGGAACTTCGAACTGCCAGGCCGAGCGACCGGCTCCTTCCGGAATGGGAGGAAACGGAGAAGCCCGGCGGACTGCGTCGAGTGCGGCTTTGTCCAGCGCGGCAACACCCGAACTGCCCGTCAGCCTAGCCGACCGGACGCTGCCGTTCGAGCCGACGGTAAAGGCAACGGTTGCTGTGCCGGTGGCGCGTGTGCGTGTCGAATTGAAGGCCCGCACCAGTTTTGATCTGATCTTGCCGGGATAGTTCGTGACGGCTGCATTGCCGATGCCTGATTTGCCGCCTCTGCTGGCGGTCAGGATCTTGCCGTCCTTCCTGCCGTCGGCCATGCCGCGCGCGACATCCGTTTCGTCACGGCCGCCGGAGCCGGCTTTTTTCTTCTTGGTGTCGGCTTTGGCCGCAGCCTTGCCCGCCTTCTTGCGCAGGGGCGGCTTTTCGGTTTCAGCCGGTTCGGCTTTTTTGACCGGCTTGTCCTTTGCGGTTGCCTTCTTCGGCCGCTTGGGCTCCGGCCTGTCCGGCTTCGGTTCTTCCGCCGCGCCGACTGTCTCGGTCGTCTGAACCGTTTCCGCCGGCGCCGGGTCGGTTGGTGCCGGTGCGCTTGTCTTGGCAGGCTCGGCTGTTTCTGCGGCGCTGACTGGCGGCGGCACGGCATTGTCGTCGGCAGGCACCAGCCTGTCGGTCGCAAGAACGTCGGGCGATGGGTCCTGGCGCGCCGGCTGGACGGGTTGGGCAGGTGCGGGCTCGGTGCGATCGGCAGGCACAGCGATTTCCGTGGCGGCCTCGTTGACCGGCTCAACCACTTCTTTGTCCGATGTCTCCGCCGCATCGGTGACCGGCTGGAGCGTCTCCTCTGCCGCGGTCGCCTGCGCCTCGACCGTTTCGACCGGCTTGGCGTCCAGCATGGTCACCATCGTCACGTTGGCCACTTCCGGATCGTCTCCGACATCGCCGGCCGCCTGCTGCGGGTCGGCGCCGAGCAGCATTTCGCCTTGCTGGTCGGCACCTTCGATGCTTGGCCGATCGTCCGGCAGCGTGAGAAAGGCCAGCGCCACGGCTACGTGGAATGCGCAAGAGCAGGCGATCGCCACCGTCCAGTTGCGGCGCCGCCGCGTCTGTCGTGCCTGCCGCAATGGCTCCGCAGGCACCGTCGGCAAGTCGCCGTCGGCATCGGCGATGTAACTGTCTTCCGGCCTGTCGCGCAGCGAAACACGCAGCGCCTCGCGCGGGATGGCGAAGTCCGGATCGTCCGGCTCCGGCGGCAGGAAACCGGCTAGTGGCCACGCCACGGCGTTTCGCGCGAATGCGGGTTCCGGTCCCAAAATTCAGACCCCGAAGGCGATGCCGGTCCTGGTCTGCGTCGTCAGCCCGCGCATGCAGGCATTCGGCTCGGCGCCGGCGCATTCCGTGGCGCTGTTGATCAACACGCGGCTGACCTTGCCGCAATCCGTGCCGGCAAGATCGAAACGCGTCACCTTGGTCTTGCCTGCCGGCAGCTCCTTGAAGTCGAGCACGGTCAGCCGCTCGACGACGCCGGCCTCGTTGAACAATGCGATCTCGAATGCCGCCTTGGAAAGGTCGGCGCCGAGATTGTTGGTGACCACGAAGGTCAGGCGGCAGCCCTTGTCGGAGGGCTGCGCGCCGTTGAGCTCGAGGATCAGCGCCGGTGCTTGCTGTTGTGTCCACGCTGGAGCCGCCGCAAGCAATATTGCCAGCACCGCGGCGAACAGACGAAGGGATGCCGTCATGCCTTTCATTGTCTCAGCCTCCAAACCTCATGGTCGCCGCCAGCTTCAGGGTGACGCCTGGCTCGTAGACAACACTGGTGGTTGATGCGTTCAGCGGGTTGGCGTATTTGACGTCGAACAGATTGTCGGCGCGGAAATCGACCTTGAAATTGTCGGTTGCCTGGTAGCTGGCGAAGGCATTAACCAGCGTGTAGTCCTTGGCGACGGCGTTGCCCTGCGGCTTGCCGTTGTATTGCACCTCGCCGCCGACGGTCAGCCTGTCCTCGAGGAAGCGAAAGCCGAGTTGCCCGGTGACCTGGGAGGAAGGGACGGTGACAAGGTCCGCCCGTTCGCCTTCATAGGAAATCGTATGGCCGTCGGTGAACGACGCCGAAAGCCCGGCAAAGCCCCAGGCGGCATCATAGACGCCCTCCATCTCGAAACCGTGGATCTTGGCCTTGGCGAAGTTCTGATACTGGAAGCAGATCGGGATGCCCGGGCCGAACGGGCAGCCGCTGGTCGGGTCGAACGGTGATAGCGTTACGCCATCAATGTAGTCGTCGACGTTGTTGTTGAAATAGGCCGCCTTCAGCCGCAGCGCGTCATCAGCCTCGATGACGCCGTTGGTGCTGTAATTGACGCCAAACTCCACGGTCTTGCCGGTTTCGGGCTTGAGATTGGGATTGGGGAGGAACGGGAAGCTGACGCCGGCTGGATGGTTGCCGCTGATCAGGGTCTCCGACAGCGACGGAGAACGATAGCCTTCAGCGTAGGTGCCGTAGAATTGCAGCCCGGAAAGGCTGGCGCTCTCGAAGGGCGAAATGCCCACTGTGATGCGTGGCGACAGCCGGTCGCCAGAGGTTTCGCCGACATCGCTGTCAAGCTTGTAGCTGTCGTAGCGCAGCCCGGCGACGATCTCGAGCCAGTCCCAGGTGAGCTTGTCCTGAACGTAAGCGCCGGAGACGTTCCTGTTGCCCGAGGGCGTATAGAAGCTGTCGCCGCCCGCCGTGCCGCCTGTCTCGACATCGTCGCCAACCCAGTCGCCGCCATAGGTCAGCTCATGCGCAATGCCGACGGTCTCGAATCTCGACGTGTTCCAAATGTCGATGCCGGAGGTGCCGATGTCGAACGTCGATTTCGAACCCGCCGGCAAAACCACGGGCAGACCGGTGACCGGATCAAACCGGTTTTGCGCCACAAGGGTCGTCAGATCGAGCTTGGTCTTGTTGTAGGATGCGTTGATGTGGAGGTCGAGCCAGCTCTTGTCTTCGTCGGTGATGTTGTAGCGGGCCGTGAACGTATTCGCCTTCAGGTCGGCGTCGTTCACCGGCGCGCTGCCGCTGGTCTCGGTCCATCCGTCGTTCGAGCCGATCCAGCCCAGCTTCAGCTCGCTGTTTTCGCTGGGGCGGATGGTCGTCTTGAGGAGGCCGCTCAAGACGTCGAAGCCAGTGCCCGCCACAGTGTCGCCACCGCCATGCTTGTAGTCGTCATAGTCGCGGTAGACGATATTGCCGAGCACGTCCCAGTTCTCGTTGATCCGATAGGCGCCGGTGGCGCTGGTGGTCCAGCCTTCGCCGTTGGTTTCGTAGCGCCCGGTCGCGGATGCCGCCCAGGTCTCGTCGGGCTTGAGGAAATCCTGCGCATCCTTGGTGTCGAAAAATACGACGCCGCCGATCGCCCCGGAGCCATAGGTGTTGGCGACCGGACCGCGGATCACATCGACGGATTTGATCAATTCGGGATCGATGTAGAAGGTCGATTGCGTGCCATGATCCGAGCGCTGGAAATTCTGGCGGGCGCCGTCGACGATGACGGAGACGCGGCCGAAGTCCTGCAGGCCGCGGATGTTGATGCTGGAACTGACACGCCTTGTGTCGGCCTGGACGGCGACACCCGGCACACCGAACAGCATTTCGTTGGGCGTCGTCGCCATGCGGCGCTCGAGCTGTTCCTCGTCGACATGGCTGGCTGAAGCAAGCGACTCGATCGCCGTCTCGCCGGTACGGCTGAGGATCAGGATCTTGTCGAGCAGTGTGGTACCCGCCGGGGCCGGCTTTACCTTTTCGGGCTGTTGAGACGGGTCAGTCTGCTGCTGGTCGGCTGCCGGTTGGGCGGCCTGCTGGGCGCCGGCCGGTGTGGCAAGCAGCGGGATCGCCGCCGCGCCGGCCAGCAACGCGGCCATTTTGCTTGTCATAGAACAATGTGTCAGGCCGCTGCCCGCCAGCCGTCCCCAATTCGCCAACCCCATGCTGCAGCTCCAAGAATCCATGTTCGATGCTGGCTGGCTTGGGGCTCGCTGGCATTTTTCATCGTGTCCGGCGTCTTAAATGTTGACTCATTTACTCCGGTATTGCACTGCTAGATAACATGATCATTCGAGTCAAGAATTGAATCGGCATTTCACGCAGGCGCCGCGCCAGATGCCCGGCACAGGAAAGGGATCGAACCAATGAACACGCACAATCCCAGCGACTTTCGCTATCGCGTCCGCCGTTCCGACGAAAATTCCGTCCGTTTCGACCGGGTCCAATCGGCCGTGAGAACGCTGTCCAGCAACACGCTGTTCCAGGGCGAGCACGAGATCGGCATCGAGCATCATGGTGCGCTGTACCGGCTGAAGATCACCCGGCAGGGCAAGCTCATCCTCAACAAGTAGGTGGCAGAAATGGACCAGCGCGTAAAACCCGCCCCGCACGAGATCCGGCGGGCACGGGCAGACAATCCGAAAATGCACGAGCGCGACCTCGCCGCCCAGCTCGGTATTTCGGAGGCCGAACTGGTCGCCGCGCATTGCGGCGACGGCGTCGTGCGCGTCGAGCCGCGTGTCAACGACCTTTTGACTGGCCTCGAAGCTGTCGGTGAGGTGATGGCGCTGACCCGCAACGAAAGCGCGGTGCACGAGAAGATCGGCGTCTACGACAAGGTTGTCACCGGTAATCACAATGCCATGGTGCTCGGCGAAAATATCGACCTGCGTATTTTCCCAAAAGTTTGGGCGCACGGCTTTGCCGTGGAAAAGCGCGATGGCGCCGACATCCGCCGCAGCCTGCAGTTCTTCGACACCGCAGGCGAGGCGGTACACAAGGTGCATCTCAGGCCAGCCTCCAACCTCTACGCCTATCAGAAACTGGTGGCCGGGCTGGAATCGCCGAACCAGGAGCCGACGGTGGCGATTTCAGCGGGCACGGCTGACGAGACCGAGACTGCGGACAATTCGGCGAGCATCGACGATCTGCGCGACCGCTGGAGCCGGCTGACCGACGTGCACCAGTTCTTCGGCATGCTGAAGACACTGAAGATCAGCCGCCGACAGGCGGTGCGCATGGTCGGCCAGGACTACGCCTGGCTGGTCGACAAGGATGCAGTGAACGCCATGTTCAACCACGCCGCTGCCGGCGCCATGCCGATCATGTGCTTTGTCGGCAATCGCGGCTGCATCCAGATCCATTCCGGCCCCGTCGCCTCGATCAAGCCGATGGGACCATGGCTCAACGTGCTCGACGAGACCTTCCATCTGCACCTGCGGACCGACCACATCGATGAGGTCTGGGCCGTGCGCAAGCCGACCGGGGACGGCCATGTCACGTCGCTCGAAGTCTATGGCGCCGACGGCAAGATGATCATCCAGTTCTTCGGTAAGCGGCATGAAGGCGAAAGCGAGCGCGACGACTGGCGCTTTCTGGCCGAAAACCTGCCGCGTATCCCAAGCCCGACCGCAGCCTGAGGAAAACGACGATGGTTCTTGTCTCCAGGCTGGCATCGGTCTCCAGGTCGGCGCTTGGTCCTGCGGCCGCCGTTTTCCTGGCCTTCGCCGCGCTGATAACGGCTCAAGCCGCTGAGGGCATCGCGACTTTCGCCGATCGCTCGAGGATCGTGGCTATTGGTGGCTCGATCACCGAGATCGTCTACGCGCTCGGTGAACAGGATCGTCTTGTCGCACGCGATTCGACCAGCCGCTATCCGCAAGCGGCGGTGGAACTGCCGGATATCGGCTACATGCGCCAGCTGTCGCCGGAGGGTGTGCTGTCGGTCAAGCCGTCGGGCATATTGGCCCTGCGCGGCAGCGGACCGAAGGAAGCCGTCGACGTCTTGAAGAAATCAAGCATCCCGTTCATCGAGGTGACCGAGCGCTATGATAATCAAGGCATTCTCGAAAAGATCCACATCGTCGGCAAGGCGCTTGGCACCGAGGCCAAGGCCGATGCGCTGGCGGCCCAGATAGACGCCAAGCTGAAGGCAGCCGAAAAGCAGACCGCCTCGATCAAGGAGCGCAGGCGCATCCTGTTCGTGCTGTCGATGCAGGGCGGCAAGCTGCTTGCTGCCGGCAGCGACACCGCCGCCGACGGCATCATCAAGCTTTCGGGCGGCATCAACGCCATCGACGGCTTTGCCGGCTACAAGCAATTGTCGGACGAGGCAGTCATCACCGCCAGGCCCGACGTGATCCTGATGATGAACAACGCCGGGCCGGCCACCGCGGATGACGAATTGTTTTCGAACCCTGCCGTGGCTTCGACGCCGGCGGGTGCCGCCCGCAAGCTGATCCGCATGGACGGCGGCTATCTGCTCGGCTTCGGCCCGCGCACGGCCGACGCCATCCACGACCTCGCCGTCTCGCTCTATGGCGGCCAGGTCACGGATTGAGCGCGATGGCGGATCATTCGATCGCCGGTGCGGCGGGCATCATGGCGACGGCAGCCGAGGGTGATCGTTCGCGGCGCGCCCGCCTTGTCATCGTGCTGCTCTGCGTCGGGTTGACTATCGCCGCGATGTTGTCGCTGACCTCCGGCGCATCCGATGCCTCGGCCATCGGCGTCATGCACGACTGGCTGTTCGGCGCGTTGCCCGGCGACGCGGCATTGAGCGCCCGCGACCGCCTGATCATCCATGACATCCGTCTGCCGCGCGTTGTTCTGGGCGTGCTGATCGGCGCATCGCTTGCAGTCTCCGGTGCCGTCATGCAGGGGTTGTTCCGCAATCCGCTGGCCGACCCCGGCCTGATCGGCGTTTCGGCCGGATCGAGCCTCGGTGCGGTCGCCGTCATCGTGCTTGGCTCGACCATGCTGGCGCCGCTGACTTCGGCGCTCGGCACGATGGCTTTGCCGCTGGCTGCGTTCTGCGGCGGGCTGGCTACGACATTGCTGCTCTATCGGGTCGCGACACGGCAAGGCCAGACCTCCGTCGCCACCATGCTGCTCGCCGGCATCGCGCTGGCCGCGCTTGCCATGGCGCTGACTGGCATCCTGATCTTCATGGCCGACGACCGGCAATTGCGCGACCTGACCTTCTGGCAGCTCGGCTCGCTGGGCGGCGCAACCTGGCAGAAGATCGGCTCGGTCGGGCCGGTCATCGTGCTGGCGCTGGCGGCAATGCCGTTCCTGGCGCGCGGCCTCAACGCGCTGGCGCTCGGCGAGGCCACGGCCGGCCATCTCGGCATTCCGGTGCAGCGGCTGAAATACTCCGCGATTGTCGGCGTCTCGGCAGCGGTCGGCGCGTCGGTCGCCGTCAGCGGCGGCATCGGCTTCGTCGGCATCGTCGTGCCGCATTTGCTGCGCCTGCTGATCGGCCCCGACAACCGCTATTTGCTGCCGGCATCGGCACTGCTTGGTGCCGCGCTGCTGCTGTTGGCCGACGCCGTCGCCCGCACCATCGTTGCCCCGGCCGAATTGCCGATCGGCATCGTCACCGCGGTCGCCGGTGCGCCGTTCTTCCTGTGGATCCTGCTGCGCAAGCGCGGCGTCATCGACTTGTGAGGGTTTGCCTATGATCGAAGCGCGCGATGTCTCGGTGGCGATTGGCGGCAAGCGCATTGTCACCAATGTCGATTTCGAGGCGCGGCCCGGCGAAATCGCGGCCATCGTCGGCCCCAACGGTTCGGGCAAGACGACCTTCCTCAGAGCACTGTCCGGCGATCTTGGCTATTCGGGAGAGGTCACCGTCAACGGCCGCAATCTATCCGCGATGAAGCCTCTCGAAGCGGCGACGCTGCGCGCCGTGCTGCCGCAGGCGACGACGCTGTCCTTCCCGTTCACAGTGCGTGAGATCGTCAGGCTGGGCCTGGTCGGCGGGCGCTCCGGCGCGCTGTCCGGCGAGGACCAGCGCCTGCCCGAACGGGCGCTGGCTCGCGTCGACCTCGACGGTTTCGCCGGCCGCTTCTACCAGGAGCTGTCCGGCGGCGAACAGCAGCGCGTGCAGCTTGCTCGCGTACTCTGCCAGGTCTGGGCGCCGGTGCTCGACGGCAAGCCGCGCTATTTGTTCCTCGACGAGCCGGTGTCCAGCCTCGACATCAAACACCAGCTGATCATCATGGACATCGCCCGCGATTTCGCCAGACGCGGCGGCGGCGTGGTCGCCATCCTGCACGACCTCAATTTGACGGCGATGTATGCCGACCGGATTTTCGTCATGCATCGCGGCAGGCTCGCCGCTACAGGTTCGCCGCAACAGGTGCTCAGCGACGAGCTGATCGAAAAGGTCTTCGATTGCCGGCTGAAGGTCGGCGTGTTGCCGGCGGCAAACATGCCGTTCGTATTGCCGCAGTCGGGCCTGCAAATGGCGGTTTCCTGCGCTTCCGGCCTTCGCCGGCCGAAGCATTCATGAGAGGTGCGGCAGTTAACGCTATGGCCGGCGCAGGCCGGTACTCACGTACCCAAACGTACGCTCCGTTCCGGTTCTCGGAACCCACCATTTTGGTCGCTTCGCGCCCGTCTTCGACTCCGGCTCGGCCTGACCTGAATCTCAACAGACCTCACCAATTGAGATGCGACCAAAAATCAGGCGGCCGGCGCCCTTTGCACCAGCATGTCGATGCCGAGCAGGTGGCGCACATTCGGGCGCGCCGCCACCAGATCGGCGATCGTGTAGCGCGACAGCACGGCGAAGAAGGCGTTGAGCGCTTCGCGCAATGCCGAATTCAGCGCGCAGCTGTCGACCAGCGGACATTCGGCGGCGTCGTTCTCGAAGCACTCGGCCATGGCAAAGCTTTCCTCCGTTACCCGCACGACATCGAACAGGCTGATTGATTCGGCCGTGCGGCCGAGCCTGACGCCGCCATTCCTGCCGCGCACCGTTTCGATCAGGCCGTTTTCGACCAGCGGCTGCAGGATCTTGAACAGGAAAAGTTCCGATACCGAATAGGCGGCGGCGATCTCGGGGATGCGGCTCAACCGCTCGGTGTTGGCGGCGCAATACATCAGAATGCGCATTGCGTAGTTGGTCTGACGGGTAAGCCGCATTGTGTCCTCACATAGCAGTGGTTGGCATCAATATGGCCTATAGTTTGGAACAATTCCAGACTGGCGCTGCATAATAGATGAATTCCGGCGTCAAGTTTGCGTGCACGATTGCGCGCACCGGAACCAGCGGCGCGCTTTCTGAGGCAGGCGACACTAGATAAGTTCGCATACACGATCAGGAGCGGCCCATCATGTCACGACCAGCCCCGGCATTTGCATCCGTCGCGTCCGTCCGGTTCGACGCCGATGCCGACGCCAAGCTTTCGGCGCTCAGGCGCACCAAGTTCGTCGCCGCCGCAGCACTTGCGTTTTGCGTGCTGATCTTCGCGGTGGCGAAATCGCTCGAGAGCCGGCATGCGTGGCTGGGCTTCGTCGCCGCTTTCGCCGAGGCCGCGACGATCGGCGGCCTGGCGGACTGGTATGCGGTGGTGGCGCTGTTTCGGCGGCCGCTTGGCCTGCCGATCCCGCATACGGCCATCATCCCGGAAAACCAGAACCGCATCGCCGACAATCTCGGCCGCTTCATCGAGGTGAATTTCCTGGCGCCGGAACCGGTGCGCGAAAAGCTCGCCGAGGTCGACTTTTCCGCGCTGGTCGCGGACTGGCTGGCCGACCCGAACCGCGCCGCCGATTTGTCGCGCTTCGTCGGCCGGCTGGTGCCGCAGACGCTGGCGGCGGTCGAGCAATCCGGGCTGCGCGGCTTCGTCACCAGCCGTATGCTGGAGCAGATCAAAAAGGTGCCGCTGGCGCCGCTCGCCGCCGAACTGCTGTCGGCGCTGACTGATGATCGCCGCCACCAGAAACTGTTCGACGAGTTCACCAAGGTGGTCGGCCGCTTCCTGAGCGACGAGCAGGCGCTGGCGACGATGCGCGAGAGGATCCGCGAGGAACTGCCGTCGCTGTTCAACCTGTTTCGCGCCGACGCCTATCTGTTGAAGAAGATCATTGCGTCGGCCGGCTCGCTGCTCGATGAGGTGCGGGCCGATCCGCACCATCCGATGCGAGTCGAATTCGACCTTTTCGTCGAAACCTTCGTCGAGCGGCTGAGGACATCCAAACAATATGCCAGGCGCGCCGAAAAGCTGAAGCGCGATTTCCTTGCCCGGCCGGAGCTCAGCGCGCTGGCCGGCGATATGTGGGACAGCCTGCGGCTGTTCATCGAACAGGACGCCAAGGCGCCGAATTCGATGATCCGCGACCATCTCGCCACCATGTTCGTCGAGGTCGGCCGCCATCTTGCCGACGACGCGCAGATCAGGGCCGACATGAACCAGGGGTTCATCGTGGCGCTGGCCTCCTTCGTCGAAAGCCAGAAGAGCGGCGTGTCGAAGTTCATCGCCGACCAGGTCAAGCGCTGGGACCTCGCGCAACTGACAAGGCTTATCGAAATGAACATCGGCAAGGACCTGCAATATATCCGCTTCAACGGCATGATCATCGGTGGCCTTGCCGGCCTCGTGCTCTACACTGCCGAACGGCTGTTTCTTGTCGGCTGACTAGTCCGAATGGACCGCTGAGCTTCGCTGCACTATCTTCCGTGCAGTGGCGGCGTTCGCGGCAACAGGGGAGAGAACCAGCATGGCAAAACGACCGGAGTCCGAGTCCTTCATCGACATGTTCGGCAAATTCGGCCGCGACCTGAAGCTGCCGAATGTCGATGTCGAGGCGATCCTCGCCCACCACGCCAGGAACCTGGAAGCGCTGGAGAAGTCGGCACGGGCGAGCGCCGCCGGAGCGTCGGCGCTGTTGTCAAGGCAACGCGAGATGCTGCAGGACACGCTGCGCGAAATCACCCACATGGCACAAAGCTACAGAGCACCCGGCAATCCGCAGGAAATGATGCAGAAGCAGGCGGCGTTCGCCAGGAAATCCTTCGAGACCGCGCTGAAGAATGCCGGCGAGATGGCCGAACTGGCAAGGGCGTCCGGCACCGAATCAATTGAAATCCTGCGCAGCCGCATCAAGGAGGCGATGGAGGAGATCCGCGCCGGCCACGACAAGAGGTAAGCTGTTCCCCGGCAGCACGCTTGCCGGCAGCGAAGACCGGCGGTTCGCGGCCGAAGATTATGGGCTGGAATCGCACTGGCGAATTGACAGGGGCGGCCCGTCGTGGTCCGGAACAGGCAAGCGATCGGGAAAGCAGGAATGACGCAGATACGGCCGAGGACGCCGCCGACCTTCGAGCAACTCAGGGCGATGGCCGGGCAGGAGTTGGGCGTTTCGGACTGGACGCTGGTCGATCAGCACCGCATCGACCAGTTTGCCGAATGCACGGGCGATCATCAATGGATCCATGTCGATCCCGAGCGGGCGAAGCGGCAAAGCCCGTTCCGCACCACGATCGCGCATGGCTATCTGACTCTGTCGATCATCGGCGCGCTGGCGCTCGAGATGGGGATCGTACCTGAAAACACGCAGGCCGCGTTCAACTACGGTTTCGACAAAGTGCGCTTCGTGGCGCCGGTCAGGGTCGGCTCGCGAATCAGGCTGCGCACCACGCTGTTGTCGATGGAAGACAAAGGTCCGGGGCAATATCTGATGAAGGCCGCCAATACGGTCGAGATCGAAGGCGAGCAGAGGCCGGCGCTGACCGCCGAGACGCTCGTCATGCTTTATGCACGCCGCAAGCGGGCAGGGGCCTGAGAGTTCAGCCTCAGTTTTGCGGCAGCGCAATCAACGCGACATCGCCTGTTCAAGCGCCCTGAAAACCCGGTCGTCTCCCGATTGGGCGACGTTGAAGCGCATGTAACGGCTGGCCGAACGGGACAGGCTGAACGCATTGCCGGGCGCAAGCACGACATTGGCCGACAGAGCATGGCGGGCGACGTCCGCGGCATCTATCCCCTCCGGCAGCCTGCACCATAGAAACATGCCGGCGGGCTGATCTATCCATGGCACGATGCCGATCGCCCTGAGGCGGGTGCCGGTTTCTTCCATGGCGCGCGAGAGCCGCGCGCGCAGCAGATCGACGTGCTTGCGATAGAGGCCGTCCTTCAGCAGCGTCAGTACCAGTTCGGATGCAAGCCGACCGCTGCCAAACGACGTGGCGATCTTGAGATCGGTCAATCCTTCCATCCAGTCGCGAGGAGCGGCGATGAAGCCGCAGCGCACCGATGCCGACAGCGTCTTGGAAAAGCTTCCGATATGAATGACCCGGCTGAGGCCGTCGAAGGCAGCCAGCCTGGGCGCCGGTGTGTGTTCGAAATCGGCGAAGATATCGTCCTCGATGATCGTCAGCCCCGACTGGTCGGCGAGCTTCAGCAGCCGATGGGCAACGACCGGGGACAATATCGCGCCGGTCGGATTGTGGAGCGCCGAATTGGTGATGTAGAGGCGCGGCCGGTGCTCGTTCAGCGCTTGCGCGAACCGTTCGATGTCCGGACCCGAGCGCGTGTAGGGGACGCTGATCACCTTGGCCCGATGGGCGCGCAACAGGGCATGGAAGTTGAAGTAGCAGGGATCGTCGACCAACACCGTGTCACCCGGTTCGAGCAGGAACCGGCACAGCAGGTCGATCGCCTGAGTGCCCGATTCCGCCAGCATGATCTGGTCCGGGGAGGCTTCGATACCGTGCTCGGCCATGCGCCGCGCCAGCAGATGGCGTAGCGCCGGCAAGCCGAGCGGCGTGCCGTAATCGGTCAGCGCTGCGTCGTCGGCGCGGGCCATCGTCCGCAGCGCGCGACGCAATCCGGCCTCGGGCATCCACGACGCCGGCAACCAGCCGCAACCCGGTTTCAGGACGCCGTCGCCGGCTTCCAGCGATTGGCGCGAGACCCAGAGCGGGTCGACAGCACGGTCAAGCCTGGGGCCGATCTCGGCCAGTGACAGCGGAGCCAGCGGTCCGGCGGCATAGAAACCCGAGCCTGGCCGCGAGCGGATCATGCCTTCCGCCGCCAGACGCTCATAGGCTTCGACCACGGTGGATTTGGAAACCTGCATGGCCTTGGCGAACGCCCGGATCGAAGGCAGCCGCGTTCCCGGTGTGAGGCTGCGCGCGGCGATCCTGTGCCTGATCGTCGCCATGACGCTTTCGACAAGCGTTCGGCTGCGCTCATCTGTTGTCGTCTGCTCATCCATCCGTACTGCTCGCCCTACCATGACGGTTTTGTCAAACTGTACCTGATTGTCTCTGGCGGAGCCAGACCGCCCGGCCCGATAGAGGGCGAAAACGAGCGGGGCATCGATGAACAAGGCGATGAGTAGTTGGGCGGCGAGTAGTTGGGCGGCGAGTGGTTGGGCGGCGAGTGGCTGGGTCAACGGGTTCATAGGCGTGCTGATCTTCAGCGGTTCGCTTCCGGCGACGCGCGTGGCGGTGATGGATTTCGATCCGGTGTTCGTAACGGTCGCCCGTGCGGCTTCGGCGGGCATCCTCGGCCTGGCGCTGCTGCTCATTTTTCGTCAGAAGCGTCCGGAGCGGCGAGATCTGTTCCCGCTGGCGATCGTGGCGCTTGGCGTCGTGGTCGGCTTTCCCCTGCTGACGGCGCTGGCGCTCAAGCACATCACGTCGGCTCACTCCATCATTTTCGTCGGCCTGTTGCCGTTGGCGACCGCGATCTTCGGTGTGGTTCGAGGCGGTGATCGCCCGAAGCCGGCGTTCTGGCTGTTCTCGTGCCTCGGCAGCGCCCTTGTCGCCGGTTTCGCAGTCACCCAAGGCCTGTCGGTCTCGCCGCTCGGCGACATCTTGATGCTGGCCGCCATCATCGTGTGTGGATTGGGCTATGCCGAAGGAGCGGCGCTGTCGCGCAAACTCGGCGGTTGGCAGGTGATTTCGTGGGCGCTGGTGCTGTCGCTGCCCCTCATGCTGGCGCTGACGTTCATCACTTTGCCGCCGTCGCTCGAAAGTGCCGGCAGGGGCGCCTGGATCGGCTTGGCCTATGTTTCGCTGTTCAGCATGCTGATCGGTTTCGTGTTCTGGTATCGCGGCCTGGCGCAAGGCGGCATCGCCGCCGTCGGGCAGTTGCAACTGCTGCAGCCCTTCTTCGGCCTCGGGCTGGCGGCAGCGCTGCTGCATGAGCAGGTCAGTCCCGCCATGATCGCCGTCGCCGCCGCCGTCGTACTTTGCGTCGTCGGTGCCAAGAGATATGCGAGATAGGTGCGCCAGTTGCCGGAGTTGCATGCGAACCGGGTGGAAACCCTCAAGGATGCTTGGCAACGATATCAGTTCGCCCGGCCGTGGCGCGGGCTGAAAATACCGCAAGATCAGCGCCATCAGCACCAGGCCCGTCGCCAGCTGGAAAGTGACCTGCATCCCTCGTGCCGCTGCCGCAGGTGCCAACACTGCCAAGCCAGTGCCTTCCCCAGCCGATGCGAAGGCGAACACCGCGCCCATCACCGACGCACCGGTGATCAGGCCGAGATTGCGCGACAGATTGAGCAGGCCGGAGACGACGCCACGCTGGTCGGATGCGACGCCCGTCATCACGGCCGAATTGTTGGAGGTCTGAAACAGGCTGTAGCCGGTGCAGACGATGATGATTGGTACGACATAGCCGGCAATGCCGAATTCCGCCCGCGACAGACCAAAGGTGCCAATAGCGAGATCGAACAGGCCGACGATCATCATCCGGTTCGCCCCGAAACGATCGACCAGGCGTCCGGCCGGCAGCGCCGCCAATGCGGTAACCAGAGGGCCGGTCGACAGAACCAGCCCGACCATGGCCGCGTCTAGCCCAAGCGCGCGCGACAGATAGAATGGTGCGACCACCAGCGTCGCCATCATCACCGTGGCGACGATCAGGTTCATGGCGAGGCTTGCGTTCAACGCCTGGTCGCGGAACCTCGCAGGTTGAATCAAAGGGTTCTGGACCCTTGTCTGCGCAATGACAAACAGCAGGCCAGCCACGGTTGCGGCAATCAGCAAGCCGACATTGAGAGAACCAAAACTGCCACGCCCAAGGGTCATGGCGAGCGCATAGGCGGCTAGCGTCAGCGCGAGCAAAGCCGTGCCGATCCCGTCGAAACCGCGCCGACCTGGCGTCTTTTTTCCGGCCGGCAGGAAGCGCCAGGCAAGCGCAAAGGCCAGCATCCCCAATGGCAGATTGATGAGGAAGATCGCGCGCCAGCCGAGGCCGGCGATCAACTGTCCGCCAAGGGAGGGGCCAAGCGTGGTGCCGATCGCCGACATGGCGCCGAGCAGGCCCATGGCGCTGCCGGTTTTATCCCGGGGAACCGTGTCGGCGACAAAGGCCAGCGTCAGAGCCATCATAATGGCCGCGCCGAGCCCCTGTGCCGCCCGAGCGGCAATCAGCAGCCAGAGCGTCGGCGCGAGCCCGCAAAGCACCGATGCGAACGTGAACAGGGCAATGCCGCCGAGCAATAGCGGTCGGCGGCCGAATATGTCGGCGAGCCGCCCGACGCTGACGATCAAGGTGGTGATGGCGAGCAGATAGGCCAGGACGACCCATTGCACGAGCTGGAACGATGCGTCGAACGCCTGCATCAGCGATGGCAGCCCGACGCTGGCGATGCTGGTGGCGAGCGACGACAGCAGCGTTGAAAGCGACAGGCTTGCCAATGCCCATCGGGTCGAGCGTGCGCCGCTCACCGGGGCAACTTCGTCCCAGGTCTTTTCAGCGGTCGATGCCAAGGTGAACTCCTTTGCCGGCAGCCCCCAATCGGAGCTGTCGGACGCTATTCCCTCGCCTGATGTGGCGGAAGGCGCAGTATTTGCATCTTATTCGTGCATGAAACGCCACATCGCGGCCGAGCTGTGCTACGGTCCGTCGATGTCGTCGCCAGATCTCAATCTGCTTGTCGCCCTCGATGTGCTGCTGACCGAGGGCAGTGTGGCGCGCGCGGCCGGGCGGCTGCGCCTCAGTCCCTCGGCGATGAGCCGGACGTTGGCGCGGTTGCGCCAGGCGACAGGCGACCCATTGTTGGTCCGGGCCGGCCGTGGCCTGGTTGCGACGCCGCGCGCGCTCGAGTTGCAGCAACAGGTAGGCCGCGTCGTTCAGGATGCGGAAGCGCTGCTGCGCCCGGCCAAGCTCCTCGACCTCTCTGCTCTCGACAAGGTCTTCACGCTGCGCGCCAACGAAAGTTTCGTCGAGGAGTTCGCACCGCGTCTTCTGACCCGTGTCGAAGCGGATGCGCCTGGCGTGCGGCTGCGTTTTGCGCCGAAATCCGACAAGAACGACATGTCGTTGCGTGGCGCGGCGGTTGACCTCGAAATCGGGGTTGCCAGTGAAACGAACCCTGAAATGCGCATTCAGGCGCTGTTTCGCGACCGCTTCATCGGTGCGGTGCGAACGGGTCACAGCCTGGGCGAGGGCCCAATGACGCCGGAACGCTATGCGGCCGGCCGCCACATCAGCGTTTCGCGGCGTGGCCGCGAAAAGGGCCCGATCGACGAGGCCTTGAAACTGCTCGGTCTCCAGCGGACGATCGTGTGCATGGTTTCCAGCTTCTCGGCCACGCTCGCCATGGCGCGCGCCTCCGATCTGATCGCCAGCGTCCCCGAACGGCACACGCTGGGCGCGCGCACGGGCATGTACAGCTTCCCGTTGCCGGTCGATATCGAGGAGGTCACCATTTCGATGCTGTGGCATCCGCGACTCGATGCCGATCCGGCACAACGCTGGCTGCGAGCCTGCGTGCGGGAGGTCTGCGCGTCGTTTCGCTGATCCAGGCTCAGGGCGTGATCTAGAATCTGGTCACCACGCCGATGCCTATGCCTTCGAAGCCGCCCATCGCCATCAATGCGGCCGGCGCCTCTTCGAGGCTGATCTTCTTGCCGACCAGCAGTTCGGGTTTCAGCTTGCCGGTGCGGATCATCTCCATCATCGCCTGGTAGCGAAACGCCTGCATGCCGTGGCTGCCGCGGATTTCGAGCTCGAATGCGATCACCTTGTCCATCGGAATCTGCGGCCTGGCATGGTCGCCGAGCATCAGGCCGACCTGCACGTGGCGCCCGCGGCGGCGCAGGTTTGCGATCGAGTTGAACGAGGTACTGGGGTGGCCGAGCGCGTCCATCGACATGTGCGCGCCGCCATTGGTGATCTGCTTGACCGCCTTGACCACGTTCGGCGTCTTTGCCGCGTTGATCGTCGCCACCGCGCCGATCTTTTTGGCAAAGTCCAGCTTCTCGTCGGTGAGGTCGATGGCGACGACATTGGCGCCCATGACGCTGGCGATCATGATCGCCGACAGGCCGACGCCGCCGCAGCCATGCACGGCAACCCATTCGCCGGGGGTCACGCGGCCCTGATCGACGATGGCGCGGAACGAGGTGACGAAGCGGCAGCCGAGGCTAGCGGCGGTGGCGAATTCCATCTCGTCGGGCAAGCGTACGAGATTGGTGTCGGCATGGTCGATGGCGACATATTCGGCGAACGAACCCCAGGCGCTGAAGCCGGGCTGGAACTGATGTTCGCAGACCTGGTGGTTGCCCGACGTGCATTCGAAGCAGCGGCCGCAGCCGACGGCAAACGGCACAGTGACGCGCTCGCCGCCCTTCCAGCGGGTCACCTGGTTGCCCACCGCGGCCACGACGCCGGCAAGCTCGTGGCCAGGCACATGCGGCAGGCGGATACCGTCGTCGTGCCCCATCCAGCCATGCCAGTCGCTGCGGCAGAGGCCGGTGGCCTCAACCTTGATGACGACGCCTTCCGGCGCCGGCGTCGGATCCGGCACGGTCTGGATCGTCGGCGCCTCGCCGAATTTTTCGAAGACGACGGCTTTCATCGGCTGTTCCTCATGACTTCTGCGATTTGCGGTCTATTCGGCATCGATCTGGTTCTCAGGCGCGGCCTTCTGGAACGCCGGCAGCGCCGTGCAGGCGGCATTGATGCGCGAGATCGTCGGGTAGGGCGTCATGTCGACGCCGAAGCGGGCATTGGTGGTGACCTGTGCGACCAGGCAGATGTCGGCCAGCCCCGGCGTGTCGCCATGGCAGAATGTCTTGGTCTCGGGCGAGGAAGCCAGAATCTTTTCAAGCGGCTGGAAGCCTTCGTTGACCCAGTGCCGGAACCAGTTGACGACATCCTGGTCGCCGGCGCCGAACAGTGTGCGCAGCGAGGTCAGCACGCGCAGATTGTTCACCGGATGGATGTCGCAGGCGATCATCTGCGCCAGCATCCTGACGCGGGCGCGGCCAGGCGCATCCGTGGGCAGCAGCGGTGGCTCAGGCGTGGTCTCGTCGAGATATTCGATGATCGCCAGCGATTGCGTCAGTAGCCTGCCGTCGTCTAGGACCAGTGCCGGCACCAGCCCTTGCGGATTGACCGCGAGGTAGGCGGGTTCGAGATGCTCGCCGTGGCGCAAATGATGCGGCACGTAGTCGTAGGACAGGCCCTTCATCTCCAGCGCGATCCGCACCCGGTAAGAGGTCGAGGAGCGGTAGTAGTTATGGAGGACGATGTCGCTCATCGGATCGGTTGGCCGATGGTCAGTTCGATTTCGCCGATGCCGTCGACGCCACCGGTGATCTTTTCGCCCGGCCCGACGGCGCCGACGCCAGCCGGTGTTCCGGTGAAGATCAGGTCGCCGGGCTTAAGCTCTAGCGCCTCGCTGCAAATCGAGACGATGTCGGGAACCGGCCAGATCAGTTCGGCGAGGTCGCCGTCCTGCCTGATCTCGCCGTCGACCGCGAGCCAGATGCGGCCCTTGTCGGGATGACCGGATTTTTGCGCCGGAACCAGCGGGCCGCAGGGCGCTGAACGGTCGAAGGCTTTCGACCAGTCCCACGGCCTTGCCGCCTTTTTTGCCTCGTCCTGAAGGTCGCGGCGAGTCAGGTCGACGCCGACGCCGTAGCCCCAGACATGGTCCAGCGCGCGCTCGCGCCGGATGCGGAAGCCGGCTCCGCCGATCGCGACGACCAGCTCGATTTCGTGATGCAGGTTTTGGGTCAGCGGCGGGTAGGGGATAATCGTGCCCGAACCGACCGCCGCATCGACCACTGCGTCGCCTGGCTTGGTGAAGAAGAAGGGCGGGTCGCGCTCGTCATTGCCGAGCTCGCGGGCATGAGCGGCGTAGTTGCGGCCGACGCAGAAGATCCGGCGCACCTCAAAACGCTCCGGCGAGCCGGCCACGGCCACCGACGAGGTTGCGGGCAGGGGAAGGACGAAGCCGGTCATGCACTGTCTCTGTTCAGTGGATCTGTCCGCGGCACATTCGGCCGATTTGGGCAAACGGGCAAGGCATTGGATGGCGGAAGAGCAGGCCTGCCGCACGGTGCCGCGGAAATCGCCGGTACATTTTGCTCTGCCGGCCAAGATGGAGATGTACCATTTGCCGTTAGGCTGGCCATGGCGCGCAGCGCCTGCCGCCAACGCCTGAGACTGTCGACCGTTGGTTTCGAGTAACGGACGTGAGAGCCCCTTTTCGGTCCGTCCTGTACTTCGGGCGTGTCGTTATCTCGCACTTGCACAAAGCTCTGGTGCGCTGCAATATAGCTGGAGGAATGCGGCCTTCCGCCCGCCTTTCGCAGGTTCAATGAAGGGACCGGCATGACGGACATCTCCGCGACGCGTCTTGTCGTGTCCAGGCCTGTGGCCGATAGCTCGGCAAGAACCAGGCTTGCCTATCTCGACGGCTGGCGCGGCCTGTCGATCGCGCTGGTGCTGATCGGCCATTTCTTCCCCGTTCCCGGCATCAATCTCGGCGTCCTGGGCGTCGAATTCTTCTTCGTGCTCAGCGGCCGGCTGATGGCCGAGATCCTGTTTGTCGAATACTATCCGCTGAAGAAATTCTTCAAGCGCCGGTTCTCCCGCATCTACCCGGCACTGCTGATTTTTGTCGTCGCCGCGATGGTTGCCTTGTCCGGCACATTCATCGCCTTCAAGTGGAAGGCGGCGCTGACGGCGCTGACGTTCACCTACAACTATGCCGGAATTCTCGTCACCCGCGCCGGCGCGCTCGACCATATCTGGTCGCTCTGCGTCGAAGAGCACGCCTATATCATCTTGGCGCTGATCAGCGTCGTCGTCTCGGGGCGATCCCGGGTCATCATGTTGCTCGGCGTATTGTCGGTGCTGGCCATGGCAAACGGCGCCATCTCCTACTGGGTGCTCGCAATAGGCTACGAGGGCACCTATTGGCGCACCGACGTGCACATCGCCTCGATCCTGCTGTCGGCGGTGATATGCCTGCTCAAGGCCGACGGCAGGCTGCCGGCGCTGTTCAAGGGGCCACATGTCGCCCTGGCGGCCTCAGTAGTGGCTGTGCTCCTTTTCATGGCTGCCGTGCCAACCCCCATCCACTATCTGGTCGCGGTGCCGCTGCTGGCACTCGCCGTCAATTCGCTCGACTTCGGCAGCCGGTATCTGACCGGGTTTCTATCGTCCCTGCCGATGACGATGCTGGGGCTGTGGTCGTATTCGCTCTATCTTTGGCAGCAGCCCTTTTATCAATTCGTCGACATAAAAGGCAGTTCGCCGTGGTTGATGCTTGCGGCGGCGTTCGCTTGCGCGCTGTGCAGCTACTACATCATCGAAAAGCCGGCCCGCTCCTGGCTGAACCGCAATTGGTAGGGCGTACGGCGCCCGCCGTTCAGCCGGCGATCCGTCTTGCATAATACCGCACGGCTTTCCTGCCGCCGTGGATTACCGCGTCGCCCACTTCCGCAAAGCCGAGTGCGGCATGGAAGGCGTCCGAAGCCGGATTGGGTGGCTCGGCATTGACTTCGCAGGTGACGATCGCCTGGCCCGCGCGTGACGCCTGCTCGAACAGATCCTCATACAGCCGGCGGCCATGGCCGCGCCCGCGCGCTGCGGCGGCGACCACGACGCGATCGACATAGACGAACCGCGGGTAACGCTGGCGAAACCACAGGAAGTTCGGGCTGTCGTAGCTGGCGTCCTGGTCGAAGGTCATGATGAAGGCTTCGAGCGTACCGATGCGGCGCGTGTAAAACGCTTCGGCGAGCAGGAAGGACAGGCGCTCGGGTTCGAGCCACGACAATTCGGCGGCATGCTCGTTGTTGAGCGCGAGGATTGCGGACTCATCCTGCGGCGAAACCCGTTCGATCGGCAAACGCACTTCGATCATGTTGTTCGATCTTCCAGGATCACAGCCGGGCGGCTGCGATGGTCGCCGCCACCATCGCCTCATCGGTTACGGTGTTGCGGTATTCGCGGTCGAGGTCGGTGCCGCCCATGCCGACCCTTGGGTTGCGGTAACGCATAGCGCTCTGCACGTCCTTGAGCGCGGCGAAGTGCATTTCGCTCAACCCGGTTTTCCTCCGCACCTTGCCGATGTTCTCGGGATCAAGCCCGCCGCAGCCGAGGATGATGATGCGGTCGCCGGCCTGCCTGACAAGATCGGCGAGCAGGTCCGCGCCCTCGAGCGCCGTGTCGCGCTGGCCGCTGGTCAGCACGCGGCCGACCTTGCAGCGGATCAGCGTCTCCAGCGCCTCTGTCGGGTCGCGGGTCATGTCGAAGGCGCGGTGGCAGGTGACGTTCAAGTTTCCCGCCGCCTTAACCAATTCGCTCATGCGCTGTTCGTCGATGGTGCCGTCGGCAGTGAGGCAACCGACGACGACACCGGCGACGCCGAGCTCGGCAAGCGCGCCGACATCGGCGAGCATCGAACGATATTCGGCTTCGCCATAGAGAAAATCGCCGCCGCGCGGCCGCACGATGACGTGGAAGGGGATCGTCGCCAGCTCGAGCGCCGTGCGCACCGTGCCGAAGCTCGGTGTGATGCCGCCCTCGATCAGGCTGGCACAGAGCTCGACACGGTCGGCGCCTGCGGCTTGCGCGGCCAGCAGGCCGTCTATGCCTTCGACGCAGATCTCGATCAGCGGCAGGCGAGGGCGTTCGGTCTCGATCATAGGCGATCCGTCGATGATTTCAGCTGCCCAGCGGTAGCATCGGGCATGGTGCGATGAAAGCCGGAACTGTTGGCTCAACACGCGACAGGGCGGCCGGCGGTGCTCCAATTTTGCCGCTTGACATATCCATAACCGTTCAGCTATATGTCGATTCATAGCTAGCGAGTTATTGATTGATTAACAGCACAGCCGACCGAAAGCTAAATGTGCGGCCGGCAGAAACACGCCTAAGGAGACCACCATGCAAGCACGGTTGAAAAACCCGGTGATGCTCATTCCCGGCGCCTTGCAGGCACTGCTCGCGCTGGACAAGTCGACGGAGACGGCCGACCTGTCATATGTGACGCGCAAGCTCGTCCATTTACGCGCCAGCCAGATCAACGGATGCAGCCTCTGCGTCGATATGCATGCGCGCGAATTGAAGAAGGCCGGCGAGAAGGACGAGCGCATCTTTGCCGTGTCCGCATGGCGGGAGACACCCTACTTCACCGACGCCGAACGCGCCGCGCTGGCACTGACCGAGGCGGCAACCCGGTTGGCCGATCGGCCGGATCCGGTGCCGGATGCAGTCTGGGACGAGGCCGCCCGGCACTATGACGAAAAGGCGCTTGCCGCCCTGGTCGTCCAGATTGCCCTGATCAACGCATTCAACCGGCTCAACGCAACCACCAGGCAGATGGTCGGCGCCTGGGGCTGAACGGGGCCGGGTTCTCGAAAAGCCACTTCAGATCCGCAGCTTGTACGAATTCGCGCGGACGAAGTCGATGAAGGCCCGCAGCTTCGGCGGTACCAGGCGGCGGCTCGGATAATAGAGGTGGAGCGGCTCGTAAGCGGGACAGAAAGGCTCCAGCACCTTGACCAGCGCGCCTGAGGCGAGAAGCGGCGCGGCGAGGCCCTCGACCGCGAAGGCGAGGCCAAGCCCTTGCGCGGCGGCGGTAATGCACAGCGGAAGCGTGTTCACGATCAGGCATGCGTCCGGCGTAAATGCGACTTCGCGTCCCTCCACAATGAATTCCCAGGGTGAAATCGTGCGGGTGCGGGTGAGGGCGAATGCGATGCAGCGATGGGCGGCGAGGTCTGCCGGCCGCTTCGGCGTACCGTTGCGCGCCAGATAATCGGGGCTGCCCACCACGACCATCTGCAGGGGCCCGCCTAGGCGCGCGCCGATCATATCTCTCTCGAGAAGCTCGCCGATGCGCAGGCCGGCATCGAAGCCCTCGGCGGCGATGTCGACGAAGCTGTCGTCGAAAATCAGACTAAGCCGCACTTCGGGATAAGCATCCATGAACGGCCGCATCAGTGGCTCTATCAGCAGCGGCGCGGCGATCCAGGGCAGGCTGAGGCGCAGCGTGCCGGCGGGACGATCGCGAGCTTCGCGCAGTGCCGCGCCAGCCGCCCAGATATCTTCGGCTGCCGGGCGCACGTGGTCGAGGTATTCAGCGCCAGCTTCGGTCAAGCCAACGCTGCGGGTCGTCCGGTTGAGCAGCCGCACCCCCAGGCGCTCCTCGAGCCCCTTGATCGCCTCGCTCAACGAGGCCGGAGCGACGCCGAGCTCGGCGGCGGCGCGGGTGAAGCTTTTGGCCTCGGCGACTTTGACGAAGGCGACGATGCCGCTGAACTGGTCGAGGCGCATTGTAAGGATTTTCCAAATAGCCCTGTCGAATTCTACCGGTTTTTCCGGCGAACGAAAGGCGTCATGCTGGGTCTGACGAACGGGCCTCGGTGTTGGGAACGGCTCGAACAGGCAAGGAGACAGGACCGATGACCAGGCTTGCTTTACTCGCCGCCGGCACTCTTCTGGCGGTGTCTGCCGCCCCGGCGCACAGCGGGCCACTGGAAGACCGCAATATCCAGCTCATCAAAGGCTATTACGCAGCTTACGCGACCGGTAATCCCGAGGCCGTGCGGCCCTTCCTCGCGCCCAACATCGTGTGGCGCATTCCCGGCCATCATCCGCTCGCCGGCGACAAGCGCGGGCCGGACGAGGTGGTCGCCTTCTTCCGCGGCCTGGCCGATGGCAAGTTCAAGGCCGAGCCGATCTTCTTCCAGGCGCAAGGCGACCTCGTTGTCGACGTCCATCGCGGCTGGTCGAATGTCGGCTCAGGTCCCGAGATCGACCAGTTCTACGCGCTGATGTTCCGCATCAAGGACGGCAAGATCGCCGAGGCACAGAATTTTTTGACCGACATGTACCAGTCGGACGCTTTCTACTGGGCGCATTACCCGCTGAAGCCGCTGCCCGGCCGACTGGCTGGCGAGCGCTGAGACGGCGGTCTTTCTCGCAACGCGCAGCGCTTCTCACTCCAAGCCAAAGGAGACTTGCGATGTTTAAAACCCTGACACTTGCCGTAGCAACCACCGCCGCGCTCGCCGTCACCAATGCCGTCGCCGCACCGCGCGTCGAGCACGTCACATTCTCCTCGCATGGTGAGCAGCTTGTCGGCGAGCTCTATCTGCCGGAGGATATGGACGCGGCAAAACCTCGGCCGGCGCTGGTCGTGACCGGCGCCTGGATGACGGTGAAGGAACAGATGCCGGCCCGCTACGCCCGCGAGATGGCCGATCGTGGCTTCGTCGCCTTGACCTTCGATTTTCGTGGGTGGGGCGAAAGCGGCGGCCTACGCCGCCAGTACGAGGATCCTAGGGCCAAGATCGCCGACATCGAAGCGGCGGTCGCCTATCTCTCGCGCCGGCCCGAAGCCGATCAGGACCGCATCGGCGGGCTCGGCATTTGCGCCAGCTCCGGCTATATGGTCACCGCCGCCGCCGAAAACGCCGCGATCAAATCGGTCGCCCTCGTTGCGCCCTGGTTGCAGGATGCCGAAGTGGTCGAGCAGGCCTATGGCGGCCGGCATGGCGTCGCCAGGCTTGAGGCCGTGGGCGATGCGGCCGAGGCTGAGTATCGCCGCACCGGCAAGCAAGCGTTCTTGCCGGCCGCGAGCCTGACCGACGAGCGCGCGGTCATGTTCAAGGTGCCCTATTACACCGAGCCCGATCGCGGCATGATCCCGGCCTGGCGCAACGAGGCCGATCCGGCGTTCTGGCGCGGCTGGCTGACGTTCGACGCCATCCAGGCTGCTCCGCGCCTGCACCAGCCTTTTTTGATGGTGCACAGCGAGGCGGCTGCCATTCCGCAGGGGGCGCACAAATTCTACACGCGGCTGACCAGTTCCAAGCGGGAGCTGTGGCTCGACAACGTCACCCAGTTCGATTTCTACGATCGTGCCGCGCCGGTGAAGGCCGCAAGCGATACCGTCGCCGCGCACTTCCGCGCGACGCTGGGCAGTGCGGGGGAGGCGGGACAATGAGCCTCGTCACGCGCCGGCATGTCCTGGCCTCGGCGGTTTCCGCTGCGATGATTTCCGCCGTCTCGGCGCCCGCCTCGAGCGCTCCGGGAGATGCGCTGACGGTCAAAGACAGGATCGCAATCGCCGAGGCGATTGCCGGGATCGGCCTCTATGCCGATCTGCGTGAATGGAACCGGGTCAGATCCTATCTCGCGGCCCGTGTCACGACCGACTACACCAGCCTCTTCGGCGGCGAGGTCACGACTAGCGGCCGCGACGCGTTGATCGCGCAGTGGCAACGGCTGCTGCCGGGCTTCGACGCCACCCAGCACCTCATCACCAACATCACCGTCGAGGGCGCGGGCAATGACGCGGTCGCACGCAGCCATGTCCGCGCAACCCACTGGATCGGCGGGCGGTTCTGGACGGTCGGCGGCAGCTATCTCCACCGGCTGGTGCGGACGCCGGAAGGTTGGCGCGTCAAGGCAATCTCCATCCGTCGCTTGTACGAAGAGGGGGATCGCGCCGTGCTGGCCGCCGCTGCCGGCCGGGTAAAGGCGGAGGCCAAATGAGTGTTCGGGTTTGCGCAGGCCCAATCGCGCGGCGAGGTTGCTCGGAGCATCGGCAACGTGAATATTGATCGAAATGTCGGGGCAGGCTTGGCGCATGCGGCATTAGTGCCGCCAACCGCGGAGACAGGACATGACCCTTTCATTGCAGGAGGTTTCCGATAGGCTTGAGATCGAACAGCTGCTTGTTCGCTATTGCTATGCGGTGGACGATCGCGACTGGGAAGCCTATCGCAAAATATTCACACCCGATGCCTTGCTTGACAACACTGTAACAGGTGGAATCAGGAGCGGTGTAGATGAGCATGTTGCTTACATGAAAGGCGCCCTTTCGAAGATATTGATCTCGCAGCACACCATTTCGACAATCCTTCTGGATCTCCGCGGGGATGAGGCCAGCGCGCGCGCGCATTGTTCATGCCCGATGGTGGTCGACCTCGGCGAAGGCAAAAGGCAGGTCTTCTTCCAGGGGCTTTGGTATCGAGACCGCGTCGTACGCACGTCCGAGGGCTGGCGCATAAGTGAACTTGTCGAGGAAGGCTATTGGAATCACAATTTGCCGGAGGGGTTCGCGTTCTGACGCCTGTTACGCGCTGTGCTGGATCCGCCCCGGACGCCGTTTTCAGACGTGGCAGCTACTGGCGCAACACCGTGTTCTTGGTACCTTCTTCGACCTGGTCGATGACCAGCAGCTTGACCGGATCGGCGCCGACATTGGTCGCCTGATGCCATTGCCCGATCATTTCGATGATGAAATCACCTGTTTGATAGGTGTTGCTTTTGCCGGTCTCGACGTTGGTGACCTGAAGCGTGCCGGCCTCGACATAGGCATAGCGCGGAAACGGATGCTTGTGGACCGGCAAGGTCGCGCCCGGCGCGATCTGATAGGCCGAGACCAGGACCTGGACGTTCTTCTGCGGCAGCGTGATCGGCTGGCCGGACGCGGTCTCGGTGTGAGAGGCAAGCGGGGTCACGATGACCGGCGTCCCGCTGGCATCCAGCGCCTGGGCAGCCGTTGCGGATAGAATGGCCGCGAGCAGCAGCGTCGAAGCCAAGATTTTTCGCATGATTCCCCCCGAGCTGCGTCAGCATTGCGCAGCGGGCATTGGCGCGCAAGCTTGTCTGTTCAGGAGCGCCTTATCCCGCTCTTCTGAACATG
Organism: Mesorhizobium sp. M1227; assembly: GCF_040318315.1. NCBI lineage: Bacteria > Pseudomonadati > Pseudomonadota > Alphaproteobacteria > Hyphomicrobiales > Phyllobacteriaceae > Mesorhizobium > Mesorhizobium sp. M1227. The sequence continues at coordinate 392,156 of NZ_JAMYLZ010000003.1, forward strand.
CCTGGCGTCATGCCATGCATGGCCCGGAATGTACGGGACAGATGGCTCTGGTCCGCGAAACCTGCTGCGATAGCGGCGTCGGCGAGGCCAGATCCCTGTTCGATCAGCGCGCTCGCCCGGCGCAATCGCCGGTCCCGGATATAGGCCGCCGGCGTCAGGCCGATCGCCTTGTTGAAGTCGCGGATGACCTGGAACCGGGTCACGCCTGCCACGCCGGCAAGCCGCTTGAGGTCGAGCTGCGAACCAAGTTCGCTTTCGATAAGGTCGCGACAGAGCGAAAACCTCCGCTGCGATCCTGAGCTTTCGATCTCTTCGGCCCGTCCGCTCGAGTCGCCATGGCGAACGATCAGCCGTCTAAGCGCCACGAGCAGGGACGTCTCGGCCGTCATTGTGTCCGGGGATGTCGAGCCCTGGTGTGCTGCCGTCAATGCTGCGGCGAGACTGCTGTCTTCGATCGTCGCGCGCGAAAACACCGGAGCGCCGTCGCGGCCGAGTTCGTCGGCAAGCGCGCTCATCAGCGGCACCGAAGGATAAAACGTCCGGTAGGCCCAGCCTTCATCCGCCCCGCGTTCGCCGTCATGCCACTCCTCGGGATTGACGACGGCAATGGTGCCTGCCGGAGCGAGAACGCTTTGACGGCCGATGCGAATACGCTCGCAGCCGGAGGTGATCAGGGCGATCACATAGGTCGGGTGCGTGTGCAGGTCATAGCGGTGCCGGGTGAAGCGCGCCTCGAACAGGCCAAGGTCGGGGAAGCACGGATGGCGCCAGTATTTCCCGGTCTCTGCCGCTTCGTTTGTCCTTGCCATGGTCAATCCGGTTCAAGACGCCTCTCGCCGGGCCTTCTATGGCTGGCAAACCAAGCCGCTTTTTGTCGGCGGAAAGGAGGCATCATGTTGCATAATGACCCCGTCGCCGCGCTGACACCAGAGGTCGTAGGCTGGCGGCACCATATCCATGCCAATCCGGAGCTCGCATTCAATGAATACGAAACGGCCCGTTTCGTTGCAGAGAAACTGCGCTCTTTCGGCGTCGACGAGGTGCATGAGGGGATCGGCGGCACCGGCGTCGTCGGTGTCCTGCGCAGCGGTGGCGGCGCACGCGCCATCGGCCTTCGCGCCGAGCTCGACGCGCTTCCGGTGCTGGAGAAAACCGGCTTGCCCTATGCTTCGAGGCAAGAGGGCGTGATGCACGCCTGTGGCCATGACGGCCACACCGCGATGCTGCTCGGCGCCGCCAAATTGCTCAGTCAATCGCGCGCCTTCGACGGCGCCGTCAATTTCATCTTCCAGCCGGCCGAGGAAAACGAGGGCGGCAGCATGCGCATGATCGAGGACGGCCTGTTCAAGCGCTTTCCGGTCGAGGCGGTCTATGCGGTCCACAACTGGCCGGGCGTCAGGCTGGGGACGATCGCCGCCCGCGCTGGTGCGCAAATGGCGGCCGTTGATAATTTCGAACTGACCTTCCAGGGTCTTGGCGCGCATGCCGCGATGCCGCAGCTCGGCGACGACCCGATCCTGGCCGCCGGCGCCTTCGTGCAAGCCGTCCAGCGCATCGTCAGCCGCTCGGTCGACCCGCAGGGCGCGCTTGTCGTCAGCATCACGCAGATCCATGGCGGCAATGTCGGCAACATCGTGCCGGGCAAGGTCTGGCTGCAAGGCACCTGCCGCTTCTTCGAGCACGGCCTTTCCGACCATTGCGAGAGGCTGATCGGCGAGATCGCAAAAGGTATTGCCGCCGCGCATTCGCTCAAGGCCAGGCTCGACTACAGGGAGGGCTATCCGTCGCTGATCAATACGGCGGATGCGACGGCCCGCGCCGTCGAGGCCGCCGCCTCCGTCGTCGGCCGGGAGAATGTCTTGACCGAGTTCAGCCCCAGTCTCGGCTGCGAGGATTTCGCTTTCATGATCCGCGCCGCCGGCGGCTGCTATGCGTGGATCGGCGCCGGCGAGGTCGGCCCGGGCGAAGGCCTGCACGGCGACCGCTACGCTTTCAACGACGAGATCGTGCCGACGGTGATGCGCTATTACGTCAACCTCATCGAGCAGACGCTTCCGCGGGCCGATCCTTCTACAGCAGTTTTTCCGGCGTGATCGGCAACTCCCGGATCCGCTTGCCTGTGGCGTCGAAGACGGCGTTGGCAACAGCAGCGGCAACGCCGGTGGCGCCGAGCTCGCCGATGCCTTTGCCGCCGATCGGGCTGGCATGCTCGTCCACCTCATCGACGAAGTGGATTATGATGTCGCCGGGAATGTCGGCGTTGACCGGAATGGCGACCCCGGAAAGGTTCTTCGACAGGAACCGCCCTAGCACCGGTTCGTGCCTGCTCTGCTCCATTGCCGCCATGCCCCAGCCCCAGATGATGCCGCCCGTCATCTGGCTGCGTGCGGTGCGGGGATTGACGATGCGGCCGGCGCTGTAGCTGCCGACGGCGCGACGGAGCCTGAGCAGGCCGAGCCCCGGATCGACGCCGACCTCCATGAAAATCGCGCCGAAAGTGCGCATGGCGAGGTCTTTGCCATGCTGCGCCGGATCGAACGAGCCGGAGCCGACGATCTCGCCGATGTCGGTATGGCTCATCACATCGGCGATCGTCTGACCGCCGGCAGCGCCCCTGCGGCGAATCTTGCCGTCCTGCATCTCCACCTCGTCCGGCAGCAGATTGGCAAGACGGGCAAGCTGCGAACGCGCATCTTCGGCGGCGGCAAGCACCGCCGCGCCCACCCCCATGGTCGATGACGAGCCATAGGTCGGTCCCGCCTCCGGCAGCTGCGTATCGCCCATTTCCAACTCGATCTTCTCCATCGGCAGGCCCAGCACGTCGGCTGCGATCTGCGGAAAGATGGTGAGTGTTCCGGTCCCTATGTCCTGCGTGCCGGTGCGGATGAGCACCGTGCCGTCCCTGTGCAGCCTGACCTCGGCTGCAGGCGTCGGGTGGCGGAAACAACCCATGGTACAGGTCGCCATGCCGTAGCCGATCAGCCAATCGCCGTCGCGTTGCGGCTTGCGCGGGCGCTCGCGCCAGCCGAACAGGCGGGCGCCTTCCTCATAGGCCTCGCGCAGCTTCTTCGATGACCAGGGCTGGCCGGTGGCCGGATCCGTGTCCGCATGGTTGATCAGACGCAGGTCGAGCGGATCGACGCCCAGGCGGTGGGCGAGCTCGTCCATCGCGCTTTCGAGGGCCCAGGTGCCTGGACCCTCGACCGGCGCGCGCAGCGCCGTCGGCATGGCGACGTTCGCGCGCTCGACGCGCTGGCTGAGACGCATCGCCGGCGTGGCGTAGAGACCCTTCGAGGCTTCGGTGGCGAACTCGACGAAATCGTCGCTCACGGTGGTCAGGTTGATCACGTCCTGCTGTACTGCGGTCAGCTTGCCCGAGCTGTCCGCAGCCAGCACGATCTTCTGTGCCATGCGCGGCTGGTAGCCGAGGCAGGAATAGGCATTGGCGCGGCTGAGCGCCAGCCTGACCGGGCGCTGCATGATGCGCGCGGCGGCGGCGGCCAGCACCTGATGCGGCCAGATCCAGCCCTTGCCGCCGAAGCCGCCGCCGGTATGGCGGGAAATCACGCGGACCTTCTCGGCCGGGACATTCATGCGGGCGGCAAGCACCTGGCGGACACCGTAGACGTGCTGCGTGGCATCGTGCAGCGTCAGCTCTCCGTCATTCCACTCAGCGAGTGTCGCCGAGGGCTCCATGGCGTTGTGATGGCGCGACGGCTGCAAATAGACGGCTTCGACCGTGGCGGCGGCGTCGCTAAGCCCGCGGTCGACCTCGCCCTTCGTAAACGTCGGCTCCAGGAACAGGAAGCCGCTCTCCCTCGGCACGACCGCAGCCTTGTCGATGGCGGTCCACTCCGGCGGTGCCGGCAATTCCGGCTCGGCGAACTCGTAGCGCAATGCGACGCGGCGGGCGCCGGCCTCCGCCGCCTCCAGCGTCTCGCCCAGCACAATGGCAAGCGGCTGACCCTCGTGACGTATCTCGTCGCCCTGCATGGGCATGAAGCTCTGCGCGGCCGGCGGGCCTTCGGCCTGCTGCATCTGCGTATCGGGCTCGGCCCTCGGCGATGCGAACCGGCCGAATTTGGGCATGTCCTCATGCGTGAGCACACGCACGACGCCCTTCTCGGCGAGCGCGTCGTCGACCATGATCGACGTCACGCGGCCGGCCGGAACGGGCGCCGTCACGAGTACCGCATAGAGCAGGTCGGGGGCGAAATAGTCGGCCGCATAGCGGGCGCGGCCGGTCACCTTGGCGCCGCCGTCAGGGCGGGCAACAGGCTGGCTGATCATCATGACGGCATCCTCGCTGCTCTTTCGATCACCCGCAAAGCGGCGGTCTTGGCCAGTTCGATCTTGTAGGCGTTCTGCGACAAGGGACGCGCTTCGGCGAAGGATTGCTCGATAGCGGTGCTCAACGCCTCGCGATCGCCGATTTCGGCGCCGGCGAGCTGCTCCTCGGCGGCGCTCAGCCGCCACGGCCGCAGCGCGACGGACCCCAGCGCCAGGGCAGCCCGACGAATGGTTTGGCCGTCCATCTGCAGTACAGCGGCGGCGGAGACGATGGCGTATTCGTAGGATTCGCGCTCGCGCACCTTGAGGTAGGCAGATCGCGGCGCCGGCGCCGGCAGCTCGATTGCCGTAATCAGTTCGCCTTGCTGCAACACATTGTCCGCCTCGGGCCGCGTGTCGGGAAGCAGGTGGAATTCCGTTGCCGGAATGCGCCGGCCGCCGCTGCGGTGCGCGGTGACGATGACCGCATCAAGTGCTGCCAGCGCCACCGCCGGGTCGGATGGCTGGGTGGCGACGCAATCCTTGGTCCAGCCGAAGATTGCGTGATTGTCGTTGATGCCATGCAATGCCGAGCAGCCGGAGCCGAGCTCACGTTTATTGCATGGCAGCTGCTCTTCGGCACGGAAATAGGCGCAGCGCGTCTTCTGCAGCAGATTGCCGCCTATCGTTGCGAGGTTTCTCAGCTGCGGCGACGCTGCGTTGAGGATCGCCTGGCTCAACACCGGATAGTCGCGCATGACCAGCGCATGCTGCGCGACATCGTTGAGATGCATCAGCGCGCCGATCGTCAAGCCGCCGCCGGGCAGTGCCTCGATCTGATCCAGCCCGTCGAGGCGGGAGATGTCGATGATCCGCACCGGCTCGGCAATGCCAAGGCGCAGCCAGTTGAGCAATTCGGTGCCGCCGGCGAGAAAGGCGCTGTCCGGCGCGGCACCGGCCGCGATCGTGTCGCCCAGGCTATCGGCGCGCGCGTAGACGAATGGGGTCATTGGCTCACCCTCCCGGCCGCCGCCCGCACCGCCTCGGCGATTTGCGGATAGGCGGAGCAGCGGCACAGATTGCCGCTCATCCATTCGCGGATCTCGGCATCGGAGCCGGTATGTCCCTCCTCGATCAGCGCCGCCGCCGACATCACCTGGCCGGGCGTGCAGAATCCGCACTGGAAACCATCATGATCGATGAACGCCTGCTGCACGGGATGAAGCGCGTCGCCGTCTGCCAGCCCTTCGATCGTCGTGACCTCGCGTCCCTCGCAGGACACGGCAAGTATCATGCAGGCATTCACACGCCGTTCGTCGAGATGCACGGTGCAGGCGCCGCACTCGCCGAAATTGCATCCCTTTTTCGTTCCGGTCAGATGAAGCCGCTCGCGCAGCAGGTCGAGCAGCGTGACGCGGGGATCGAGATCGGAAAGGCTGTGATCCTCTCCGTTCACCCGCAACCGCAATAGGTGCCGATCGTGGAAGTTCATGTGGGGGTACCTCGAAGCACATGCCGTACTCGCCGCAAGGGACTCGTCCAGCAAGCAGCCACCCACCTGTCGAGGCGAAATAGGGCGGTCAATTCCGGTGAAAAGGCGCTGCCGGTCAGGGAAGGCTAAAAAACGCGCATTTGAGATTTGCGGCGGAAACGCCCTGAATGCCGCCGCAAAAAGTGTCACCGTAATTCCGTAATTCCCGTCATTCAGGTTGGCTTGGGCGGCCTACATTGGGAACATTGCCGCGCCGCTGTCCAATCTAGGGCAGGCGGCTTTCCAGGGCGGGGCGGCCTTGCGACTGGCAATGTCGTCCGGCAAATGAAAGATGAAGCTGAGAACTACGAGTTCGCGATCGGACGACGCCAGGATTCGCCGCAAGCGCACAGGAAACGAAACGTGACCGTGATCGCACTGAGGCGCTACTCGTTGCCGGCGGGCCGAGGAGGATTGCTCGTGAAGGTCGGCTAGGGACGGTATCGCGCGGCAGTGTTGAACGCGGCCTGGGGATCAGTACGATCACGAGGGAAATCAGGGAGCGGATCGCCGCGGTGGCAAGGAGGTGCTCCATGCCGGTCGTGGCGTCTGTGACCGCAGGGGCAGGCGCTGTCGAAATCCGCACCCGGCTCATGCCGCTGTTTCCCGTGATGCCACCGCGCTGCACACGCCTCAGCCAGCACGTTCAATTCTCACCGTGACGGAACCGGGACGATCAAAGATCGAAACATCGCCGGCGACCTTCCCGAGCACAACGATGCCGGACGACGGGACGCGACCATTCCGATAGTAGATCACGAAATGATCGGAACTCCACAGCCCGAGCGTGCCGACCGAGAAGTCGCGCTGCCGTGTCTGTTCCGGAAATGGAGCCGGTAGATTTACCGGTCTTCTTCCTGGCGAAGGTGGTCGCTCATCTCAATGGTAAGCGGCAACATCTGAGCAAGAGACTTTGCGGCTTCGTTATCGGCAAGATCGGCCGTGACCTCGCCCCAGTCTGATGAAATGCGAATACGTTCTTGAGCCATCCTGGGTCCAACCATTCCAAATGCAATAACGCCAGCGCTCAGCAGTGATTTCAGCACGGGTCATTCCTCCGTTTTCTAGGCAGATGGAGCCCGCCCCAGCAAACACAGGCTCCATCTCGTCAGTCACGCGGAGAGGTGCTGATTGAAGAAGCTGGTAAGCCTGTCGAACGGAATCAGGTCCACACGGTCGTAGAGATCGACGTGACCGGCGCCCTGGACCCAAACCAGTTCCTTGGGCTCGGCTGCCAGTCTGTAGGCTTCCTCGCTGAATTCCCTCGAATGCGCCTGATCGCCGCTGATGAACAGCATTGGGCGCGGCGAGATCGTCTCGATGTCATTGAACGGGTAGAAGTTCATGAATTTGACGTTGCTGGTCAGCGTCGGCTTAGTCGTTATCTGGTCGGAGACACCCGCCGGGGTAAACTCTCCGCGGGGTGTCCGATAGAAATCGTAGAACTCGCGCTGGATGGGATGCGTCGACGCGGTCAGTTCGAGATCAGTGCCGCCCGTATACTGGATTTGGCCGCCTTCGAATTCGGAGTAGCGCTGTTCGGCGGCCGCCGCGATGATCTGCTTCCGTTGCTCGACGCTTAGCGAGTGATTGAGTGCGTTTCGGTTCGCCGCGCCCATGTCATACATGCTGACCGTGGCGATGGCGCGCATGCGCGGGTCGATCTTGGCGGCGCTGATGACGAAGCTGCCGCTGCCGCAGACACCAATCGCGCCAATGCGGTTGCGGTCCACGAACGCGTGTGTCCCGAGGAAGTCCACCGCCGCGCTGAACGCCTCGGCATAGACATCCGGCGAAACGATCTGTCGGGCTTCGCCCCCGCTCTCGCCCCAGAATGGCAGGTCGATCGCCATGGCGATGAAGCCCTGCTCGGCCATCTTGGTGGCATAGAGGGTCGCGCTTTGCTCTTTCACCGCGCCCATTGGATGGCCGACGACGATGGCCGGATGACTTGCATTGCGGTCGAGGTTCTTGGGAACGAGCAGATTTCCCGCAACATTCATCTGGTATTGGCTCTTGAAGGTCACTTTCTCCAGCGTCACCTGACCGCTCGTATAGAAATTGTTTGCACCGTTTGACATATCTTGAGCCTTTGCGAAGGGAAAGTTGAAGAGTGACGCCCCACTGAAGGCGGCGATGCCGGAGCCGGTCAGCTTCAAAAGCTCCCGCCGGTGGATTTCACGCGCTGGTATTTTCGTATCAGGGGTATTCAAAGGCATTTCCGATCTCCTGTAAGTTTGGGTTGGAATTGAACCACTCGCCACTTTGGCCAGTCCTCTTCGAGTTTGAGCAGACGCCGACCGTTGCCGATCAGCGCGATTGCGAAGCCGGCCAGAACCAAGCTGCCGATGAAGATCGCGGAGATCGTCAGACCATACAGCAGCACCCCTCCGACTACCGCGCCCAGAAGGATCGAAGCCTGGATCGCCGCGACCATCAGGCCTGCCGGCGGCCTCGGCCGCATTTTGCGACATCCATGTCATCCAAATCACCGACATCGCGGTAATGCATTGTTGCAGTGCAAACCTAATGGTTTTGCCATAAAGCGATTAGCCCTATAAATCGGTATGAACCTATCGACTATATCGAATAATCCGTTGCAAGCGACGGAGAGAGAAACTTCATGGCCAGAACCGATCTCAACCAATTGACGTGGTTTCAGGCTGTCGCAGAAGAGCGCAGCTTCACCAAGGCGGCGGCAAAGCTCGGCGTCGCGCAATCGACGCTCAGTCACACGATCAAGCAGCTCGAAACACGCATGGGCATACGCCTTCTGACCCGCACGACGCGTAATGTCGCGACGACCGTTGCGGGCGAAAGGCTGCTACAGACGATCACCCCGCGCATTGGTGAAATCGAAGACGAGATCACAGCGCTGATGGCGCTCCGCGAAAAGCCGTCAGGCTCGATCAGGTTGACCCTGTCCGACCACGCGCTCGAAAGCGTGGTCTGGCCGAAGCTTAAGCCGGTCCTCAGCGGCTATCCCGACATCGGCGTCGAACTGATCCTGGACAGCACCTTCCGCAACATTGTCGAGGAAGGCTTTGATGCCGGTGTCCGGCTTGGAGAGAGCGTCGAGAAAGACATGATCGCGGTCCGCATCGGCCCGGACTGGCGCTTAGTCGCCGTGGCTTCGCCGCGATACTTCGCGGCGCACAGCGTGCCTGTGCATCCGCAGGATCTGGTCCGGCACGTCTGCATCAACATGCGTCACGAAACCGCCGGTGGTCTGTACGCATGGGAGTTCGAGAAGGATGGACAGGCGCTGCGTGTCCGTGTGGACGGTCAACTTACCTTCAACAACTCCTACGCCATGATCGACGCTGCAGTGAGTGGCTATGGCATCGCCTATGTTCCCGAGAACATCGTGGAGCGGCACGTCGTCTCAGGATTGCTGGTGAAGGTCCTCGACGACTGGTCACCCTTCTTCGATGGCTATTTTCTCTATTATCCGAGCCGCCGCCAAAACCTTCATGCGTTCAAGATCATTGTCGACGCGTTGCGGCATCGGGATCCGTCGGGATCGTGATGTTCCCTTCGTCATATTGTACTCAGGGGCGTGGTCGATAGCGGCTCATTCCTGAATCTCGATAGGCGCAGCAGGAAAGGCATAGGTCGAGGTCCGGTATCCAACCCGAAGCGTTAGTTATAACCAGAACATCGCGTCGATGCTTGCGCGAAGGTTGGCCACAACTTTCTTCCCCATCGCGCCGGCTGGAGCGAAGCGCATGATCCTACAGGGAAATTGAATAGGTCCGCGGCCGCATCGCACCGCAGCGTAGATGTTGGCTCCCCGGGCCGGATTCGAACCAGCGACCAACCGGTTAACAGCCGGTTGCTCTACCACTGAGCTACCGGGGAACAGAGGCTCTTGCGTGAGTGGGGCAGCCTATAGCAAACCCGTTTCGGCTTTGCAAAGAAGCATTTCGCATTTTTTCGATGCTTTTTGGCGCGAGGCTTGCTGGCAATGGCCGGCGAGCGCCCTCATATGAGCTGTCTCTCGCCTGTCACGGAACAGAAAAGGCCGTTGCGGCTTTCTCCGGCTGACGTGCTACTGATGCAAACGGATCGACATTTCACATGACGGCAATGAGCGACGAACAGCCACCGGCCCGGAAAATCTCGGTCTTCGGCCGCCAGTTCACCATGCCGCGCTCGCGCGGCCTCAGGATTGCGATCGGCGTCGTGCTGATCATCGGCGGCATTCTCGGCTTCCTGCCGATCCTGGGTTTCTGGATGGTACCGATCGGACTGCTGGTGCTCTCCTACGAATTTGCCCTGGTGCGTCGTCATCGGCGCCGCTTCGTCGTCTGGTGGGAGCGACGGCGCCGGCCTGACTGAGATTGCCCCGCTGACGGCCGCCAGCCTGCCATATGTCGGCGAGCGGCGTCGTCCGCCCATACGTTTACCGAGGTTGGTCGAAGCAGCTCTCCAGACGTTCGCAAAGCTCCTTGAGAACGGCGGTAGCCGATGCCAGCCGCGCCCGGTCGCGCGGCGGCAGGGTGTTTGCGCCTTCTATGCTGAGGCGGTCGATGGCATAGCGCACAAGCTCTGCAGACTGCGACAATCCGCGCGACGTGCCGTCCTTCGTAGCTGCTCGACGCATGGCGGAGCCTCCTCTTTGCCCAACGTGGCCGCCGGTTTCGGGTTCCCGTCGCCCAGAATCATGCTTAACGATAAGCTAATATGTTATTGCTAAGATGGGCATTGCGTTGATAAGGCAGGGCATGGAATGTCGAGGAACCGTTGGGAATGCATGGTGGCCGCTTGACGGCATTTTCGCCGCAACCTATTGGAGCCGGGTGGAACGCCGGGAGCAATGAGGCCTCGTGGCGGAGTGGTTACGCAGAGGACTGCAAATCCTTGCACCCCGGTTCGATTCCGGGCGAGGCCTCCAATGCCCGAGCTCCCGCGCGTCAGCGCCAGGGGGCTTCAGTTCCGGTCGAAACAGCCGCGGCCTTTGCGCGGCAAGCGGATGGTTGGAACATGAGCGCTGATTTTGCCGAACGCCGGGTGAAGATGGTCGACGGCCAGATCCGCACCACCGACGTGACCAGCGCGACGTTGCTCGAGGCGATGCTTGTGGTGCCGCGCGAGGCCTTTGTTGCCCCCGGCCAGCGCGATCTTGCCTATATCGACGAGGACATCCGCATTGCCGATACGGCCGATGGCCCGCGCTATCTGATGGAACCGTCGCCATTGGCCAAGCTGATGCAGCTGGCCGATATCGGCCCAAGCGATTCGGCACTCGATGTCGGCTGCGGCACCGGCTATGCGGCGGCGATCCTGTCGCGGCTGGCAAGGTCCGTGGTGGCGCTGGAAAGCGATCCGGCGCTGGCCGAGACCGCCACTTCGACGCTTGCGGCGCTGGGTTGCGGCAATGTCACGGTGGTCCACGGGCCGCTGCCGCAAGGCCACGCAGAGAAGTCGCCTTACGACGTCATCCTGATCGGCGGCAGCGTCGGCGAGGTGCCAGCGGCGCTGTTCGACCAGCTTGCCGAAGGCGGCCGACTCGTCGCCGTTGAAGGGCAGGGCAATTCGGGCGTAGCCCGGCTTTTTTTTAAGACTGGAGGGGTTGTAACGGGAAGACGCGCATTTAATGCGGCAATTAAGCCACTACCGGGATTCGAACGCATTCCCGCCTTCGAATTCTGAGTGATTTTGCCTTGCAGCGAAGGCGCTGTCATGATCGCTTGCGTTTGAACAATCGTTGCTGATCTGCATAACCGGGTGTTTCTTGGGGGCTTTCAGCGGGGGAACGATAAAAAACGCGGCGCCGGCTGATCAGAAGGAGGAGCCAGCGTGGCGCAGTTCCCGTGCAAAACGAATGAGGGAATATAACGTGCCGTCTGTACGCAAGTTGCTTTTTACCGCTGTCCTCGTTTCGGCGACCGCGCTTTCTCCAATGGCCGCCTCGGCCGAAACCATTCTCGGGGCACTTTCAAAGGCCTATCAGAACAATTCCTCTCTCAATTCTTCACGCGCCGGCGTTCGCGTCACCGACGAGGGCGTTGCCATCGCCAAGTCCGGCTGGCGCCCGACCATCACCGGTTCCGGAAGTATTGATTATACCGCCAGCCACAGCAACCTGTTGCACCGAAACATCTCGTTGACCACCGGCAACTTTGGCGTCGAGATCGACCAGACGCTGTTTGACGGTTTTCAGACCAGGAACAATGTGGCGGCCGCCGAATCGCGGGTCCGCGCTTCGTTCGAAAGCCTGCGCAACGCCGAAGAAAACACTCTTTTCAACGCGGCAAGCGCCTATATGGACGTCATCCGCGACCGTCAGGTCGCCGTGCTGACCGAACAGAACCTGCAATTCCTGACCGAGCAGGCGCGTGCGGCGCGTTCGCGCTTCGAGGTCGGCGAAGGTACCCGCACCGACGTCGCGCAAGCCGACGCCCAGCGTGCCTCCGCGGTGGCGCAGTTGAGCGCCGCCCGCGCCACGGCGCTGGCAAGCGCCGCGACCTATCGCCAGATCGTCGGCGACGAGCCGGGCAGGCTCAGGCCGGCTTCGCCGGTGTCGAAGCTGTTGCCGTCGAGCCTCGATGCAGCGATCGCGATCGCATCGGCCGAGCATCCGGCCATCCTCGCCACCGCGCATCTGGTCGACGCGGCGGCGTTTTCGGTGAAGTCTGCCGAAGGCGCGCTGCTGCCGCAACTCTCGGCGTCGGCGGGTGTTTCGAGCGCCTATCGCGGCACCGCGCCCGGCTCGCTCTCCTCGACACAGGATGGCGTAACCAATTCGGCGAACATCGGCGCGACATTGACGATACCGATCTATTCCGGCGGCCGGACCTCGGCATTGGTTCGCCAATCAAAGGAATCACTTAGCCAGGCCCGTATCGAGGTCGATGTCAGCCGCGACACCGTGCGCCAGGCGGTGACCTCGGCATGGTCGCAATACACCGCCGCGCAGCAAAGCGTCACGGCCAACCGGCAGGTGGTCGCCGCCGCGCAGCTTGCCCTGAACGGCGTCATCGAAGAGCGCAATGTCGGCCAGCGCACCACGCTCGACGTGCTCAACGCGCAGGCGACCCTCATCACCGCCAAGATCAATCTTGTCAGCGCCGAACGCGACGTGGTGGTGGCGAGCTATGCCATCCTCTCGGCGGTTGGCCATTTGTCGGCAGACCGCCTTGCGCTCAACGTGACGAAGTACAGGCCCGAAGAGCATTACAACGCCGTCAAGGACAAGTGGATCGGTCTGCGCACGCCGGACGGCCGCTGATCGCCAGGCCGTGTTTTCAGCCCGCGCTCGAACGACGCGCGGGCTTTCAACTCCCGACCCTAATCTGTTGAAATCCGAGATGTCGCCAGATTGGGGATTCTCGCAAGCCGTTCCGTCGGTTACGCTGTTGCCATGATTCGAATCCGGCATTGCCGGACAGGAAATCTGAGAACGAGTCACAAGGGCGGCGGATGTGACGATGGCGACGGCAAGCAGCGTACAGCGCGAACCTTCCATGGAAGAAATACTAGCTTCCATCAGAAGGATCATCGAGGACAGCGATACCGGCCGCAAGCAGCCGGGCGACGCCGACGAGCTGCGCCAGGATCTGCAACCGGCGCCGGCAGCCGGACTGGCAGCGGAGGGGGATGCGTTCCGCTCCGAACTGCGCGGCGGACTGGAGATCGCCAAGCCGGCCACGCGCGCCGAGGTGCAGCCAACGGCCGCGCCGGTCATTGAGCCCCTGGAAACGCCGCTGCGCGCCGGCCCGGAAAAGGCAGCGGTGACGCTGGCTGAGGTGAACACCGCTCCCGCAAAGCCGGATCGGCCTGCGACAGCCAAGGCTGCCGAGACGACCGACACCATCATCGCCGATTGGCGGCGCGAGATCGCGGCGGTCGGCGACGCGATGGCCAAGCCGGAGCGCGCCGAGCCACGCCGGACGCCGGACGCCGAGCCGAAAGCCGAGGTTTTCGAGAACGAGGCGACTGCTGAACCTGTGCCGGAGCCTTCGGAAATTGGGCCGGAGCCTTCGGAAAGCGGCCCGGAACGTTCTAAAATCGGCCCGGAATCTTCTAGAATCGGATTGGCGCGTCCGGCGGCCAGCGAGGCGCCGTCCCTTCGGCCGGCGATCCTTTCGGAGCATACGGGCCGGCAGGTTGCCGCCGCCTTCGGTGAGCTTTCAGACGCGTTTGCCAGCCGCAGCAAGAAGACTTTCGACGAGATGGCCGAGGAGATGCTGCGGCCCATGCTGCAGGACTGGCTGGACAACAACCTGCCGACGCTGGTCGAGCGGCTGGTGCGCGAGGAAATCGAGCGCGTCGCGCGCGGCGCGCAGTAGCAGCTTTCCGGCTTGCGGGCCTAGTTGCGCACAGCCGATGTCCTGAAACGGCCGAATTGCATTAAGCGTCCGCGCGAGGGCGAGTTGCGCGCCACGCATTTCGCCGGAGCAGCCCGCCTGCTATCGTCGATCGATGAACCGCAAACAGACCTACAGCTATCGATTGCGATCTTGGGTGCCATGCTTACCGACGAGGAGTATCGAGAGATCGTCGGAGACCCTGCGGCGCTTTACTTTCAAACCAAGAGATTCATTTCCAAGAATGGCTTCTGGAAGGAAATGAAACATCCGGCTGCCGATCGCTATCGCGAACGCACCGGGGTCACGCTTGGCCACACGTACTGGCTTCTGCACGTCCGCCGTTCCGACTATGGCCCCGATTGCCCGGCCTGCGGAAAACCATACCGCACGCCAAGGGCGAAATTCTGTGCCGAATGCGGGCATGGGCTTGCCGCCAAGTAAAGAACTCATCAGGGCAGCTAGGTGGAACAAACCCGCCGCCCTTGCGGTTGACTTGGCAACAACCTTCCGATTTACACCGGACCACAAATTCCGGACAGCGCGGACCGTTTTCCCATGCTCGAAAAGACCTACGACGCCAAAGCCGTCGAGCCGAAGATTGCCAGGATATGGGAAGAGGCCGACGCGTTTCGGGCCGGCGCCGGGGCCGAGGAGGGGGCTGAAGCCTTCACCATCGTCATCCCGCCGCCGAATGTCACCGGCTCGCTGCATATGGGTCATGCGCTCAACAACACGCTGCAGGACATTCTGGTGCGCTTCGAGCGCATGCGCGGCAAGAACGTTCTTTGGCAACCAGGCATGGACCATGCCGGCATCGCCACGCAGATGGTGGTCGAGCGCCAGCTTATGGAAAAGCAGATCCACCGCCGCGACCTGACGCGAGATGAGTTCATCGACAAGGTGTGGGAGTGGAAGGCCGAGTCCGGCGGCGCGATCCTCAACCAGCTGAAGCGGCTCGGGGCCTCGGCCGACTGGAGCCGAGAGCGCTTCACCATGGACGAGGGCCTGTCCAAGGCCGTGCTCGAAGTGTTCGTGACGCTCTACAAGGAAGGGCTGATCTACAAGGACAAGCGCCTTGTGAACTGGGACCCGAAGCTGTTGACCGCCATCTCGGATCTCGAGGTCGAGCAGCAGGAAGTCAACGGCAACCTCTGGCACTTCCGCTATCCGGTCGAAGGCATGACCTTCGATCCGGAAAATCCGAAGACCTTCATCACCGTTGCGACGACCCGCCCGGAGACGATGCTGGGTGATACGGCTGTCGCCGTCCACCCCGACGACGAACGTTTCCGGCATCTCGTCGGCAAGAACCTCATCCTGCCGATCGTCGGCCGCAGGATCCCGGTGGTGGCGGACGAGTATTCCGATCCCGAAAAAGGCAGTGGTGCGGTCAAGATCACGCCGGCGCATGACTTCAATGATTTCGAGGTCGGCAAGCGCCACCGGCTGCCGGCGGTCAACATCCTCACCGTCAATGCGGCGGTGAGCCTCAAGGACAATGAGGACTTTCTCGCCGGACTGGAAGTGACGCCGGAGCGCCAGGCCGTCTGGGACAGCCTCGACGGCCTCGACCGTTTCGATGCGCGCAAGAAGATCGTCGAGCTGATGCAGGCGGGCGGCTTTCTCGAGAAGGTCGAGCCGCATCGCCACACGGTGCCGCACGGCGACCGCGGCGGCGTGCCGATCGAGCCGTTTCTGACCGACCAGTGGTATGTCAATGCGGCGGAACTGGCCAAGCCGGCGATCGCCTCGGTGCGCGAGGGCCGTACCAATTTCGTGCCCAAAAACTGGGAAAAGACCTATTTCGACTGGATGGAAAACATCCAGCCCTGGTGCATTTCGCGCCAGCTCTGGTGGGGCCACCAGATCCCGGCCTGGTACGGGCCGGACGGGCATGTCTTTGTCGAAAAGACCGAGGAAGAGGCGCTCGGTGCCGCCGTCGAATACTATCTGGCGCTGGAAGGGCCGTGGAAGGCCTGGGTCGAGGACAAGCTTGAGAATTTCCAACCTGGCGAGATCCTGACCCGCGACGAGGACGTGCTCGATACATGGTTCTCGTCGGCGCTGTGGCCGTTCTCGACGCTTGGCTGGCCGGACCAGACGCCGGAGCTGAAGACCTATTACCCGACCGACGTGCTGGTGACCGGTTTCGACATCATCTTCTTCTGGGTCGCCCGCATGATGATGATGGGCCTGCATTTTATGGACCAGGAGCCGTTCCATACGGTCTATGTCCACGCGCTGGTTCGTGACAAGAACGGGCAGAAGATGTCGAAGTCGAAAGGCAACGTCATCGATCCGCTCGAGCTCATCGACGAATACGGCGCCGATGCGCTGCGCTTCACCTTGACTGTGATGGCAGCGCAAGGCCGCGATGTTAAGCTCGATCCGGCCCGCATTGCCGGTTATCGCAATTTCGGCACCAAGCTGTGGAACGCGACGCGCTTCGCCGAGATGAACGAAGTGGCGCGCGACGACGATTTCTGGCTGCAGGACGCCAAGCTGGCGGTCAACCGCTGGATCCTGACGGAGCTGACGCGAGCCGCGCGCGACATAACGGACGGCATCACCTCATACCGCTTCAACGAGGCGGCGGGTGCCGCCTACCGCTTCGTCTGGAACCAGTTCTGCGACTGGTACCTGGAACTGCTGAAGCCGGTGTTCATGGGCACCGACGAGGCCGCCAAGGCCGAGAGCAGGGCCTGCGTCGCCTTCGTGCTCGACGAGATCTACAAGCTGCTGCATCCGATGATGCCGTTCATGACCGAGGAACTGTGGGCCGAAACCGCCGGCGAGGGCAGGCAACGGCAATCGCTGCTTTGTCATGCGGCATGGCCGTCGCCCGACTTCGAGGACGAGGCGGCCGCCGCCGATATCAACTGGCTGATCGACCTTGTCTCCGGCATCCGCTCGGTGCGTTCGGAGATGAACGTGCCGCCGGCGGCTATCGCACCGCTCGTGGTGATCGGCGCCAACGACGCGACACACGAAAGGCTCGAGCGTCAGGGCTCGGCTATCAAGCGTCTGGCGCGGGTCGGCGACATCTCGCTCGCCGAGGCGCCACCCAGGGGATCCGCCCAGATCGTCGTCAACGAGGCGACGATCTGCCTGCCGCTCGGCAGCCTGATCGACCTTGCCGCCGAGGCAGCGCGCCTGCACAAGGAGCTTGCGAAGGTGACCGAGGAAATAGCGCGGCTCTACAAGAAGCTGTCCAACGAGAAATTCGTCGCCAACGCGCCGGAAGAGGTGGTGGAGGCCGAGCGTGAAAAACTCGCCGAATATCGCGAGGCGCAAGAGAAGCTTTCGGTGGCATTGGCGCGGGTGCGCGATGCCGGTTGATCGAATAGATTGGGCCGGTTGATCGAACAGATTGGGCCGGCTGATCAAACAAGTTGATCGAACAGATTGGGCCGGCTGATCAAACAAATTGGGCCTGCTGGCCGCAATAGATTCGCCGGTCACGAATCTGCCTTCCAGACAGGCCGCCTGCCACGAAAACGGGCATTCCGCAGCGTAAATCTTGAGGCAAACTGAATGTTTTTGCCCCATTGTTGCCGTAATGTAACAATGGCTAATTGGGCACGCAAAATGCCCTGTTTTGTAGTGATTTAGGGGTTTTTCCCGAGTTTTCTCGTCGATCTGTATTGTGGCGGCCATTTTCCCGCCTCGGTAAGAAGGCCGACACCTTGTCGGAAATGCGTTCAGCCAAGCTGTACATGTACGCACGGCGAATTCGTTGTTGCGCCGTTAACCTGAATTGGTTCTAGCTTGATGCAAGGATATTTCGGGGAGGAGATTCATGTGTTATTCGCGTCTGAAAGTGCTGCTGGGCGCGGGGGCTTTTTCGCTGGCTTTGGCTGGGACGGTGCAGGCCGGGGGCTTTGACCGGGGCGGCGTCAACATCGACCAGCTGTTCGACGCGGCGCCATATTCGTTCGACGCAGGCGTCACCTATGTTTCGCCACAGCGCAAACTCAAGAATGTGCAGCGTCTCGATGGCTCGGGTTTGTCGACATCGGCGGTGGACGTTGGTGGCGATTATGCGGTGCCGCATGTCGGCATCAAGGCCAACATCTTTGAGCCCGTAGACTGTCTTGCCACCTATACGAGACCGTATGGTGCGGACGCGAATTTCGGCATGAACAACGCCTATTCGCCGACAGCGGTCAAATACGCCGTCGACACAGACGATTTCGGTCTCACCTGCTCCTATAAGGTGAACGTCGGCAAGGGCTCCGTACGATTCATCGGCGGTGTCTCCTACCAGCAGGTAGACGCGTTTCTTTCCCGTCAGACACTGCTCGCCTTCGGCAATACCGGCCTCGGTGTCTTCAAGCTATCCGACGAGGCATGGGGTTGGCGTGCGGGCGCAGCCTATGAGATCCCCGAGATCGCTCTGCGCGCCAGCCTGATGTACTCTTCGAGCTACAAATATGACGGGCTGTCGGGAACCGTCGACACGACCGGCTTCAGGGGCGCCTTTCCAGCGGATCTGATTCCCGGCTCTACCGGCGTGTACCCAGTCTCGGCGTCGGCTGAGATACCTCAGGCTCTGGAATTCAAGCTGCAGAGCGGCATAGCTCCTGGCTGGCTGGCCTTTGGTTCCATCCGCTGGCAGGAGTGGAGCAAGCTTGGCGTCATTGCCATCAATGGCGTGCGCAGTCCGGTAACCGGTTTGCCCTCGCCCGTTTCATTCGACCTGCTTTATCGCGACGGCTGGACGGTCACGGGCGGTATCGGGCACAAGTTCACCGATCAATTGTCGGGCGTGGTTTCGCTGACCTGGGATCGCGGCACCTCGACGACCTCCGGCTATCAGTCGGATACCTGGGCCGTCGCCAGCGGCGTCTCCTATTCGCCGAACGACCAGGTCGAGGTCAGGCTCGGCGGCTCGATCGGTGTGCTGACGAGCGGGTCATCGACTTTCAGCGGTGTCGGCGACGTGGCAAATGCCGTTACCTACACCTACGGCAACGACCTGCTTCTCGCTGGTTCGGCTTCCGTCAAGATCAAGTTCTAACTATTGAATTTTAAACGACAAAACGGCCGGGCGCTGCCCGGCCGTTTTGTTCGGTGCGTCATCCGGCATTCGGCCAATGCAACAAATTGCCCCCCATGATGTTCGCTCCGATAATTGTGACGTTTTGGCAACAGTTTCTGAACAACCCTCGCGTCGCCCGGCCGCCCGAGAACATTGCCTATTTCCCGCCATAAACCCGGCGCACCTCGAACCTGTCTCGGGACATGCGCCAAAAGGCTAGGCGAAGAGGCAGGCCGCACCGCCCGCGGCAAGGACGAGTATGGACGCCAGAGCGATCTCCAAGGCCAAGCTGCCGAGCCGCCACGTGACCGTTGGTCCCGAGCGGGCGCCGCATCGCTCCTACCTTTATGCAATGGGGCTGTCGGCGGCCGAGATCGCGCAGCCTCTGGTCGGTGTCGCCAGCTGCTGGAACGAGGCCGCGCCCTGCAACATCTCGCTGATGCGCCAGGCGCAAGTGGTCAAGAAGGGCGTGGCGGCCGCCAACGGCACGCCACGCGAATTCTGCACCATCACCGTCACCGACGGCATCGCCATGGGTCATCAGGGCATGAAGTCGTCGCTGGTGTCGCGCGAGGTCATCGCCGACTCGGTCGAGCTCACCATGCGCGGCCATTGCTACGATGCGCTGGTTGGATTGGCCGGTTGCGACAAGTCGCTGCCCGGCATGATGATGGCCATGGTGCGCCTCAACGTACCGTCGATCTTCATCTATGGCGGCTCGATACTGCCCGGCAGCTACCGTGGCCGGCAGATCACCGTGCAGGACGTGTTCGAGGCGGTCGGCCAGCATTCGGTCGGCACGATCGGCGACGCCGAGCTGCTCGAGATCGAGCAAGCCGCCTGTCCGTCGGCCGGCTCCTGCGGCGCCCAGTTCACCGCCAATACCATGGCCACCGTCGCTGAGGCGATCGGCCTGGCGCTGCCCTATTCCTGCGGCGCGCCGGCACCCTACGAGATGCGAGACCGCTTCAATTTCGCTTCCGGCGAAAAGATCATGGAGCTGATCGCAAGGAACATCCGCCCGCGCGACATCGTTACTATAGAAGCGTTGGAAAATGCCGCGACCGTGGTCTCGGCCACCGGCGGCTCGACCAACGCGGCGCTGCATCTGCCGGCGATCGCGCACGAGGCCGGGATAAAGTTCGATCTTTTCGACGTGGCCAAGATATTCGAGAAAACACCCTATATCGCCGACCTCAAGCCGGGCGGCAAATACGTCGCCAAGGACATGTTCGAGGCCGGCGGCATTCCGCTCTTGATGAAGACGCTGCTCGACCATGGCTATCTTCACGGCGATTGCCTGACGGTGACCGGCCGCACTTTGGCCGAAAATATGGAACATGTTTCCTGGAATGACAGCCAGGATGTGGTCCGTCCCGCCAATAGGCCGATTACCCAGACCGGCGGGGTCGTGGGCTTGAAGGGTAACCTTGCCCCCGAAGGCGCGATCGTGAAGGTCGCAGGCATGGCGGAACTCAAATTCTCGGGTCCGGCACGCTGCTTCGATTCGGAAGAGGAATGTTTCGAGGCTGTTACGCACCGTAACTATAGCGAAGGCGAGGTTCTCGTCATCCGTTACGAGGGTCCGCGCGGCGGCCCGGGCATGCGCGAAATGCTGTCGACGACGGCGGCTCTCTACGGCCAGGGCATGGGCGGCAAGGTAGCGCTCATCACCGACGGGCGTTTTTCGGGCGCAACGCGCGGTTTCTGCATCGGCCATGTCGGGCCGGAAGCGGCAGTGGGCGGCCCGATCGGGCTGCTTAGGGATGGCGACTTGATCTCGATCGATGCGGTGAACGGCACGATCGAGGTTGCATTGTCCAAGGCCGAACTGGCGGCGAGGGCAAAATCATGGAAGGCGCGCACGACCGACTATCAGTCGGGCGCGATCTGGAAATACGCACAGACGGTCGGACCTGCCCGCGACGGCGCGGTCACCCATCCCGGCGGTGCCAAAGAAACACACTGCTATGCGGACATCTGAGTTGTTGAGGTCGTCTGTCCTTTCGGCACTGGTTGCGCTCGCCACGTTTGGCGCGACCTTGGGCGCCGTCGGCCAGGCCATGGCCTTCGACGACAAGGTGTTCGACGACAAGACCGGCGTGAAGCCGCAGTCGAGCCCGTGGGCGGTGTTCCAGTTCGGCTTTTCCGCCTACAAGAACGGCCATAAGGAGCAGGCCGCGGAAGCCTATAAATATGCCGCAGAGAACGGCCAGATCGGCGCCACCTGGAAGCTTGCGCGCATGTATGCCGAAGGCGATGGCGTGGCGCGAGACGACTACGCGGCGTTCAAGTTCTTCAGCGAGATCGTCGACCAGGATGTCGAGCCCGGTTCGCCCGAGGAAAGCTATGTTTCGGACGCGCTGGTGGCGCTTGGCGACTATCTGAGGAAGGGCATTCCCGGCAGCCCCGTCGAGGAGAACGAGGTGGCGGCCCAGGAATATTACATGCGCGCCGCCGCCAACTACCGCAACCCGAACGCCCAGTTCGAGATGGGCCAGATGTTCCTCAAGGGTGAGGGCGGCGTCAAGGCCAGCGTCAAGCAGGCCGGACGCTGGTTCCAGCTGGCGGCCGAAAAGGGCCATGCGGGCGCGCAGGCGACGCTCGGCAACCTGCTTTTCCAAAGCGGCAAGATCGTGCGGGGGCTGGCGATGATGACCGCGGCGCTCGAACGGGCCTCACCCGCCGACCAGCCATGGATCCGCGGCATGCAGGAAGAAGCGTTTGCAGCCGCCGGCGAAGCCGACCGCCGCACCGCGATCTCGCTGGCCGACGACATCCTCACCAAGGGTGGCGGCGACCAATAGGTCGGCAGAATTTCCGTTTTTAGATCAATTGTCGGTCGGTTCCGCCGGCATGCGGCTGGGCGCCGGTGTTGAGATCGGCGTGCCCTGCAGATGTGGGGCCAGCGTGTTCTCCGGGCAGCCATCCCGCTGCTTTGTCCAGGATGTGTTGTTGAGCACCATCTCGCAACGGGCGAGGTAGCTTTGGCCGGCAAGCGTCAGGCAGGCGACCCGGCCGATCTGGAATGATTTGCCGTTAGCCAGGCACTCTGCATCGGCAAAAGCCGGCGTCGCCACCGCCATCGCAAGCGCGCAGCCGATCGGGCAGAGTGCAAATCGAGTAGTCATGGGAACCCCAGCCACCATGATGATTTCTCATTAAGCGCGCGATTTGTGGCGATAAGAGGTCAACTTATCAATGTGCCGCCGGACAGCAGCTCCGGTCAGGCCGGCTGCAGCGCCAGATCGATCGCCACCGGCACGTGGTCGGAGGGTTTTTCCCAGGCGCGCACCTGTTTTTCGATCGAAGCCGAGGAAAACCAGTTGGCGGCTTCGGGCGACAGAAGCAGGTGGTCAATGCGGATGCCGTTGTTCTTCTGCCAGGCGCCGGCCTGATAGTCCCAGAACGTAAAAATGTCCGAGGCGTCGGTGACGGCACGCACGGCTTCGGTGAAGCCGAGATTCTTCAGCCGCCGGAACGCTTGCCGCGTCGCGGGCTGGAACAGTGCATCGCTTAGCCAGTTTTCCGGATACTTCGCGTCGATCGGCTCGGGAATGACATTGTAGTCGCCGGCCAGGACCAGCGGCTCTTCCAGAGCAAGCCGCTCCTCGGCCCAGCGCTCAAGTCGCGCCATCCAGGAAAGCTTGTAGGAGAACTTCTTCTCGTCGTCGATCGGGTTGCCGTTCGGCAGATAGATCGAGGCAACGCGCAAGGCGCCCTTGTCGGTCGAGAACACGCCCTCGATGAAACGCGCCTGCTCGTCGGCATCGTCGCCCGGCAAACCGCGATTGACCTCGTCGAAACGCAGCTTCGACAGGATGGCGACGCCGTTGAAGCCTTTTTGGCCGTAAGTCTCGACATTGTAGCCGAGCGCCTCGATCTCGGCGCGGGGAAACTGCTCGTCGACCGTCTTGATCTCCTGCAGGCAGGCGATGTCGGGCGCGCTTTCCGTCAGCCAATGGGTCAAATTGCCGATGCGGGCGCGAACGCCGTTGATGTTCCAGGTGACGATTTTCATGACGGCCTCGATAGGCTGGTGGTCCGGAGACTAGCGATCCGGTGGATGACGTTCGACAAGGCCGATCGTATTGCCTGCCGGGTCCTTTAGGAAGGCCATCCATTCGCTTTCCCCCGCCTGGCCGAACAGGCCTTCGGTGTCGCGATGGACGAGCGCCGGCGGCGCGGTGAAGGGAACACCGGCGGCCCTTGCCGAAGCGTGGAACTCGTCGAGGCCCGATATGTCGAGATAGACGGTGCCGGCAGGCAGGCCGTCGGTGAAAAGCAGGCGCACGTCACCGGCCATGATAAAGGCGATGCCCGGCGGATCGAAACGCGCATGCAGGTTCATGCCGAGCACCTCGCGCCAGAACGCCAGCGTCGCATCGAGGTCGCGCCCGGCGGAAAGCGCGACCTGACGGACCGCGCCGATGTCGGGCATTTCTAGATCGAGAAGCTGGTGCCGCAGCCGCAGGAGGCGACCGCATTGGGGTTTCTGATCTGGAACGACTGGCCCATCAGATCGTCGACGAAATCGATCACCGAGCCGCCCATATAGACCAGCGACAGGTCGTCGATCAGCACGGTGGCGCCGTCCTTCTCGATGGCGACGTCGTCGTCATTGCGCCTGTCGACCAGGTCGAACTTGTAGGAGAAGCCGGAACAGCCGCCGCCCTCGACCGAAACGCGCAGGGCCGTCTTGCCGGCTTCGCTCGCCACAATCTTGGCGATCCGCCTGGCGGCGGCGTCGGTCATCTCGACTTTCATGGCGGTCTTGGCATCAGCGCCCATGGGCGTCACCTTGCTTTCGGTTTCGTATGATAGGTATGAAGCGCGACGGGGCAAGTCAACTGCGGCATACGCTATGACCAATGAGTTGGGCGACATCGGATTCGGCTATCGGCCGCGCGCGGCCTATGCCAGCGACCCGGCGAAGTCGCGCGGGCGGCTGTTCGACGAGGTGGAAAGCCCGACGCGCACGCCCTTCCAGCGCGACCGCGACCGCATCATCCATTCGACGGCGTTCCGCCGGCTGAAGCACAAGACGCAAGTGTTCGTCGCGCACGAAGGCGACCATTACCGCACGAGGCTGACGCATTCGATCGAGGTGGCGCAAATCGCACGCGCTCTGGCGCGGGCGCTGCGCGGCGACGAGGACCTGGCCGAGGCGGTGGCCCTGGTGCACGACTTCGGCCACACGCCCTTCGGCCATACCGGCGAGGACGCGCTGAACGACAAGATGGCCGCCTGGGGCGGCTTCGACCACAATGCACAGTCGCTGCGCGTGGTGACGCGGCTGGAGCGGCGCTATGCCGAGTTCGACGGGCTGAACCTCACCTGGGAAACGCTGGAGGGGCTGGTCAAGCACAATGGCCCGCTGACCGATGCCAAGGGCAAAGGGCTGAAGGGGCCGGTGCCGCAGGCGATCCGCGACTATTCCGAACTGCACGACCTCGAGCTCGACCGCTTCGCCGGTATCGAGGCGCAGTGCGCGGCGATTGCCGACGACATAGCCTACAACACCCACGACATCGATGACGGCTTGAGGGCAGGGCTGTTGACGCTCGATATGCTGGAGGGCGTCTCGCTGCCGGGGTCGATCCTCAAGGGCGTGCGTCAGCGCTATCCGGCGCTCGATGACGTACGCACCGGCCACGAGCTGATGCGCCGGCAGATCACCATCATGGTCGAGGACGTGATCGTCTCGACGACGGCCAATCTGGCGCGCATCAAGCCCGGCAGCGCCGAAGCGGTAAGGGCGGCCGGCGAGACGATGGTGAGCTTCTCCGCCGACACGGCCGCATCGGAAAAGGAGCTGAAGGCCTTTCTCTACAAGCACCTCTATCGGCATGCGGAGGTCATGCGGGTGCGCGCCGATGCCGACCAGATCGTCAGGGACCTGTTCGACGTCTATTTCGCCGATCCGCGCGCCATGCCGGATGGCTGGCGCGAAGGGCTCGACCGGGCAGAGGACCGCGTCAAGGCGCGCAGTGTTGCCGATTTCCTGGCCGGCATGACGGACACTTATGCGCTCAAGGAACACAGGCGTTTGTTTGACCATACGCCGGATTTGAGCTAGGGCGGGCGCGATTTTGCCGGCCAACGCGCCGGATCCATGCAAAACCGTCAGAGCCATAGCAATGAACATCTTCGCCGATTTCAACGCGCGAATCATAAAGGCCGTCGAAGCGCTTGATTTGAAAGACAAGGATGGCGCGTCGCCGGACCTGTCGCGCATCGCCGTCGAGCCGCCGCGCGATGCCAGCCATGGCGACCTCGCGACCAACGCTGCCATGGTGTTGGCCAAGCCGACCGGCCAGAGCCCGCGTGCGCTGGCCGAAAGGCTGGCCGAGGCGCTGCGCGCCGACGAGGATATCGCGGCCGCCGAGATCGCCGGCCCGGGCTTCGTCAATCTCAGGCTCAAGGACGGTTTCTGGCAGGCGCATCTGACGGCGCTGCTCGGCGAAGGCCGCAACTACGGCCGCTCGACTATCGGCGGCGGCAAGAAAACCAATGTCGAATATGTCTCGGCCAACCCGACCGGCCCGATGCATGTCGGCCATTGCCGGGGTGCTGTGGTCGGCGACGCGCTGGCCAATCTGATGGCGTTCGCCGGTTACGACGTGACCAAGGAATACGTCATCAACGATGCCGGTTCGCAGATCGACGTGCTCGGACGCTCAGTCATGCTGCGCTACCGCGAAGCGCTCGGCGATGAGATCGGCGACATTCCGGCCGGGCTTTATCCAGGCGACTATCTGATCCCCGTTGGTCAGGCGCTGGCCAGCGAATTCGGCCGCTCCCTGCTGCAGATGCCGGACGAAGAGGCGCTTGCCATCGTCAAGGACAGGACGATCGATGCGATGATGGCGATGATCCGCGAGGATCTGGCGCTGCTCAACGTGCATCACGACGTCTTCTTCTCCGAGCGGACGCTGCATGCCAACAATGCGAAGAAGATCCGCTCGGCGATCAGCGACCTGACGCTGAAGGGCCACATCTACAAGGGCAAGCTGCCGCCGCCCAAGGGCGAGAAGCCGGACGACTGGGAGGACCGCGAGCAGACGCTGTTCCGCTCGACCGCGGTCGGCGACGACATGGACCGGGCGCTGGTCAAGTCGGACGGCACCTTCACCTATTTCGCCGCCGATGTCGCCTACCTCAAGGACAAGGTCGATCGCGGCTTCGTCGATCTGATCTATGTGCTTGGTGCCGATCATGGCGGCTATGTAAAACGGCTGGAAGCGCTTGCCCGGGCGATTGCCGGCGACGAGGTCAAGCTTACCGTGCTGCTTTGCCAGCTGGTCAGGCTGTTTCGCGCCGGCGAGCCGGTGCGCATGTCGAAGCGGTCCGGCGAGTTCGTGACCTTGCGCGAAGTGGTCGAGGAGGTTGGCCGCGACCCGATCCGCTTCATGATGCTCTACCGCAAGAACGACGCGCCGCTCGACTTCGATTTCGCCAAGGTGACCGAGCAGTCGAAGGACAATCCGGTGTTCTACGTGCAGTACGCCTCGGCGCGCTGCCATTCGGTGTTCCGGCAGGCGAGCGAGCAATTGGGCGAGGCCATGTTCGACCGCAACCAGCTGGCCGCCGAAGTGGCTTTGCTGACCGACGAGGGCGAGATCGGCCTGATCAGGAAGCTCGCCGAATATCCTCGGCTGATCGAAGCCGCGGCGCTCGCGCTCGAGCCCCACCGGCTGGCATTTTACCTTTACGAACTCGCTTCCAGCTTCCACGGACACTGGAACCGGGGCACCGATAATCCCGACTTACGTTTTGTTAAGGTTAACGACCGACAATTGACGCATGCCAGACTAGGGCTGGTGCAGGCTGTTTCGGACGTTTTGACGTCCGGCCTGACGCTGATCGGAGCC
This sequence comes from Mesorhizobium sp. M1227, assembly GCF_040318315.1. Taxonomy (NCBI): domain Bacteria; kingdom Pseudomonadati; phylum Pseudomonadota; class Alphaproteobacteria; order Hyphomicrobiales; family Phyllobacteriaceae; genus Mesorhizobium; species Mesorhizobium sp. M1227. The sequence goes on from NZ_JAMYLZ010000003.1 coordinate 419,186, forward strand.
AATGCGCCCACCGAAATGCGTTAGGTTTGAGTAAAAAACCTGTCACCTTTTGCCCACATTGCGCTGGTAAGGGCCAACCCTACGCGACGTCCATGGCGTCCGAATGAGTGCGAGTTCGGGAACAATAATGGCAGACAGAACCCAGCTGAGAGCAGCCGACCACAACGACATCGCCAACGATGATCCGTTCGCGGAACTGACCAGGATCATGGGGTTCGACCCGCGCCAGCCGGTCAAACCGCAAACGCCGGCACAGCCGAAAACCGCTGCCGCCGAACCGTCGCTGGACGAGGGCGATTTCGAGATCGATCTCGAGAAGGAGTTGATGGGCGAATTCGGCGCCGACGCCAATGACAATGCTTCCCCTGCCAAGCTTCGCGAGTCGACACCCGAACCGGCCGCCGCCGACGAAATGGAGGACGCGCTTGCTGCCTCGTTCGAACAGGATTTCGCGTTCGACGACAATGCGGCGGACGATGCTGCTCCTGTTGCGGCCGCTCCTGTTGCCGCCGACGAAAGGGCGTTCGCTCCCGCCGTCGAGCCGGAGCTCGACGACGAGTTCGATAACGCCGTCGCCGGCTCGCTCGAAGACGTGTCGCCGTTCGAGGACGACCTTTCGAGTGACGACGAACTTGCCGCCTCGCTCGACCAGGATTTTCGGCACGACGACGATGTGACGGCCAAGATCGCGGTGACCGGCGAGGATGAACCCAAGGCCGCAGCCGAGGCGATCGAACCGGTCGACGAGCCCGCCTTCGACGATGAGTTCGACAATGCCGTGGCAAGTTCGCTCGAAGACGAGATGATGCTCGAAGAGCATGAGCCGATGGAGCAGACCGTCGCCGTTGAAACCGCCGCGCAAGCGGCCGCGCCTGCGTTCGACAACGAGTTCGACGATGCCGTTGCAAGCTCGCTCGAAGACGAGCTGATGTTCGACAAGCATGAGCCGATGGAGCAGACCGTCGCCGTTGAAACCGCCGCGCAAGCGGCCGCGCCTGCGTTCGATGACGAGTTCGACGATGCCGTTGCAAGCTCGCTCGAAGACGAGCTGATGTTCGACGAGCATGAGCCGGCGGAAAACGTCGCCGCCCCGGCATCGCCGGTTGAGGCGGTTTCGGCCGATGAGGATCTTGCCGGCCATTTCGATGATGCCATGGCCGATGTCGACATGGACTTCGACGTTCGCTCGAACGGGCCTGCCGAAATCGAAGAACCAGAGTTTATCGAAGAGCAGTCGATCGAAGAGCCAGAGGCCGCCCGGCTTTCCGGCACGGCCGCTGAAGCGGCGTTCGACGACGATTTCGATCTGAGCTTCGACGATGCGCCTGCCGAGGAAGCCGAAGAGCCCGTGGCGCAGGTTGCGGCCGAACCAGCGGCGCCGGCCGCTGTCGTCCCGACGGCCCCAGTGGCCGAGGAACGCAGCCTGGAGGACGAACTGAACGCGCTGCTCGGTGCGATGAGCACACGGCCGGCACAAGCGGTCAACGAACCTCAGACAAGCCCGCAGACTGCCCAGAAGCCCGTGATGGCTGTTCAGCAGACTATCGCGCCGGTAATTCAGAAGCCAGCAGTGGCCGCTGAACAGCCAATGGCGACGGTCAAAGACGTCGCCAACGAACCGGTGCATGTTGTCGACGAGCTGGATTGGGAACTCGACGAGCACGAGCCCGCTGAGCCGCAGCAGTCCAGTGCCGCCGATGACGCCGATCTTGGCAGTGTCCTCCTCGATGAGCTTGAAGGCGAGGATTTCGGTGTTGAAGCCGCTGCCGGACCCGCGGATGATCTCGACAGCGATGCGCTCGATGCCGACTTCGCCAGGAATATCGGCCTGGATCATGACTCCGCCGACAAGAGTGCGGCAGCTGCTGCCGAAGAAGACCCGCTCGATGCGCTGAACTGGCTGACGACACGCGCCGCACCGCCCGAGCCGGCCCGCTCGTGGAGCCGCGTGACGCCGGTCGCACAGCCTCAGCCCGCTTTTGCAAGCCAGCCGATGGCTTCGGCGCGTTCGGCACCACCGCCGCAGCCGGCTGCAACGCCGTCCTATCGGGCCGCACCGGTCGAAGAGAGGCCGTCCTATGAAAGCCAGGCATCCCGTGAAGAGAGGCCGTCCTATGAAGATCGGCCCGCCTACACGGAAGCTGCACCAACTTCGCGTCAACAGCCTTCCGCCTATGACGAGATGCCCGATGTCGAGACGGTCGACGTGCCCGAGCGCGTCGTGGCGCTGGCGGACGATCTCGACATTCCGGAGCTCAACTTCGACGATGACGAGCCGGTGGCGCCCGCCTACGACGATCTCGATGCCGATTTTGCCAGCCTTCTCACCGAAATGAATGCAACGGATATAGCGCCTGCCCCGGTGCGCAGTGCTGGCTATGACGATGAATACGATGCCGGCTTCGCGTCTGGCTACAAGCAAGATCGTAGCGAGACGCGCGCCTATGGCGCCAAGCCTGCGGAAGCCCCCGTCAGCGCGACGGCCGCTTCCTATGCCGATGCAGCGGACGGTTTCGATCTGGGCCCATTGCCCGGCGGCCAGCCTGTTTCGCAGGCAGACGATTTCACCTTCGATGAGCTCGACTACGATCCCGAACTGGACGAGGAGATGTCGGTTCCCGGCCTTGCCGAACGCGGGGCCGAAAGGCAGCCGCGCAGGCGCGGGCTGCTGATAGGTGCGGTGGTCGGCGCCGTGGCGATCGCCGGAGGCCTTGGCGCCTTTGCGTTGACCCTCGGCGGCAAGAGCGGCGGCGATGCGCCGGTTATCGTCAAGGCCGACAACAGGCCGATCAAGATCAAGCCGGAAAATCCAGGCGGCACCGTCGTGCCGAACCAGGACAACAAGGTTTATGACGCTGTGGTCAAGGGCACCAAGCCCGCCGAGCCGGTTCAGCAGAAGCTGGTCACCAACACCGAAGAGCCTGTGGACCTGAAGGCCAACGAACCGGAGAGCCGCGTCGTCGATCTTTCGCCCAATGACCCCGATGCCGCGGACGATATCGACGCGCCCGGCACCGCGGCGTCCGACACCGACGGGGCTGGCACCAATGCGCCCGGCACCAGCGCGTCTGACTCCAGCACGCTTGGCGCCAGTGTGGCTGGCGCTGCCGAAACCGCCGCCGCACCGGCGCCCAAGTCCGAGGATCGCATCGCGCAGGTTCTGCAGGAGGCCGAGAAGGGTGCAACCCCCGAGATCGTCGCCGTTGCGCCGCGCAAGGTACGGACCATGGTCGTGAAACCTGACGGTTCGCTGGTGGCGCGCGAGGATCCGGCGCCTGCCGCCCCGCAGATGGCTGCTGCCGAGCCGGCCGATCCGGCGCCGCAGCACGTCGCTCCGTCGGCCCAGGCCGACGCCGCCGCGCCGACCGGCACCGTGCCCCTGATCGACCAAATCACAAGTGATCCGAAGATTGGCGACCAGCCGAGTGGCGATCAGGCGAGCGGCGATCAGGCCGAAACCTCCAAGCTGCAGCCGGCGCCCAAGCCCGACACAAAGGCTGAAGCCAAGCCGTCAGCCAGCAAGCAGTCCGCCAGCACCCCGGCCACGGTTCCGGTGGCGCCGCAGCGTCCGTCCGACCAGCCGGTCGACGTGGTCGGCGAGGTCAAGCCCGATCAGGTCGCTTCCATCGATCCGGCCGCGGCCGGGGCTGGTTCGTGGTCGATACAGATCGCTTCGCAGCCGACAGTCGAAAGCGCCCAGGCGACTTACCAGGATCTGCAGCGCCGCTACGGCAGCGTGCTTTCCGGCCGCACCGCCAACATCGTCAAGGCCGAGATTGCCGGCAAGGGCACCTTCTACCGCGTCCGCGTTCCGGCGCAGTCTCGCAACGAGGCGATCAAACTGTGCACCAGCTACAAGGCTGCCGGCGGCAATTGCTTCGTGTCCCACTAGCCACCAAAACCCCTCGAAAAGCCGGCGTCCGCGCCGGCTTTTTTGCGTCAACGGAAACCTCTGAAGGCAATTGGGGGCGATTCCCTTTGTCGGCGCGAAGCTCTAAACTGTTCCGCATGACCGAATCAAAATCCATGATCCTCGGCTGCGCCGGGAAATCACTGACCCGCGACGAGATCCGTTTCTATCGCAACGAATGCCCGTGGGGCTTCATCCTGTTTGCGCGCAATATCGGCGAGACCGAGCAGATCCGCGATCTGGTCGCCGCCATGCGCGACTGCGTCGAGCGTGCGGACGCGCCGGTATTCATCGACCAGGAGGGCGGCCGGGTGCAGCGCCTGCGGCCGCCGCTGGCGCCGAACTATCCGGCTGCCGGCGCACTCGGCGCCTTGTGGCGCGACGACCATGACGCCGGCACCCGTGCCGCCTGGCTGATGGCGCGGCTGCATGCCTTCGACCTGCTGCGCTACGGCATCACGGCGGATTGCCTGCCGGTGCTCGATGTGCCGATCGAGGGCGCCAGCGACGTCATCGGCGCGCGCGCCTATGGCAAGGAGCCGCGCCCCGTCATCGAATTGGGTCGCGCCGCGGCGGAAGGCCTGATGGCGGGCGGCGTGCTGCCGGTGATGAAGCATATTCCCGGTCATGGACGGGCCTTCGCCGATACGCATTTCGAACTGCCGACCGTCGACGCCTCGATCGGCGACTTGCAGCGGCATGATTTTGCCCCGTTCAGGGAGCTCAAGCATTTGCCGATGGCGATGACGGCGCATGTCGTCTATAGCGCGATCGACCCGAAGAACCCGGCCACCACATCCGGCAAGGTCATCGAAGAGATCATCCGCGACGAAATCGGCTTCGACGGCCTGTTGATGAGCGACGACACCTCGATGAAGGCACTTTCTGGGGATTTCCCGTCAAAGGCGGCCGCGATCCTTGCGGCGGGCTGCGATCTGGTCCTTCACTGCAACGGCGTGTTCGAGGAGATGGCCGGCATTGCATCGCGCACGACCGGGCTGGAAGGCAAGTCGTTTGAGCGCGCGGAGCGGGCGCTGACCTATATCAGGAACCGCGACGTGGCGGACGAGACCGAGATTCGGGCCGAATTTGCCAGTTATTTCGACGCGGTGGCCTAGCATCAAAGGAAGCGAAGTGGCGGAAACATTGGACCTGAAGGCCGGCAAGGCCGCACCGATGGACCGCTTGTGGGCCGAGAACGACGATTCCCGGCTGACCGGCGATCCGGCGTTGGTCGTCGATGTGGCCGGTTTCGAAGGTCCGCTCGATCTTCTGCTGCATCTTGCCCGCAATCAGAAGGTCGACCTGTCGCGCATCTCGATCCTGGCGCTGGCCGAACAGTATCTGGCCTTCGTCGAGAAGGTGAGGGCGCTGAGACTGGAGCTTGCCGCTGACTATCTGGTGATGGCGGCGTGGCTGGCGTTTCTCAAGTCGAAGCTCCTGATCCCCAAGCAGCCCGGCGACGATGGCGAAAGCGGCGAGGAACTGGCGGCGGTGCTGCAGTTCCGGCTGAAGCGGCTGGAGGCGATGCGCGACGCGGCGGCACGGCTGGTCAACCGTAACCGGCTCGGACGCGACGTGTTTGCACGCGGCATGCCGGAAATGGTCATCGTCGAGAAGCGCAATGCCTATTCGGCCTCGCTCTACGACCTGTTGACCGCCTATGCCCAGCAGCGCCAGAAGCAGGCAATAACCAATGTGACGATCGCCAGGCGCGGCGTGTGGTCGCTCAAGGATGCGCGCGACGTGCTGACCAGGCTGATCGGGTCGCTACGCGACTGGACGGCGCTCGACAGTTTCCTGGTCGAATATCTGGCCGCCCCGGAAGAGCGGCGCACCGCGGTTGCCAGCTCGTTTGCGGCGACGCTGGAACTGGTGCGCGAAGGCAAGATGGAAATGCGGCAGGACCAGGTATTCGCGCCGCTTTATCTGCGCGACCGCGCCCAGGCCATCAAGATAGTCGAGGTAACACCATGAACGAACGCGCCAACGCTTCGGTCATTCCGTTCAAGGTCGACGACGACGCCGAGCAAGGCGCGGTCGCCGAAAACCCGGCACAAAATCAGGGGCAGAATTTGTCGCGGAATCCTGGCGAGCGGCTGCATATGGCGGAGGCCGTAAGGATGGCCGAGGCGATCGTATTCGCCAGCGCCGAGCCGGTCAGCGAAAAACAGCTCACTTCGCGACTGCCCGACGGCATCAACATTGCCGCGGCAATGGCCGAACTGCAGCAGATCTATGCGCGGCGCGGCGTCAATCTGGTGCGCGTCGGCGATGCCTGGGCGTTTCGCACCGCCGGCGACCTCGCCTTCCTGATGAGCCGTGACACGGTGCAGCAGCGCAAGCTGTCCCGCGCCGCCCTCGAAGTGCTGGCGATCATCGCCTACCACCAGCCGGTAACGCGCGCCGAGATCGAGGACATCCGCGGCGTCGAGACGTCAAAGGGGACGCTCGACACGCTGATGGAGACCGAATGGGTGAGGATGCGCGGCCGGCGTCGCACGCCCGGCCGTCCCGTCACTTATGGCACCACCGACATTTTCCTCGACCATTTCGCACTGGAGGAGATACGCGATCTCCCCGGCATGGAGGAATTGAAGGGTGCCGGGCTGCTGTCCGGCCGCATGCCGTCGAATTTCTCGGTGCCGCTGCCGCCGGCCGACGCCGATGCGCTCACCGACGACGAGGATCCGCTGACCGACATCGACCTCGAAGAACTCGGCCTTTTGACGCCGCGCGTCACGGAAGATTGAGCCGAGCGCCATCTTAAAGCCACAGGCAGGATGGAACTGCGCCGATTGGTAGCGGGCCGCCGTGCCGAAAGTGCGTGACTTCGGCGACTCATTCATGAACTCTGTCGCAGTTCTGTTTGAATCCGAACCCGAAAGCGCATAGATCAGCGTCTGGGAAACCGTTCGAGAGAGATTTGCTATGGGTTCATTTTCGATTTGGCACTGGATGATCGTTCTGGTGATCGTGCTGCTGGTGTTCGGCCGCGGCAAGATCCCCGAGTTGATGGGCGACATGGCCAAGGGCATCAAGAGCTTCAAGAAGGGCATGGCGGACGACGAGACTGCCGAGGACAAGCGTACCGTTGAACACCGTGCCGACGAAACCGTTTCGGTACCGAAGGAAAAGGCCAGCAAAAGCTGAGCCCAAACTTTAGTCGGAACGTATAGCCATGTTCGAAGTCGGCTGGACCGAGATGCTGGTGATCGCGATCGTCATGATCGTGGTCGTCGGGCCCAAGGATTTGCCCAACATGCTGCGCACCTTCGGCCGCACGACGGCGAAGCTGCGCGCCATGGCGTCCGATTTCCAGCGGCAGTTCAACGACGCGTTGAAGGAAGCCGAGCTCGACGACGTCAAGAAGTCGGTCGATTCGCTGAGAAGCCTCAATCCGGCAGCCGAGATCAGGAAGCAGCTCAATCCATTCGAGCAGGCCGCCGCCGACGTCCGTTCCGGCGTCGACGCAGTGATGAAACCCAAGCCGGCCGTCGATGCCGCCGCTTCGACGGAGCAGGCAGCCGAGCCGCTTAAGAACGGCGCAACGACGATGCCCGGCGTCAGCCCGCCGGAGCCGACGCCGGCCACGCCGATCTTTCCGGCGATGACGGACGAGTCCGTCGTAGCGCCGGCAGTGCAGGCGCAAACGGCTGCAGCGGCCGTGCCGAAAAAAGCACCTGCGGCAAAGAAGAAGCCAGCGCCCGCAAAAGCCGCGGCCGCCGCGCCGGCCAAGCCGGCAAAGACTGCTGCGCCAAAGGCTGCCGCAAAAGCTGAGCAAAAAGCGCAGTCGTCAGCAGCGAAGAAGCCGGCGTCAGCAACGAAGAAGCCGGCCGCCAGGAAAACGGCGGGAGCCGCCAAGTGAGTGTTTCGGACAAGGAAAAGGACGAGATAGAAAAATCGTCGGCTCCGCTGATGGAGCACCTGATCGAGTTGCGCCGGCGGCTGATCTGGTCGATCGGCGGTTTTTTTGTTGCCTTCCTGGTCTGCTTCTTTTTCGCCAAGCGGCTGTTCAACCTTCTGGTCATTCCGTTCAGATGGGCGACCCAATGGGCCGGGCTCGACCCGCACAAGGTCGAGCTGATCTATACGGCGCCACAGGAGTTCTTCTTTACCCAGGTCAAGCTCGCCATGTTCGGCGGCATGGTCATCGCCTTTCCGCTGATCGCCACGCAGATCTACAAATTCATCGCGCCCGGCCTCTACAAAAACGAGCGCAACGCCTTCCTGCCGTTCCTGATCGCCTCGCCGATCCTGTTCCTGATGGGCGCGTCGCTGGTCTATTTCTTCTTCACGCCGATGGTGATGTGGTTCTTCCTCGCCATGCAGCAGACCGGCACCAACGACCAGGTGCAGATTTCGCTGCTGCCGAAAGTGTCCGAATATCTCAGCCTGATCATGACGCTGATCTTCTCCTTCGGCCTGGTGTTCCAGCTGCCGGTGGTGACAAGCCTGATGACGCGGGTCGGCATGCTGTCGTCAACGGCCCTGGCCGAGAAGCGCAAATGGGCGATCGTCATCGCCTTTGTGGTGGCGGCGGTGCTGACGCCGCCCGACCCGATGAGCCAGATCGGCCTCGCCATTCCGACGATCCTGCTCTACGAGGTCTCGATCTGGTCGGCCCGGCTGATCGAACGCAGCAAGGAGCGCGACCGTGTGGCCCGCGAAAAGCAGGACGCCACCGAAGAGGTGGCCGAAAAGCCGGCGGACGCGTCTTCGACGTAGGTGGGGTTGACCGGCTGGCATCTTTTTGCCGGCCGCAGCAACTTTGTTCTTGCTTTGTGCCGGCAGCTATGCTACTAATTTAAGTATGGTGCCAATTGGCTCCAAAAACCCGCCTCTCGAGGCGGGTTTTTGTTTCCAGGGTTCTTTCGATCGAACGTTGCGCGTGCTGCCTACCTGAGGTCGGCGCGAAGGAACTCTGCCTTGACGTCTTGTATCGATGCGGTTTACGCCCTCTGGTCTTTGTTTTGGGCATTTCCTTGCCCCGAAACCGCCGTGCCGAGGACGAACAGACCATGCTTGACATCAAATGGATTCGCGACAACCCGAGGGCCCTTGTCGAAGCGCTCCAGAAGCGCTCGTGGTCGGCCGGGGATGCGCAGTCCACGGTCGACGACATTATCGCCGCGGATGAGGCGCGGCGCGAGCATCTGACCGAGCTGCAGACCAGGCAGGAACGCCGCAACGCCGCATCGAAGGAGATCGGCAATGCCATGCGCTCGGGCGATGCAGCTCTTGCCGAAAGGCTGAAGGCCGAGGTCGGCGAGATCAAGGCCTTCATCCAGAATGGCGAGGCGCGCGAGCGCGAGCTCGACAAGGCGCTGAACGATGCGTTGGCAGTGCTGCCAAACGTGCCGTTCGACGACGTGCCGGTCGGCAAGGACGAGCACGACAACGTCGTCAAACGCGTCGTCGGCAAGGTGCCGACGCGGCCGAACTGGGTGAAGGAGCATTTCGAGATCGGCGAAGCGCTCGGCATGATGGATTTCGCGCGGGCAGCACGGCTTTCCGGCTCGCGCTTCACCGTGCTCAAAAGCGGCCTGGCGCGGATGGAACGCGCGCTCGGCCAGTTCATGCTGGATCTGCACACCACCGAGCACGGCTATGTAGAGATCCAGCCGCCGTTGATGGTGAATGCTGAGACAATGTTTGGCACGGGCCAACTTCCAAAGTTCGAAGGCGATCTTTTCAAAACTGAAAAGTCCGCATCTATCGAAGATTTGCGCCCCACAATGGCTCGAGCTACTGAGGAATTTTTATCGGCCTACCGACGGAAATATCCGCACGGAAATTTTCCACCAATTGAGCAAATGAGAGAGGAACAAATTCAATACGTAGGTAAAGCGATAGAGGCGTTCCTCGGGACAGAACTCCGATTGCACGAGCGCGACCCTCATGAACCAATTGACGTTCCTGTTCCCTTCTACCTCATCCCAACCGCCGAAGTGCCGCTCACCAATCTCGTTCGCGACGAGATCATGCCGCACGAACAACTGCCGCTGCGCTATACGGCGCTGACGCCGTGCTTCCGCTCCGAGGCGGGCTCGGCCGGGCGCGACACGCGCGGCATGCTGCGCCAGCACCAGTTCTACAAGGTCGAGCTGGTGTCGATCACCGACCAGGAGACTTCGGTTGCCGAGCATGAGCGCATGACCGAATGCGCCGAGGAGGTGCTGAAGCGGCTCGGCCTGCCGTTCCGCACCATGACGCTGTGCACCGGCGACATGGGCTTTGGCGCGCGCAAGACATACGACATCGAGGTCTGGCTGCCCGGCCAGAACGCGTATCGCGAGATTTCTTCGTGCTCGGTATGCGGCGATTTCCAGGCGCGGCGCATGGACGCCCGCTACAAGGACAAGGACGGCAAGGGCAACCGCTTCGTCCACACGCTGAACGGTTCGGGCACCGCCGTCGGCCGCGCGCTCATTGCCGTCATCGAAAATTATCAGAACGAGGACGGCAGCGTAACCATTCCTGAAGCGCTTCGGCCTTACATGGGCGGTCTGGAAAAGATCGAATCGAAATAATGCGCATCCTTCTGACCAACGACGACGGCATCCATGCCGAAGGCCTTGCATCACTCGAACGCATCGCGCGCACGCTGTCGGACGACGTCTGGGTGGTGGCACCGGAACAGGATCAGTCCGGCTATGCGCATTCGCTGTCGATCTCGGAGCCGCTGCGGCTCAGGAAAATCGGCGAAAAGCACTTTGCGGTGCGCGGAACGCCGACCGACTGTGTCATCATGGGCGTGAAGAAGATCCTGCCCGCAGCGCCTGACCTGATCCTGTCCGGCGTCAATTCCGGCGCCAACATCGCCGACGACGTCACCTATTCGGGCACGGTCGCCGGCGCCATGGAAGGCGCGCTGCTCGGCGTGCGATCGATCGCCATCAGCCAGGCCTATTCCTATGTCGGCGAGGACCGCGTCGTTCCCTACGAGACCACCGAAGCGCTGGCGCCTGCCCTGCTCGAAAAGCTCGTCGCCGTGCCGTTGCCGGACGACGTGCTGCTCAACATCAATTTTCCGAACTGTGCGCCGGAAGAAATCGCCGGAACTGTAGTCACTTCGCAGGGCAAGCTGGTCCACAGCCTGTGGGTCGACGAGCGGCGCGACGGGCGCGGCCTGCCTTACTACTGGCTGCGCTTCGGCCGCGAGCCAGTCGAGGGCAAGCAAGGCACCGACCTCAATGCGTTGCGCAATCGGCTGGTGTCGGTGACGCCGCTGCAGCTCGATCTCACCGCGCATGAAATCCGCGATCAACTGGCCAAGGCGCTCGCATGAACTTGAACCACGCTGCAACGGTCGACGAGCGCGAAGGTTTCGCTGCCTTCCTGCTTCGCCTGCGCGGCAGGGGGACGGTGCCGAAGGCGCTTATCGCCGCCTTCGAGGCGACGCCGCGGCGCGGCTTTCTGTCTCCGCATTTCCACTCGATAGCCTGGTCGGACCGTATGCTGCCGATCGAATGCGGCGAGGCCATCGAAGGCGCCGACCTGCAGGCGGCGGTGATCGCGGCACTTGCCATCGAGCCGGGCAACCGGGTGCTCGAGATCGGCACCGGATCCGGCTACACGGCGGCGGTGATGTCGCGGCTTGCCGCGCGGATCGTCACCATCGACCGTTACAAGACGCTGGCCGAACAGGCCCGGCAGCGGCTCGAGGCGCTCGCCATCGGCAATGTCATCGTGCGCCAGGCGGACGGTTCCAACGGGCTGGCCAACGAAGCGCCGTTCGACCGCATCGTAGCCTGGGCGGCCTTCGACAGCCTGCCGCGCTTTCTCCTCGACCAATTGTCGAGCGGCGGCATCGTCATCGCGCCGATCGGACCCGACGAAGGCGAGCAGGTGCTGGCCAAGCTGACCAAGGTCGGCAGCCGCTTCGAACGCGAGGATATCGGCCTGGTGCGCCTGCAGCCGATCCTGCACGGTGTCGCCGCGGTGATCTGATTCCGGGTACATCGCTCCGCTTGGGGATCAGCCGAAGCCTGTCGTTTCGTCATCCTAGAGCGGTTCCTGATTTGACGGAATCGAAGGGGATTCCGGATCAGTCGGTTTTGTGATTCAAGATGCTGGCTGGAGTGGAGGCCAGCATCGGATGACGCGA